>PFUG01000144.1 GCA_002789955.1 Deltaproteobacteria bacterium CG_4_9_14_3_um_filter_63_12 | reverse complement strand
AGGGACTTCGGATTTGTTCTTGCGAGTGGTGGTGAGCCTGGGCTTCGGAGCTCAACGCAAAGTCAGCAGATCCGGATTTCTTTCTAGGTGCGCTTCGGCACAGAATTCCGAGTCGGACCACACGGTGACAACAGCGAGAACGAGCCAAAGAAACGTCAAAATCTGTCTGAGGGCCGATTCGCGGCTTTTCGGCCGACTGCCCAAGGTGTAGAGTCCGCTCTCGTCCTCGACGTTAGTGGCAAGTCAGCAGCAGTCCAAGCGGCACGTAAAGAGCAGGCTGTTCTGGCTTTCAAGATACTCCAACCCTATCGAACCCTTCTCGTTCGATCGGCAGGCGAAAATGGACGAATTCGATCTCACTCCCTTCGAGCCCATTCGACAGGACCTCCCGGGCGGGCTGGGCGACCGGTTTGGCGGCTCGGTATGCGGAGGGGCGAACCCATCCGACCACCGCCTGACAGGCTGAGCCGTGAAAAATCGCGGAGCGGACGAGCGCCGACACCACATCTCCTTTCGGCCACGAGACGCCTGGGAAAAGTACTTGCACTGCGTGCGATTGTGCAGGAGTCTTTAGGGTCTGAACGACTGCATGGGGGCGACATGAAGTGGAAGGATGCGCGCTCGAACTATCCTGACGAATGGCTAGTCATCGAGGTGCTCGAGTCGAGCCAAGCGGGCAAGTGGTTTTTCGTCGAGGACCTCGACGTTCTCGAAATCTGCAAAGACGGACGGGCCGCGTTTGAGTCCTACCGTCGTCGCCACAATGAGGCTCCACAGCGGGACATCATGTTCGTGCACACCCATCAGCCAGAGCTCCGCCTCGAGGAGCGTCGTTGGGTGGGGATAAGGACGGGCGTGTGAACCTTGAACAACGAGACTCGCTGCTCTTTGTTTCGGTGGTTGTCGGCTACGAAGGTGGTGAGGTGGAGGTCCCGAGCGTGTTGGTGGACACAGGCTCCGCGACGACCGTCTTGTCAATCGACGCGCTGGCCGAGTTGAGCATCCAACCAGAACCTGGGGATCCAATCCGAAAACTCAGAGGAGTTGGGGGTGTGGAGTACGTCTTCACTCGTCGGTTGGAGAAGCTCAGCCTTGGCGGAGTCGGAGTTGGCGAGTTCGAAGTTGAGGTTGGTGCCCTCGACTATGGATTCGAAATGAATGGGATCCTCGGGCTCGACTTCCTTGTCGAAGTTGGAGCGATCATCGATCTGAGGCGACTCGTTCTGCACTTTGACAGTGATTGAGGTGAGCCTCCATCCATTCGCCCACACCGCGTCCCTCACTATCACGCATGCACTCATCGACCGTGCGTTTCGCTGCTTTGCTTTGCTCAGTCGCTCGTTGGGCCTTCGCTGGCGCGTCGACCAACTCTTGGAGCTGGCTGCGGCTCAGCCCAAGCTGGTCGGCAAGCTCCTATACGGCGGAGTTTTGGCTATCGGGAATGGTGACTTCGAGTCGCATTGTCATCTCCTTGCCAGGTTCGGAACCGTCTGGAGAGAGAGCGCTTCGGTGTGCGGACCGTGACCGGCAAGAGTAATTGTCGCTGGTCCCCCTGACCCACTCCGCGACGCAGGTTCGACGGCAGACCTTCGGGGGCGGTAGGGACGCCCGTTCGAACAAGCCCCCAAAGCGAGCCCGAACGACGCGCGCGGGCGAGTGAAGCCTGCCGAGGCGCGGACCCCGGCAGGCTTGGGCCGGCGAGGCCTCAAATCTGCTCAGAGACCTCAGCCACGTCGACGGGCGCAACGGCCTTGGCCTTGCGTTGGGTCCGCGCGGCGACCGCCAGGTTGCGGAAGCGGTTCGCGTTGGGCGTGTTGCGGAAGATGTACTGCCCGGTCACGGTGACCTCATTATAGTAATGGCAGAGCACCGCCCACACTTTGGCGTAGCGTTCGTTCCACGCCTTGTCTCGAGTGTCGGCTTGGCCGAGCTCGTCGACGACGAGCTTGGCGAGGCGCATCGCGCGGGGGGCGTCGTCGGGTTGATAGTGTTTGAGGTCGAGCTCGAGAATGGCCTTATGGGTTTCGACGGCGCGCGCCAGGCGGGTGAGATCCGAAGCGACGTCGAAGTATCCGGTGCCGGACTTGATGGAGGCGAGTTCGAGGGCGACCTCTGGGTCATCGCCCAGTTGGTACTCGACCATGTTGACGAGCTTGCCCTTGTGGGTGAGCGCTTCGTCGACCAGCGCGGGGGAGACCTTGACTTGGTTCTCGAGGGTGCTGAGTCGCTCGGATTTCAGGCGGACGTAGAGTGACAGGTCTAACAAATTTTGGCGGTGAGGCAAACGTTCGCGAACGGGTGCTCTGGCTGCGACTCTTCTCTCTGCAGAGCTGCAGGACTGCACGGGGTAGGCCGCCAGGGGGCGTTCTTGTGGTGGCCTACAGGGAAAAGGTCGTGAGGAGCCTTTTCTGTGTAGGCCTACAGGGGCAAAGGTCGTTGAGTAGGCTTTTTTGTGTAGGCCTACAGGGGCAAAGGTCGTTGGGTAGGCTTTTTTGTGTAGGCCTACAGGGGCAAAGGTCGTTGGGTAGGCTTTTTTGTGTAGGCCTACAGGGGAAAAGGTCGTTGAGTAGCCTTTTTTGTGTAGGCCTACAGGGGCACATGCTGGCGGCGCTTCGCATCGCCCGCGGGGTCTCACAGCGCGACTTGGCCGGCCGGCTGGGCGTCCACGAGTCCCAGGTCTCCCGCGACAAGCGCAACGAGTACCAGGTGTCATCGTCGAGCGCGCCAGCCGTGTGCTCGACGCGCTCGGCGTACAGCTCAAGAGCTTTTTCGAGAGGCTGGTCGTCCCCACCAGTGACGAGACTGGGGCTTTGAGCGCCTAGTGGTGGTGCTCTAGGTTCGCAGCCCAGCCAAAGGGCTTCGACTGGCTCGGCCTCGGCGGCAAAAGCCCAAGTGTGCGGGCGAGCCTCCGACACACTCTCCACAGACCATCGAAGAGTGTAAACTTGAGCTTCCCAGCAAACTCCGCCCACAACAGCGACGAGCCCAAGGCTGGTCGCGACGCCGACATACGGGTTCGATGCGACGAAGCCGAGCAAGAAGCCCGCACCGACGAGAAGCACGCCTGCGATGAGCAACAAACCCACGGAGAATCAGACGCGGGTGGTTTGCGATCCATGGTCCCCCCCATAGTTGTTGAAAGCGTCTACACCTCCACGCAGCCGCTCATCGTTCGCGGGAGAACCCGCCCGACAGTGGAGGTTCGGGCTGTTTTTTGAAGCATTGTCCTGGTCAGACGAACCCCCCTCTGAATCCGCGTTCTGTCTGTGAGAAGAGAGGAGTTCATTTGACAGTTTATTGCAATCGGTTTCGTCGATTGCGGACAGCATGCGTCCACGTCGTGCGCGAAGAACTTGACATTGTCGCTGGTCCCTCGACCCACTGTGCGACGCAGGTTCGACGGCAGTCCTTCGGGGGCGGTAGGGGCGCCCGTTCGAACAAGCCCCAAGTCGAGCCCGAACGAGGTCGGACTCGGAGCCGCGGGTTGGGAAGCATGATTAGTAATTAGACCCACGAGGTGCCGGAGCGGAAGGCGCGCGGGCCGAGTGAAGCCTGCCGAGGCGCGGACCCCAGCCACGTCGACGGGCGCAGCGGCCTTGGTTGCGTTGGGTCCGCGCGGCGACCGCCAGGATGGGCTCTTTGGTTCTTCACGTTCGTTGTGCTTTCATAGACCGGCTTTCACAGACCAGCACATTTCGAGAAGAGGAGTAGCGAGCACAGATGACGACCCTGGACCGTGAGACCCTACTCGAACGCCTTCGTGGCATCGAGTGGGACGACTTCGAGGTGAAAGAGGCCGCTGGCGGTGTGCCGAAGAGCGCCTACGCCACGGTTTCGGCCATGGCCAACACCGCAGGCGGGTGGCTCGTTTTTGGAGCGCGCGAGGTCGATGGGGCGTTCGAGGTAGTCGGCGTCGCCGACCCGGATCAGCTCCAGAACGATTTCCTTGGCGCCTGCCGAAGCCCAGAAAAGTTCAGTCACCCCCTCGACGTCCATGCCCATTGGCACACGTTCGGTGGGGCAGTCGTGCTCGCCTTCTTCGTGCCGCCCGCGGGTCGCTTCGAGCGCCCTATCCAGGTGCGCGAGGGGAAGAGCTGGCAAACCTACGTCCGCGTCGGTGCGGGCGACTACAAGTGCAACCCGCGGGAGACGGCGCGCTTTCTCCGAGATGCAGACAGCGAGACATTCGACGCGGGCGTCGCGGGCAGCTTCCGCGTGGCATCGTTGCACGACGACTCACTCTCGTGGTTGCGCAACAGGGTTCGCGTACAGGATCCGAGCGTCGACTTGGCCGGCCTCTCAAACGACGCTTGGCTCGAGCGTTTTGGTCTCATCAGAGACGGCAAACTCACCCGCGCTGCGCTCTTGCTCTGTGGGAACAGCGCGGCTGTCATCGGGGTGAACGCGTCGCCACGGGTCGACTTCCAGCTCATCAACACCCTGTCGAACGACCCGGTGCCGGTTCAGCGCTGGAGCGATCGGGAGGTGTGCGACGGGAACCTCATCCAGGCGTTGCGGGTGCTCCTCGAGCGTTTCGATCGGCTGGTGCCCAACCCGTTCAGTCTCGAGGCCGATGGGTTCACGCGCCGTGCGCACGGGCCGCATTTCTCCATCCTTCGAGAGGCCCTCGTCAATCTGCTGGTTCATCAGGATCACGGAGACCTGCGGATCGCGCGGATCCTTTGGTACAAAGACCGGGTCATCTTCGACAACCCTGGAGACTCGCTCGTCTCGCTGCAAGAGATGCTGAGGGGCGGGGCGAGCACCTCGCGCAACCCCATCATCCAGCGCATGTTTCGCCTGTGTCGGCTCTCCGAGCAAGCGGGACTTGGTGTCGTCACCATGAACGAGCGCTGGGAGGAGCTCGAGGGCGCACGCCCCATCGTCGTCGACGATCCAGCGATGAAGGTCTTCCGGGTCGAGTTCGTCTGGGCGACCCCGCAAACGACCGAACAAGCGACCGAACAAGTCACCGAACAAGCGACCGAACAAGTCACCCCACAAGTCACCCCACAAGCCACCCCACAAGTCACCCCACAAGTCACCCCGCAAGTCATGAAGGTCGTTCTGGCGTTGGGCGAAAGCGCATTTCTCCGGGCGGAACTCATGAACGCGATGGGGTTGAAGGACCGAAAGCATTTCGTAAGCGGCTATCTTCAGCCGGCGCTCGAGGCCGGGTTCGTCGCGATGACCCTTCCCGACAAGCCCCGAAGCTCGCGGCAGAGGTATCGACTCACCGATGCAGGACGGCGTCTGCTCGCAGCTCTCCGGCAAGCCCCGCAGTAATCGGTGAGGCTTGCTGCGAAGGCTGACCGTCTCCCACCCAGCTGTTTTCTTGTTCCACGGCAACGCCATGGGAAGCACGACCGGACCATCCCCTTCGGGCACGGAGTGACCCTCGCCGAGGCCGCCAACACCGAGCTCTTCGTGATGGACTGCGGCCACAGTAATTGTCCTGGTGAGGGCGAGCAGGTGGCTTATTGGGGCGCGACTTTGGAACTGCTCTCGCAGGCGGGAGTGTTGGCCGACTCATCATAGTCTCACATCGTGTGAGTGTGGGTGGGCTGTGGTGAGTATTGATGGGTTTTCGACAGCGCTTCTCCTGCACAATGATGAGTCGCCACACACCATGTGGGCATCGGCGGCCATCAACCAATTGTAATAACAGGCAAATCCAATACCTCGTCGATTTCCTGCAACAATCACAGCCAACCTGCCGATAACTGCGCCGAGGTACCCAACCGCCGAGCGTCAATCGCCAACCGCGAGCGACGCTCCTGTGCGGTTCGGGCGCTCTCTCAGCACGGGAGGTGCGGCCGGATTGTGATGGGCGAGTGACCTCGCCCAGCGGCCAACCGCGCAGACTCTAGCGGTCTGACGGCGGGCGACTCACAAACAGCGGCACCTCCTCCCACCCACCTCGGGCCGTCCTGACTCGCTCAGGACCCTGCTCGGCGGTCATCGCCGAGTTGTGTCCGAGCCCACTCGTCGCGGAGGAGTATGAACTCGCAGGTCGCTGTCCCATTTTCCGTCCCGTCCACGCCCGCCTTCAGCTCGCCACCAAACCCCGAGAAACACACACCCTCAGAGCCTTTCGACCTCTTGCAACTGGCTCGCACCTGGGGACTGGCGCCTGTGCTGCGCGCGCGCCCCGTTCACATCGACCAATCCCAGCTCACCTGCGTGGCGCGCGGCGAACGGCTGGCGTTGTGGGCCGTGTCCGGCGAGGAGGGCGCGACGCAACGACGGCTGGACCACTGGCACGCCATTGCCTGCCAGGAGTCCGCCTCGCCCGTGGTCTTGGTCGCCCGTGACCTCGACGCCCGCTCCATCACCGTGGCGGCCTCGCGCCTTGGGGCGCCGGGCTTCTGCTGCCGCTCGTTTCCCGACCACGATCAGCAGGAGATCGAGCGGCTCGAATCGTTGGGACAGCACGCGTCGAGCCCGGAGTTGCTGCTCTTCGAGCTCGAGGATCTGCTCAGTCGCCGCGCCCTCGGTCGCGCCTTCGTCAAGGACTTCCGCGCCGCCTGGGAGACCCTCGCCGGGGCCTGGACCGGCGTTCCCGTGGCGGCCCGAGAAGACAGGCGAGAGCTGGCTTTCACCACCTTGATCCGCCTGCTCTTCTTGGCCTTCATCCAGAACCGCGGCTGGCTCGACGGCGACTCGGGCTTCATCGAAGCTCGCATCGCCGAAACCGCCGAACGCGGCGTCTCCGTTTACAGAGACTTCCTCAAGGCCCTGTTCTTTGAGGTCCTCAACACCCCCCGCGCCGAGCGCACCGCCGAAGCAAAAGCGCTCGGCGCCATCCCCTACCTCAACGGCGGCCTCTTCTGTCCCCATGAAGTCGAGCGCCGCTATCCCGACCGAGACCTCCCTAACGAGGTCTTCGTCGAGCTCTTCGAGTCGCTGCTCGGCCCCTACGTCTTCCGCTCCAGTGAGCTGGAGCTCGAGGGGGAAGGTGAGCACGCCACAGAAGCCCGCCACGTCATCGACCCGCGGATGCTGGGCCACGTCTTCGAGGCCCTCATGGCCGACGACGACCGCAGCCGCTCGGGCAGCTTCTACACGCCGCGCCGCGTGGTGCGCCGCATCGTTTCTGAGGCGCTGGTGGAGCTGCTGCACGCCGAGCTCGACGGCACCCTGCGCCTCGACGCGCCCGAAAGCGGCGGCCGCGGCCTGGAGAACGGTCAGTTGCGCCGGGCGCTCAAGTCCCTGATCGAAGACAACGACGCCTCGGCGTTCAGCCGCGAGGAGTGCGAACGCATCGACGCTTTCCTGCACGACGTGCGGATCTTGGACCCGGCGGCCGGCTCGGGGGCTTTTGTCATCGGGGCCTTCGAGGTGTTGGTCTCGGTGCGCGAGGCGCTGTCTCGGCGCGCTGGCTTGGAGCACCACGCCGACGGGCTGCGCCGGCACGTCGCCACCCACAACGTCTACGGCGTCGACCTCTTGCCCGCGGCCATGCGGCTCTGCGAGCTGCGCCTCTGGTTGGCGCTGTCGGTCGAGCTGACCGTCGAAGACGTGGACTCGATTCCGCCGCTCCCCAACCTCGACCTGCGCTTGCGCCAAGGCGACTCCCTGCTCGAGGCGCGCCAGCTCGACGCGATGGTCGGCGTGCAAGGCCCCGACCTCTCCCACGACCCCATCATGATGGCGCTCAAGGAGCGCTACCTCAACGCCGTAGGCTACGAGAAGGCGACGCTGGCGCGCTGCATCACCGACAAAGAGAACGAGCACTTCGGCGAGATCATGACGCAAGCGTGTGACGCCCTGCGCAGCCAACTCAACGGCTTCGACCGCTTGGAGCGCGCCCCGCTGCTGTTCGGCCAGCCCCGCGGTCTCAGCGTCGAGGAGGAGCGCGCTCGCCGACAAGTCGGGCATCGCCTGGCCGAGCTCGAGCAGGCGAGCGCGGCGGTGAGCAGCACAGGGATGCCCTGCTTCAGTTACCCTCTGCACTTCGGCGAGGTCTTCCGACACGGCGGATTCGACTTGGTCGTCGGAAATCCACCGTGGGTTCGGTCCCATCACCAGAAAGAAACGAGCAAAGACCGCCTCAGGGCCCGTTACCAGGTCTGCCACCGGTCCGCTTGGGGCATCGGCAGCCGGCTCGGCGGCGGCATCAAGGCCGCGCAGGTCGACCTGGCCGCGGTCTTCGTGGAGCGCGCCCTGCAGTTGGCGCGGCCGGGCGGTATGGTCGCCCTGTTGTTGCCCTCCAAGCTCATGAGCTCGCTCAGCAGCGGCGGGCTGCGGCGCTTCGTGGACGAGCACGCCAACGTGCGTCTCATCATCGATTGGTCCCGCGCGAAGGAGACGCTCTTCTCGGCGACGACTTACCCGTCGTTCCTGCTCCTCGAGCGCCAATCCATCGTCGAGCCCGAGCCCGCGCCCGCGCCGAAGGTCCGCATCGAGGTCGTACAGCCCGAAGGACAACACCACTGCTTCCAAGTCATGCCTCGCGATTTGGGGCTCTTCAAAGGCGATCCGTCGAGCCCATGGCTCCTCTCGCCGCCCGCCGAGCGGCTCGAGCTCGACCGGATCCTCGCCACCGGACCAGGCCTAGGAACGCGCTTCGACCTGCGTCGGGGCATAGTGACGGGCTGCAACCAAGCCTTCATTCCCGAGTCCGTGGTGCCCCTCGCCGACTCCTCAAACTCCTTGTTGCGCTTCGCCGACGGCCGCGAGGCCGAGGTCGAGAGCTGCGTCCTGCGCGCTCTGTTGCGGGGCAGCGACATCGCGCCGTATCGAGCGGTGACCTCGCAACAGCTGCTCTTTACCCACGCGGAGGACGGCAGCGCCCTGCCAGCGCTGCCGCCCCGACTCGCCGAGGCGCTCGGCGCCCGACACGCAGAGCTGGCCAAGCGCGCGGACCTGCGCTCGACGATGCCGATATGGAGCCTGTTCCGCGTGCACTCCGATTTGTTCGCGCCGAAGGTCGTTTGGAGGGACATCAGTCAGCAGCTCGAGGCGGCGTTCATTCCAGCCAACGAGGCGTTGCTCCCGCTCAACACCGCCTACTACACCGCGGTTAAGGACGCCGACGAGGGTTACCTGCTTGCCGCCCTGCTCAACAGCGGGCCAGCGCGCCGGTTGGCGGCGGCCATCGCCGAGCACGCTCGCGGAGACTACCGCCGCTACTTCTCCTGGGTCGTCGGGCTGCTGCCTTGGCCCTTCGACCAGCTCAGCGTGTTGCAGTCCCAACGGCTGGTCCAGGCGAGCCGGCGTCTGCATGGGCACGGCCGACGCTCGGGCCGAACGAGCGCGGAGGATCTGGCGTTGATCGACGAGCTGGTGGGGCTGGCGTATCGGCTCGAGGAGAAGCGATGAGCAGCATGAAAGCAGAAGCCGTCGCGCCCTCTGCGGAGCTCGAGCGGCTGCTGCGCGCGGCCTTCGAGGGGGAGCGCCCCTCTCTCTCCGAGAGGGAGAGGGAGGGTCTTCTTCCGCACCAAGTCGCGGAGTTGCCGCGCTTGATTCGCCTCGTGCTGCTGCACCGCGGAGCGCTGGTCACGCAGCGCCTGGGCTCCGGCAAGACCTACCTGGCGCTTGGTCTCGCGCGCTTCCTGAAGGGGCGTTTCGGGATGGAGACCGTCGTGGTCGCGCCGGCCCGGCTGCTGCCCATGTGGCGCCGGGCGGCGGCAGCATTGAGGGTCGAGCTCACGGCCCTGGCGTCGCACCGCGCGGCCAGCGACCACGCGCTGCCAACCCCCGACGAACCGCAACGCACCCTGTGGCTCGTGGACGAGGCGCACCAGTTTCGCAACCCGGAGACGGCGCGCAGTGAGGCGCTGGCGAGCCGTCTCTGTGTCGGCTACGCGGTGCTGTTGACCGCGACCCCGGTGAACTTGGGGCGCGCCGACTTGGAGACGTTGTTGCGAATCTTGGGGCTGCTCCCCTGTCGAGGAGCTGAGAGCGACGAGGTCTGGGCGGCGCGTCTCGATATGGCCTATGCCTGTCATTCGGTCAGCGCGTCGCCCGTCGCTGCTTTTGAGGTGGGCTCGGGAGGGGCGCTGTCGCTAATGGGCACGGATTTCAACGCAAAGACGCAAGGACGCGAAGGCGCAGAGGGTTACCTTGTTGGCGCTGCTTTGGAGGTTGGCTCAGGGGGGGCGTCGTCGGTATTGGGCTCGGATTTCAACGCAAAGACGCAAGGACGCGAAGACGCAGAGGGGTTTCTTGTTGGCGCTGCTTTGGAGGTGGGTTTGGGTGAGCTCCTCAACGAGTCGAGCAATTCGGTGTCGCACCCTTCGGCGCCGCGTGTCGTGCGGCGGCGAGTCTGTGTCGAGTTGGACGACACGCTGCGCGGCGACGCGTTCGCGCTGTTGGAGCTCTTGGCTGGCCTGAGTTGGCCGGTCTTCGGGGAGCGTTCTTCTGCGAGTGCGCCAATTGTCGGGGAGCTCTTGGCGTTTCGGTTGCTGAGTCACCCACGCGCGCTGCGCTGCAGCCTAGAGCGGTTGCGGCGCTATTACGAGCGCTGCCGATCGCCGCGGGGCCATATTCTGAGCCGCGCAGCGTTTCGCGACGTGTTCGAGAGCGAGGGGCCCACGCAAGGACGTTTCGACTTCGCTTGGCCGGAGGGGACCACCGCCGGGCTCGAGGAGCTGCGGGTGATTCGGGAGGGCTTGGCGACGCTGGCCCGCTTAGACCGGCAGACTGACGTGCTCGAGAGGTGGAGTCAGGCCGTTGGAGCGACGGTGAGGCGAGAGGTGGAGGCTCGTGTCGGGGCTCCCAGGCGGCAGTGGGGCACGCAGTTCAAGGACGTGGCGGTGATCTTTACCCAGTACAGCGACTCGGCGCAGGCGCTGGAGGAGGCGCTCTCGGACTGGTCTGTGGGGGTGTTGACCGGCGCCTGTTCGCGGCTCAACGGGCTCCCCATCGCGCCAGAGCGTTTGTTGGAGTCGTTGGACCCGCAGATGGGGCCCGCCTGCTGTCAGGTCTTGCTCTGCACCGACGTCTTGGGGGCGGGGCACAATTTGCAGCAGGCCCACACGCTCCTTCACCTCGACCGCACCTGGAATCCAGTGCGCATGGCCCAGCGGGAAGGGCGACTGCTGCGCATTGGTCAGACGGCGGCGGAGGTGCACTTGCTCAGTGTGGTTCCGGCGGCCTTACATCCTATGCTCGATGGGTTGAGTCGCAGGGTCGAGCTCGCCATCGCCCAGCGTCGCTCGACCGCGCGGGCCGTAACGGCGCATTGCGCCGCGTTGCCTCCGTTTTCTCTCTGCCGGCTGGTGGAGCTGGAGGCGCCGGCGGGCTGTGGAGAGCTGGTCAGGGTCGAGGCGTGGCTTGCGAGCGCAGGGACACAAGGGGGCTCGCCTCGAGCCAACTCGGTCCCGAGTTGCGCGCGAAACTCGATAGGAGGCGGTTGGTGGAGTTTGAGCGAGGTCCACGCCTCGGAGCTGCGTCGACGATTGGCGAGTAGCGACTTGGTCTTCTCCCAAAGGCGTTCGCCAAATTTTTCGACTCCTCGAGTCGCACTTCTGCAAGCGCGTCTGTACTCGGTGCTCCGCCGGGCGCGCCGAAATCCGAAGATTCGATTGTGGTTGAGGCGAGTTGAGAGGATCGGAGAGGTGCTGAGCAAGAATCTTTCGGCGGGGCTCGAAAACGCGCTTGACAATCTCATCCGGATCGCGTGGCCGGAACTTCCGGAAGCCGCACTATGGTTGGTCGAGCGCGAACTCACACACCTCATCCCCAGGGCGTTGGTGAAAGAACGTTGTTTGCTCGTGGAGTTAGAGCCCGTTTTCAAGATCGAGAGGTGGGATTCCACACGTTGTGCACAAGTTATCCACAACCCCGTGGGGAACGAGAGAATGCTTATTTGCAGGTCAATCCGTGAAAATTCAGGTGACGAAGTGTCGAGCAAGTATTTGTAAACAAAGGTGAATAACGTCAGTCAACGGAAAAAGACAGTTTCGTCTGAAAGGATAGGGAGGGGACATCGCAGAGGGGTACTCCACGCGGCGGTGGATAAGTCACAACCGTTTGGGGATAACTCGCTTGTCAAGCAGGTTCAAAAAGAAAAACGCCGGAAAATTGCCATGGCATGGGAATGGCGGTTCGAGAGGCGAAGGCGATTCTGGTTGTTTCTTGGGTCGTTGGTCGCACTGTTCGGAGATGGATTCGAGGACCAAAGGAAATCGCTCGGCGGGGTAGATTCCCCCAGCAGCAGGATTCGAAACGTGCGCTCAGTTCGCGGACAGCTCTGGACCAAGAGGACGATCTGCTCGCTCGGAGCGAGCAGATCGAGTCCGTTCCCCGATCTGATGTTCGTGTTCGTCAATGGAGACGCGAGACGGCGGCTCCACACCTGACAGCAACGTTTTTTGCGACGCCGGTCAGGCATGAGAGCCTGCCCGATCACACGCCATAGGGTAGGCACGGGGCCTGCCCGATCACACGCCATAGGGTAGGCACGGGGCCTGCCCCACCACACGCCACAGGGTCAGGCACGGGGCCTGCCCTATTCCTCGACGACGAACTTGGTCTCTTCCACGAACCAGTCCGGACGCGGCATCACAGGCCAGCCGCGCCCTCTCGAGTAAGCCTCGAATTCTGGGTTGGGGAAGACGCTCCACGCGACCTCGGCCAGCTCCATCATCGCCCCATCGAGACTGCCGTTGCCGGCGCACACCCGCACGTTTAGTCCCTCGCCGAGGGCCTTGAGCTTTTCGGCTTTGCCCAGTCCTGCGCAAGAGATGCCGGTGTGTTTGCCGGTGACCTTGTGGTCCGAGCCGAACTCGAAGTCCATGCCCAAGATGCGCGCTACCGGCAGCATCTGCAGGAGGGGCTGGAGGAACTCGGTCGGCGAGCCCGACACGACCCAGATGGGGAAGCCAACGTCGGCCAGGGCGTAGAGGGACTCCACGACCTCGGGGATCCAGTTGCGATTGGCGTCCTCGGTCCAGTAGTAGGCGATCTTCTCGTGCAGGGCCCGCTCTGTCATGCCGGAATAGAGGGAGAGTAGGTATTGGCAGCCCGTCGGCGCGTCATCCCTGTAGATGCGCAGGTATTCATCCCAGCGCTCCCCTGAGATGTGTCGGTTTGCGATCATCCACTTCGTGAAGTCGTCGGCCACGTCGTCGGTCCAGAGCGTACCGTCGGCGTCGAAAACTGCGATGTCATTGGGGAGGGGGACGAGGCGACTCAAAAAGTCAGGCACGAGCTCGGGCTTGCGTTGCTCTGGAAGTCCGTAGGGGTTCATTCGATGACTCCGTTCCTAGTGCGGGCCAAATGGCTGCGTTCGATTGGGATTCTAGTCTCACACCACTCCAGTGAGTCGAGCTCTTCTTCTCTAACGATACGGGGAGAAGAAAGAAATCTGCGTTGAAAGGCGACCTCCCAACTAAGCGGTGTCCCGCCGCTTCCTCGTTGGGGGTCGAGCAGCGAAGCGGCGAGACGCCGCTTCTACAGTGGCTGTGTCCCCAGGCGGTAGATGCGGCGTCCCGCCGCTTCCTCGTTGGGGGTCGAGCAGCGAAGGACATCTTGTGAGTGCCCGTTCGGGAATGCCCCAGGTGCAAGGAGCCGATGACCGATCGACGCAGGCGTACACCGGTACGCCGAGGAGCGAGGGAGGAAGGCGACGCCGCAGATGGGGGTTTTCCGGACGGGCACCAGCTAGCCCCGCCTGGCTCGGGCAAGCTCTCGTTTCAAGGCTTTTCCCTCCTTCTTGAAGGCTTGCAGCTGCGGACCCGAGACCGCAGCCGGTCCAAAACGCAGCTCACAGTAGCGACGAAGGAACTCGCCCGCTCGTTGGTACAGGCTGTTGTTGTGGCTCGCCAGAGATTGGGTCAAATGTCCTGGGGTTTGTCCGGGTGCGCCTCTAAACCCATCGTGTCGCGCCAGCTCGACGACCATCGTGTGGTACAGCGGGCTCAACGCGTGGGTGTTCCTGCTCGTTGCGCCGCTCGGTCGCGCGAACCTCGAAGCGATGAACAGGGGCCCAAACGTCGCGACCAGCAGAGCGAGTAGGTGGGTCACGTCCCACATCGTGGCGACCAGCAGCAGGGCCCCCACGGTGACCACGCTCACCAAGAGCCCGCCCGGCTGTCGTCGACGAAAGAGCAAGCCGGCGCCTAACAAATAGAGGCACAGAGAGAGCCAGGCCAGGAGGTTGCTCTCGAGCTGGCGCACACCATTGAAGACCCAGGATTTGAGAGAGCCTTCGCCCTTGGCGTCGAGCACCCCGAGGAGCTCCAGCTGGGAGTGCGTGTCGTAGTTGAGCACCCACGATTCCCAGCGCGCGGAGAATCCCTCGAAGCGCGCCTTGATGCTGGGCCAAAATCCCTTGGCCGGGGGTCTCTGTGTGGGTTGACCAGCAGAGGGAGTGGGGTCGTAGGTGCGCCACCCCTTTCCAGGAATGTAGGCCTCGACCCACGAGTGGGCGTGATAACGGCGGACCGTCGTCGTCCTTGTCTCCGCGTTCCACTCGCCGCCATGGAAGCCGTTGACGTTGCGCGCGCCCACCCCGACGGCGCGCAGCAACACCACCATCGCGGTCGAGAAGAACTCGCAGTGGCCACGGGGCTGCTCGAAAAGGAAGTCTTGCAGTGGGTGGCGCCCCCGTTTGGGGAGCTCCAGCGAGTACGCGTAGTGTGTGGACAGGTAGGCCTCGATGGCGCTGGCTTTCTCCTCGGCCGACTCCTTGTTCTGGGTGATCCTCGCGGCCAGCTCGGCCGTGCGTGCGTCGAACGTGTAGGGAAGCGAGAAGTAGTGGTGGGCCACGCTCGGAGGAATCCAAAAGTCCGCATCGGGCGGCGGCGCCCGACGTGCGCTCCAGACCCGATAGCTCAGATGCTGATTCTCCCCGAACCCATGAAAGACCGTCCCTGACTGGTCGATCGACACATTGTGCCACTGGTCCGCGGTGGCGTTGCGGGGAGCGGGATACTCGACGAGCGAGGCGTTGGGCAGCGCGAACAGAATGTCCGACGCGATGGGCTCGAGGTCGATGTGTTGCTCGATTTGCTCCGACCGGGCGGCCCTTGGGCCGATGACATAGCTGCCATCTGGGTCCGAGAGCGCCGGGTAGCGGTAGCGAAGTTGAGTGCTCACGGACCAACGGATCCCGTCGAAGTTGTCAAAACTCTTGCCGCGCCAATATGGGGCTTCGACCGGCGCCTCGGTTTGCACACGCATCACCACCGTGTCGTCCAAGCCGATCACGCCGTGGTCGCTGAGATCGATGCTGTTGGAGAACCCTGTGACTTGCCGCTGCCCCTGTCCGCTACTCAGACCCACCCGCGGCAAGAGGAAGAAGAACAGCACCGAGACCACCAACAGCGACAAACAGATGCTGCTCACCAGCCGGACTTGCGGCCAGGTTACACGCTCGGCTGAGCCTCTCCCTCGCTCTGCCTCGCGCGGTGGCCCGCGCCGCCAGTGCGTCAGACTCAGGCCGGCCGCAGTGCAAGAGAAGAACGTGAAGAAGAGCACCGCGAAGAGCGGACCGACATCGAGCACACTCGCCACCGCGACCAACATCAGCGCCAACGCGTAGAGCTGGTATTGGTCTTTTCGGTCCACCTGTTGGAAGAGTTTGGCCACAATGAGCGCGAGGACCAGCTCGACCGCGCATTCGAGGATCGGCGACAGCGAGAAAATGAGAAGGTATCCGGTCCACAAGATGAACAGAAGCAACACCGTGTTCGTGACCACCCGCAGCGTCGTGATGGTGCGCGGCTTGGGGTGCCAGAACGTGCTCACTGCGATGGCCGCCGTCAGCAGCAACCACTTCGTCGGCGTCACCGCGCCAGAGAGCTCCAACGCTCCCATTGCTGAGACCAACGCGCCTGCCAGCGCCAACCTCTGGAGCGTGACCAGTCTCACGCCACGCTCCTCGGAAGGTCGTCGATCACGCTCTCGTTGGCGGTCACTGTGATCATCAGCGGTTCATCGACCAGCGGACGAAAAGAGCGATTCGTCTCGGTCTCGATGATCACACAACGGGCCTCCAGGTCCGCCGTGAACTCAGCCCGCAGCGGCTCCGCCTCTTCCGGCTTGAGTTGCCTAGCCAACGCCAACGCCTCCAACATCGCCGCCAGATCTTCGGGTTGGTCGCCAGGCTCGTTGCGACTGTCCAGCATCACCAACCCGACCGCGAACCCCATCTCCAACAGCCGCGTCGCGACCGACGCCGCGTGGTCCAGAGCGCTTTCGAACAGGGGATCGCGCCCCTTCGCATCGCTCACGTTTGCCAGCGCGATCGAGATCTCCGTCGTCGAGCTGTCAGAGAACTCCTTGGCAACCAACGTTCCCCGCTTCGCTGAAGCCTTCCAGGCGACGCGACGATGGTCGTCACCCGGGCGATGCTCGCGCAGCGCGTAGAGCTCCTCGCCGTGACCCCGGCGCGAGCTCCCAACCCCGTCGCCTAGACCCAGGAAGAGCGGGAGCTCCAAGGGCAAATCCGTTCGCGGATAGATGAGCGCGGAGTCCTCACCGACCTGGTAGCGGCTGCGTCGGACCAAACCAAAGGGAAAGCTGGTCTCGACGACCCATCCGCGGAATCGGCAGCGCCCACGCCGAGGGAAGATGCAGTGATATCCTGACTCCTCGGCCGCATAGGCCCCCAGACTCTCGAACTCCACGGCGTCCAGCGAACGGCCCTTGCCGAAGTGCTCTCGCACGCTGAGGTTCGCCGTGACGCTCTCCCGGCCGTTGCGGATTCCCAAGCGAATGTGAGTCTCCTGTCCAGCGAAGATCTCCGTCGGCGGCTTGCGCCAGATCTCCAGCTCTCGCAACGCGCGCCCCGCCCAGACCCAATTCAAGACGCCGAGCGCCAGCATCGAGGCCAGCAGCAGGTAGAGGAGGTTGTTCCCGGTGTTGATGGCGCCAGCACCGATGCCAGCCATCAGGATGACAAAGACGCGCCCTTCGTTGGTGAAGTGGATCGCTCGCAGCAGTTTCACCGAACCCTCTCCAAACCTTCACAGTCCAGACCACAACGCCGCCGGGCTCGAAAGCTCGGCGGCGTTGGGGGCGGACTATCAAGAGGCACTGAGCGCGTGTAGCGACGTGAGGGGGCTCGCTTCGAGCCGCCTCTGTTCCGAGTAGCGCGCGAAATCCGACTCAAGCGCCCGTCAGCTCGACACCCGTGGCTTCGAACTTGAGCGTCTCGACGTCGCCCTTGATCGCGTCGATCTCTTCCTGCGGGGCCTTTGCCTCTTCGGCGTGGTGCTTGCGCTGGTTCTCCGACAGCGTCTCGCGCACGAAGCTCCCCTCCATGATGGCGGACGCACCGTCGGCGTGCTTGGGCACGAAGAATCCGTAGTCCTTGAAGGTCACGCGCACGGGCTCCTGACCTTCCGCCAAGGGCTCGAGCTGCATCCAACAGCCTTTCTTGCGGCAAGAGGTCTTCACCTTCGAGGCCACCTTCACTTTCTTCTCGAGCAGCTCGTCGAGCTTGGCCACCGCATCGGCCAGCGCCATGGGCTCGTCGGCCAGCTCGAAGGCGGCGCCGTAGTGCTGCGTTACACCGGCCGCCAACGCGTCGCTGGCTTCCCCGGCTTCTTCGGCTTTGGCCTCGTCAGTTTTCGGCTCGTCGGCTTTGGCCTCGTCAGTTTTCGGCTCGTCGGCTTTGGCCTCGTCAGTTTTCGGCTCGTCGGCTTTGGCCTCGTCAGTCTTAGGCTCATCCGCCTTCGCTTTCTCCTCGGTCCCCTCTGTCTTCGGCTCGTTGGCCTTCTTGGCTTCACAACCCACAAAGAGCAGAGCCAACAAGAGCAATAGGGCTGACAGACGTTTCATTCTCGACTCCTTCCACTCGTTGTGCGCGTTCAACCGCGCAACCCTTCGGATGACGAACTGCGGCCCTCGGGCTGCGAGTTCTTGCCTGCGCTCAGCGCAGCGCAAAGTACAGTCCAACGCAGAGCGCCGCAAGACCCATGACAAACAAAGCCAGCAGAAACACGAGCTGCGGCCGCGACGGGCCCCCTCCAGTGACGAGCCCCAAGGCCCGGGCTCGGTTCCCGCTCGCTTCATCGGTCCGCGTGACTGGCAGGGTCCGAACCGCGCCAGAGCTCGGCTTCGGGCCGTGGCCGTGCAAGGCTCCCTGCAAATTCCCCCCTTCCTTTCGCCCTGC
>PFUG01000121.1:19047-24748 GCA_002789955.1 Deltaproteobacteria bacterium CG_4_9_14_3_um_filter_63_12 | reverse complement strand
AGTCACAAACCATTGACCGGAGAACAGTCGCCTTACGACTAATAAACATGGGTAGTTATGACGGGTTACACTAGCTTTCGTCGACCCTGGTTTCTCGCCGATGCCTGCGCCCTGACGGGCTCCATCTGGATTCTATTGCCTCGCTTGCCCACGACCGATTTTCGCTTCATTTCGATAGGTTGCGGCGCGAAAAACCGGTCGTCCGCTCGGCAATTTCTCTTGCTGGCCGTTGGCCGCCGGGCATCGAAATCGACGTGGTTGGCCGCTGAGAAAGTCAGTTCCCTTTGAGAGTTGATGGAAATTGGACGGACCAAAACCGAGCCTTCGCGGCCTGCACGACTCATGTCGAACGCAGACTGCCGGAGAACTTACGCTATTCAACCTGTGCAAAAGAAACGGCGCTCAGTCGCCCTCTCGGAAGACGATTAGCGGCGCTTTGCCACAAACCACCACCTCCTCGCCATCCCGCTCGACGATCAGCGCGCCCGCCCCCAGCTCGGCCGAGCTCGACACGCGCGGCACCGGCACGACCTCGAGCTCGGCCGACCACGCCACGAAGAACGCCTCCGAGTCCTCGAGCTCGAGCATCACCGCGTAGCAGCCGCGCTGCAGTGCCGCCTCGTTGCGGGCCTGGATGGGCCACATCGCCGCGTTCTCGTCGAGCATCTGCGTCCACACACCCTCGTGGGTGAAGAGGTCGCGCCGCAAGGTGCGCCGCGGCTCCTCGAGGATGTCTTGGCAGCTCACATCGGCGTGCTCGCCCAACATGCGGACGTGGACGCCGACCGCGGCGCCAGTGGCGTTGTGCAGGTAGGCATCGGCGTTCATCAGTTCGGGTTGGCCTGGGACCGGAGAGTGCGGAGCCGGCAGGGCCGAAGTCGCGACGCAGGCACAGGCGCCCACGACGACGGCTGCACCACGCACCGCGGGCGCCCAAGAGCGCACGACCGAGGTCGCCTCGAGCCGAACCAGCCACCACGCCCCAAACAAGGCGCTCAGAGCGACGAGATCGGTGGGGTCGGGCGTCACGTACCAAGGCACGCCGAGCCTCGCCGTGAGCCCGCCCACGGACGACGCGACGGACGGCCATTGCAGCACCCCAAAACCAACGGCGACCAGCGCAAAGCACCACGCCATTGCTCGGCGAGAGCGCGCTCCGAGCAACACCACGAGGAGCACCGGGGCGACGAGCAAGCCGGCGAAGTCACTCAGCTTGCCGGTCAGGAACGACGGCAGGAGCCCAGCGCCCTTGAGCAGATGGTCGTTGACCAAGAGCAGGGCCAGCGCTCCCCACCACAGCGGGTGCTGCAAGGCGCTCCAGCGTCTCCCTTCGAGTTGTGAACTGTTCATCCATCCTCCGTCACCGTGGGGGAATCCGTGTGTGGAGCGGCAGAATACGCCTCACCTGAGAGCCGGTCGACGATCCCGAAATTGGCGATGGTGCGCGCCGACTGGCGTTCCCACTGCGCGGCCGACCAGTTTAGCGCTGCATGGCCCAGAAAATCAGTGGCAGTTCTCGAAGTGGATGTCAGCCTTGATGACGAGTCCCTGCTGTTCGCAGTCCATCTCGAGGTTGCCCATCACATTCTTGATGTCGTTGATGGTCGAGTTCTGCGCCTCGACGTGGCCGCTAAGGGTCTTGCAGTTGGCTTTCTCGAACGTCAGACGTCCGCCGTCCGGGTGGTCGACAATGACCGACACGCCCTCGCGCGGCGACTCGATGACTCGGATGGCTTGGTTGCGGCTCCCGTCGACGAAGAGATCGACGCCGAAGAAGCCGTTGCGCTGCCCGGACTCGCACGCGTCGGGCGTCATCGAAAAGGTCTTCTCGCCGGTCGCTTCGAGCTTGCCGCTGATTTCATTGCTGCAGGCCCCGAGGAACGAAGCCGAAACGACCGCCAAAAGAAAAAGTGTGGTTCGCTGCATTGACCCCTCCTCTCGTGTGTGTGAGTCGTGCATTCAGCCTCAATCCTCGTCTTTGTGCAAGGTCAGCGGCGGGTAGTCGGCGTTGCGAACCACGATCTTCTTGGCGTTCTTGAAGCGGACAGTGACCGTGAAGCCCTCGGAGGCGAGGGTGGCGGTGTCGTCGTCGCATTGCGTGAAGGCAACGGCGAAGACGCGCACCATTCCTTGCCAAGAGAGGATCGCCGTGCCGCCCTGCGCGTCGAATTTGGCCTCGAACTCCTGTTGACGCCAGGTGCCGTCGAGCCGGTCGCGGCACGACCGCATGGGGTCCGGGGCCTCGTCCCGGTCCGCCGCGACGGGCTGCTCCTCGGCGCGCGCCTCGCAACCCAGCGAAAGCAAGAGCCCACAAGAAAAAAGGGCAACAAGGAGCAGCTGGACAAATGTCTTCAAGGCTTGGGAAACTCCTGATCGAGCGCGACCGAGTCGTCTACGGCGTCGACGAAACGAACCCGCACGGTATTCGCCACGGGATCGAAGGTGAGGAGGGTCATGAACTCGGCGGAGTCACCGACAAAATCGAACTGCTCGGGCGGATGCGGCAGGAAGGCGATGGGGTTGGGGCCGTTGCCGCTGGGTCCGACGGCGATCTCGTAGGTGTCGTGGTGATATCCGGTGGGCTCGACCCGCATCACCAAGCCGATGTGGAAGTCACCGGACAAAAACCAGACGTTGGGGATGGCCGCCGTCTCGAGGAAGCTCAAGAGCTCGGTGCGCTGGGCGTCGTAGCCTTCCCAGCGGTCCGCCTGCACCAGGTCGTAGAGCAAGGGCATGTTGGTGATGGGCACCGAGTTCAGGATGAGCTTGAAGTGGCATGGGGAATCCTCGAGCCCTTCCTTGAGCCACGCCATCTGCTCGGCGGAGATGTAGGTGGCGTCGGCGTCGTTGCGGGTCGAGGGCCGGCGCTCGCTGCGGCAATCCAGGAGGAAGATTTCGGCGGTCATGCCCCAGCGATAACTCGTCCAGAGGCGGGAGTTGGGCCCCTCTTCCACGGGTAAGGCCTCGAAGAAGGCGGCCTTGCCGGCCTCGAGCTGGGCGGCGTCCAGGGTCTCGGGATCGTAGTTGTTTTCGATCTCGTGGTCGTCCCAGGTGATGAGCATGCCGGCTTGGGGCAGCAGGTCGCGGTAACCCTTGATGTCGAGGGTCTCGAACCACTTGGCCCGATAGTCGGCGCGGCTCTTGGCGCCGTCGTTGTAGCTCATGTCACCGAGGTGCACGATGAGGTCGAGGTCCTGCGCGGCGGTCATCGTCAGAGCCTTGTACGGCGCCTTGTCCCAGTCGGTGCAGACCAGCGCGCCGATGGTGAGCGTCTCCAGCGCGTCGGGCGCCAAGGCCGTGCGGACCTTGCCCAAAGTGCTGCGGTAGTTGGCGGCGTCGTCGAAGAAGCCGTAGCGGTACCACGTGCCGGCCTCCAGCCCGTCGACCGCGACCTTGCAGTAGCCGTCGGCGTCGGGCACCGCCGGCCGCTCGTCGACGATGGAACCCAAGCCCGTCGACCCCTCTTCGAGCCAGACGCGAACGACCTTCTCGGCCTTGTCTGAGATGAAACACCAGAGCAACACCGAGTCTGGTCGCATGGCGCCCGACTGGACGCCGTGGGGGAACATCGAGACGCTCTCGTTCCACAGCAGCGGGTCGAAGTCGTAGCTGCGCACGTCGAGCTCGACCTCATCTTGCGCGAGGTCCAGCTCCGAGAGGTCGTCGAGGAGCTCGAACTCCTCGGCGGCGTCGAGCTCGGCGTCGTAGGTCGTGTCGATCTCAGCGGTTTGGTCGGCGATCTCGAAGCGGTCTTCTTGATCGAGCGCGGCGTCCGAAGTCGTGCTCGTGGGGTCGTCGTCGCAGCCGGCTACGGCGAGGGCGACCGAACCCAGGCCAGCGCCGATAAAGGTTCGGCGAGTCAGGCGGCTCAGGGCCTCTGTGGCGTCGCCAGCGGTGTGGTGCTCGGCGAGCGGTGAGCGCTTCGAAGTTGTCTCTTTGCCCATGTGTCCCCCCATGGTTGGTGACTTTGGGGGGACTATAGCGATGAGCGCGTTGTGACGCGAGAGGCGGTGAGCACCGAACGACGGTCGAGTCGCGGCGTGCCTCGCGTCACAATACAGTCCGGTGCCATTGAACCTGCGTTTCACGAAGGTCTCGCCCCTTGACGCCTCCGCCTCCGATGCGCCAAAAGCCCAAGGGCGCGCGACGACGGGGAGTTGCCGCGCACGCGAAAAGACCCACGAGTTGCCAACAGCAGTCTCGACGCCACGAACCCTCTGCGTTCGGGTCCGAGCCCTGCGACCGAGAATCATTGGAGATGACTATGTCGAGCCTGGGTAGCCCCGATCGTCCGCTGCGCGTCGCCATCGTCGGCGCCGGTCCGTCCGGTTTCTTCGCCGCTGGCGCGCTCCTGAAAGCCAAAGAGATGACCATCAGCGTCGACCTATTCGACAAGCTGCCTACGCCCTTCGGGCTCGTGCGCTTCGGCGTCGCCCCCGATCACCCCAGCATCCGCAAGGTCCTCAAGGCGTTCGACGTCACCGCCAACGGCCCCAACTTCCGTTTTTTTGGCAACGTGGCCTTCGGCGACGACGTGACCCTCGAGGAGCTTCGCCGCCACTACGATCAAGTCCTCCTCACCACCGGCGCCGCCTCGGATCGCAAGCTCGGCATCGACGGCGAGGACCTGCCCGGCAGCTACTCGGCGACGGAGTTCGTGTCTTGGTACAACGGACACCCTGACTTTGCCGACCGGACCTTCGATCTGAGCGTGCGCGACGTGGTCGTCGTGGGCGTCGGTAACGTCGCCATGGACGTGGCCCGCATCCTGGCCAAGAGCCCCGACGAGCTCGTCGGAACCGACATCGCCCAGCACGCCCTCGACGCCTTGAAGGCCTCGAAGGTCGAGAACATCACCATCCTCTCGCGGCGCGGACCGGCGCAGGCCAAGTTCACCAACCCCGAAGTCAAAGAGTTCGGCGAGCTGGCCATCGCGGACCCCGTCGTCGACGCCGCCGACCTCGAGCTCGACCCCATCAGTGCAGCCTCCCTCGACGAGAGCAAGACCACTCGCCGCAACGTCGAGATCCTCAAGGAGTTCTCGGAGCGCGGCGCGGGCAACAAAGCGCGCAAGGTGCACTTCAGGTTCCTCTATTCGCCCGTCGAGCTCTTGGGCGACGGCGCCGTGCGCCAGGTCAAGATCGTGCGCAACGTGCTCGAGGACACCGACGGTACCTTGGACGCCGTTCCCACCGACGTGTTCGAGACGCTGGACTGCGGCCTCATCCTGCGCTCAGTCGGCTACAAGGGCGTCGCCCTCCCCGACGTGCCCTACAACGCCCGAAAGGGCACCATCCCCAACTCCGAAGGGCGCGTCCATGACAATGACGGCGTCGCTGTCGCCGGCCTCTACGTGGCGGGCTGGGCCAAGCGTGGGCCGTCGGGCGTCATCGGCACCAACAAGACCTGTGCCGTCGAGACCGTGAACCACATGTTGGCCGACGCCGTCTTGGCTTGTGCTGCCCCGAACCCGGCGCCCACCGGCATCGTCGAGCTGCTGCAGGCCAAAGGCGTCCGCTTCGTCTCCTACCAAGACTGGCAAAAGCTCGACGCCCACGAGCTCGCCCAAGGCGAGGCCGCCGGGCGGCCTCGGCTGAAACTGACGAGCGTGGAGGCGATGCTGGCGTTGCTGTAGTTCGCCCCCCGACCCCCTCGCCCGAAACGGGAGAGGGGGAGCCCGGCGTTCGCGGTCAGTTTGCGT
>PFUG01000121.1:15801-19012 GCA_002789955.1 Deltaproteobacteria bacterium CG_4_9_14_3_um_filter_63_12 | reverse complement strand
CTTGCGTCTCTGCCTACTTAGCGTCTTTGCGTTAAAAATAAGAACCCCTCTCACTATGAAATGATTGTCGAAGCCCGCGAGGCCAACGCCATGATCGTCCATTGCGGGTTGATCGTCGTCGACGTTGGGCACACCGACCCATCGACGACGTAGACGTTGTCCCAGCCCTTGAGTCGGAACTCGTCGTCGACCGGGCACTGGTCGTACATGGGCGAGCCCTTGGCGGCCATGCGGTTGCCGCCTAGGGGATGCGAGGTGAACATGCGGAAGTCGGCCATGCGCATGGGGTAGGCGCGCAGGGCGTCGATGAAGGCGCGCACGGACGGCTTGTCGAGCTTGAGCTCCATGCCCGGCTCGGTGGCCATGAAAGCGCGCTTGCCACCCGCCGCCCGGCTGATCTCCACCAGCGTGATGAGCGCCTCCTTGATGCGGTCCTTGTCTTGTTCGGTGATGTCCCAGGTGAGCGCGCGGCCGTTGAGGGGGTCGGGCTTGAGGGAGACCTGTCCGACGGCTTCGGCACCCACCAGCCCGGCCATGTTCACCAAGTGGGGATAGCGCCCCATGATCTCGGTGTGCTTGTGGAAGTAGAAGGGCAGCTCGATGGAGAACAGGCCGGGCGTGTTCGAGAACGTCTCGAACATGGCGTGGTTGTTAGCCATGGTCGCGCCCATGGTGATCTGGACGCCGTCGTAGGCCTTGAGCGCCGCGTCGAACTCGACGGTGATGGGGATGGCGAGGTTGCAGCTGACGCCTTTGCCGATGTTCTCGGTGATGTCGGAGCGCATCAGGAAATGGCTGCTGGCGATAACCCCGCCGGCGACGATGACGGCCTTGTTGACCTTGATGCGTTTGTGAGCGCCGGTCTTGGTGCGGACCAGCACCTGTGTCGCCCTCTTGCTCGGGTCGAGAATGCGCACGGCCGAGGTCTCGGTCACAAAGCGTACGCCGCGCGCCTCGGCCCAGGGAATGTAGGTCTCGAGCATGGAGCGCTTGCGCATGCGGGCGTTGCCAAGGTTGCCCATGCCTTCGCCCATGCTGTTGCGGTGGTTGACCTTGACGACCTCGATCCCGAGCTTGTCGGCGGCCGGCTGTTTGGCGTTGAAGCCGTTGACGCCGCGCTCGAAGATCTCGCGCAGCGCGCCGTTGATGCCCTGTGGGGCCACGTGGTCGATCTCCAGCTCCTGGCCGATTTGCTTGAAGTGGTCGACGAGGTCGGCGTGGTCGAGGCCAAATTGGTCCTTCCAGGCGCTCTGCAAGGCCGGCGGCATCTCGACGCAGACCGAGTTATTGATCACCGTGGTGCCGCCCAGGCATTCGCCCTGCAAGACCATCATGTCGAAGCGTTTGCTCTGCTGCAGCCCGCCCTCTTTGTAGAGGGTGCGGACCATCTGCATCTCGTGGTCGTTCATGTCGTCGGTGGGGTTGGTGCGAGCGCCCCTCTCGATGACGAGGATCTTCGTCGGGTCCGCGACCTTGGTGGCCAAGCGATAGGCCATGGTCGCGCCGCCGGCCCCGGAGCCGACGATCAGATAGTCGACCTCCTCGCCGTCGATGATGCTCGCCTCCTTACAGCGAGTGACCACCCTGGGCGCGATGAGCGGCGCCAGGGTCTTGCCGCTGAGGGGATTCTTGTCCAGGCCGGTGGGTGCCGCCGCCTCTTCGGGCTCCGAGCTCGTCGCTGTGGTCTCTTCGTCGGGTGCCTGGTCTGGATGAATCACATCGACCGTCACCTTCGGCGTGAAGTCCCAGTCGATGGGGCCTGGAGGCGGCTCTTCATTGTTGAGCAGGCTCTTGGGTCCGTTCGGGACCTCCGCAATCTTGGCGAACGGCGGCGGCGAGGTCGAATACTGGCCCTGCATTCGATCGCGAGCCCCCGGCGGCACGAATCCCGCGGCTTCCCAGCCGGAGATGTGCGAGTAGCGCGCCAGCGAGAGCAGCGCGTGCAGCGCGTTGATCACCATGAAGGTGAGGTCGGCGACCATGGGGACGGTGGACTTGGCGCGCGCGTCGGGGTGCCGCAACAGGTACTTCTTCATGAAGGCGCGCTGGTGGTCGACGCTCATGGCCGAGAAGGCCGGGCGCAGGCCGTAAAGCAAGGTCAGCACGTGCTCCAGCGCCCAGAACGGGTAACTCATCAGGCCGCGCTTGCGTCCGCGGATGCCGCCGACGTGCTGGTCGACGCGCTCCATGATGGTCGTCGCTTCGTCGAAGGCGTGGCTCTGGTCTTGGGTGTCGTCCTGTGGCCCCTTTGGGCCGAAGAAAGCCCCGTGCAACGCGATGACATTGCGCGCGCTCGAGGGGCTCAGCACGTTGATGGTGTACTCGACGTCGTAGAACATCTTGCGCAAGTAGAGGATGCCGATGACCACGCCGCCATCCATGAGGGTGTTGAGGATCAGGAACCAGTCGGCGTAGCCCTTGTGGCCGTCGCGGGTGTGAATCACGACGCCGCCAAAGAGGTCCCCGACCAACAACCAGACGCCGCTCAGCAAGCAGCTGATGCTGAACCCGATGATCAAGACGCCGACGAGCCTCTCTCGCAGCGCCTCGCGCTCGGCGATCAAGAAACAGAGCGCCGCGATGGTGAAATACATCGTGAGCGTGTTGGAGACTTGCGGGTCGGGGAAGCCGTAGAGGACGCCCAACGTGTGGTTGGGCTCGCAGGCGAAGCGAATCACGATGACCGCGACGCCGACGCCCGTCATGCTCGCGAAGATGCCGTAATAGAACCACTTCGTGAGCATATGCGGCAACGAGTAGAAGGCCGGAAACTCTTTGTCTCTGCCGAATTTCTTAGCCTGTTCGCGGAACTTCCACATGGCCCAGGCGAACACGGCGATGAAGAGTCCGTCGACGATGACGGACATCAACAGGAAGCTGCGGTAGGGGGTCTCGGGCGGAGCCAGGAGATAGAACACCAAAGAGGCGACGACCGAGACGCCGTGCCCGATGAGTAAGAGGAGTGAAGCGTGGTAGCGCAGCCCCTTGTTGTAGGCCGCCGCGAAGAGCAACGCCGCCATGATCGACACCTTGATGAAGGTGTTCACGGTCATGATGGGGTTTTCGTAGCTCTGCACCAGGAGCTCCTGGACATCTTGTGGCCAGGGCGAGATGCCGCCGGCGGCCAGACCGATAAGCGCCAGGTAGCCGAGGTAGCTAAAGCCGATGATGCGGAAGAACCAGAACATCAGCCGGTCGCCAGCGAGCGGGT
>PFUG01000121.1:0-15789 GCA_002789955.1 Deltaproteobacteria bacterium CG_4_9_14_3_um_filter_63_12 | reverse complement strand
GTTCCTTCGAGAAGAGGACCGACACGCCGATCGGCGGCGGCCCCCAGATCTGCCGCGCCAGCAGCCGGCTGAGGGCGAGCGCGACCGGGCCAACGACGAGGCCGTCGACGCCCCAGACGAAGGCGAACTGCAGCATGGGCGGCCAAGCGCCGATGCAGCCCGACTCGGGATAGGTCCACAGGGCCGCCTCGCCCAGGTCTCTGAAGTGCGCCTGAATGAAGAGATCCAAAGGGAATCCGACGCCCATCAACATGAGAATGAACAGCACGGAACTGGACTTGCGCAGCACATAGACCAGCGGCGCCAGGATGGCCGCGATGGCCACGCACTCCACCCACTTCATCCAGGAGTAGCCGGGCATCAGCTCGGCGACGCCGCCGCCGAAGGCGATCATGACGACCGCGACCGCGCACAAGAAGGTCACCCCCATGTGCAGCAGTAGCCTGGATGTGCCCTTCGTACCGATGGGCGCGTCGAGAGGATCCGGGGCGACATAACCTCTGAGATTGAGTGGTGGCATGATGCTTGGTCTCCAGCGCAAGTGGGGTTCCCAGACGGGCCTCAGGCCTCGCTCGCCGAGAGCCGTCGACTCCGATTCCCCCGAATCAGATAGCGTTTTCGAAGCACTCGCCGCGCCGCAGTTGAGTCTGGAATCGCTTTGGCCGACGCGCCGAATCTACGACTCTCGCGCGATTAAAGGCCTTGCGAGGTCGTGAGTGAATTTTGCCGGCGATTATAGGCGAGGTTCGGAAAAAAGATAGTCGTCGGTGTTCCGAACTGGCACACCGAATCATCGGCCTCTTTAATCGGACGACGGCTGTCAGGTGCTCACCGGCCTTTGAACAGCCTGCCAAACAGGGCGGCAGCCGGCCTCGGGCTGCTTGAAGGCACCCGCCAGGCGCGGCGGTCAGCGTCTTCGGGCCGCAGCTCGAGCTCCAAGCCGACGCAGGGCTCGCGCGTCTCGCCGCTCATCCCCGCCCGCGCGATCGCCTTGTCGGCCTCGACCCCCTCGCCGACTCGGACGGCGCTCGACGCCAGGTGCGTGATGCGGCTGAAGAGCCCTCCGAAGTGCTCGATGAGCAAGGAGAGACCCGCCTCGCCGATGGGCGCACAGTGCCGGACGACGCCGCGACACACTGGGAACACCGGCGTCCCGATGGGGACCAGGAGCTGCTCCTCGTCCCCGACGATTCGCGACCGATAGTGGTGCAAGTCCAATACTGGAGCCAGCAGGACCTCGGCCTCCTCTCGGCGCAGGTCGCTGAGCCAGAGCTCAGCCAAGGTGCGTCGATTGGCGGCGTCCTCGAGCGAGAAGTGCGTCAGACGCCGCCCCGGACGAGCCCGAATGGCCTCCAGATCGACGCGCTCGAGCTGCACGATGGCTTCGGCCCCCCCTCGCTCGGCGATCTCGAGCAGGCCGGCCGCCGCCTCGCGCACCTCGAGGTCGAGGGTCAGCGCACGCCGCAACGCCGTTCGGACCCACCGAACGCGGTGGGGTTCCTCTGCCTTGAAGCCGAATGACAGCGTATGGTCGGGCTCCATGATCAGGTCACCGCGCGTCTGCGCAGCCAGGAACTTCGCCCAACTTCCCAAGGGCTCCTCGTCGCCGCCAAAGAGCAGGAGTGCATCGGGGACGTCGCTCTCACCGAGCTCGATGAGGATGCGCCCGTCCGCCCACACGCCCCAGCCTTCGGGCAGCCGGATGTGGCGGGTTCGCAGCAAGGATTCCAGTGCCTGCTCCGAGAGGAGCTTGGCGATCGCCTCGCATTGCAGCTGGGTTCTTGTGGCAAAGGGCCCGACGCTACGCCCAGGGATGCGTATTGTCCGCCCTTCGACGCGGGCTTTGGACTGCGCGCGGTGGAGGTCGACGACCGACCGCTTCGGTCGGGGCGGCGGCCACTGTGGGATGAACAGTTTTTGCCCTTCGTGCAAGCCAGCGGGCGAGCGGAGCTGCGGATTCTGGCTCAGAATGTAGCGGTAGTCTGCTTTTCCGCCGTAGGCCTGGCGGGCGATTCGCGACAAATGGTCGCCACTCTGGACCAAATACTCGCGACCAGGAACAGGAATGCTCACGGGCACCGAGGCGTCGCCTTCGGAGAGCCCGCTTTCCAGCGAGTACTTCCAGGGATTCTTGGCGGCGTTCTGGCCCAGGAAGCGGGTCTCGAGGTAGTGGCGCCCCTCCAGGGCGCCCCGCCCTTCGATCAAAGTTTGAGCCCGCGCTTGCCAGTAGTTGGCGAAGCCTCCGTCGAGTCGCTCGAGGATCAGGTCGGCCATGGTGTGCATTCGGCTCGCCTCGGAGCCGACGTTGGGACTCTGCAACCGTCCGCGGGCTCCGAGACGCGCGATCAGCGGCTGCATATCGAAGGCCAGCGCCAGCCCACGCAGACTGGTCATTCCGCTCTGGTCGGCGGTCTGTCGTGCGGCGACGAGGCGGTGGCCAGCGGCCATCTCGAGCTGCAGGCGGCGGGCGCCGAGGCTGGCGGCGAGTCTGCCGAAATAGGTTTGCCAATTTTCAGCTAGGGAGCCGACCACGCGGCGCAGCCGTGCGTCGTAGCGCAACGTGATCTGGGCGCGCAGCAACTCGGCGACCACGTCGGCGCCTTTCTCCACCGCTGCGGCGAGGACCGCGGCGTCGCTGGCGAAATAGGGCTGCAGAGCCAGGATGGGGTTGGTGTGTCCAGATTGGCGTGCGAAGACGATCAGAAAGCGCGGCAGGCTCCCATCCGAGAGCTTGAGCCCGAGTCCGACCTGGATGTCCCCGTCCTGAGCGGCTTCGACGGCCCGGAAGTCGGCGCCCTCGGCGTCCCCTTCCAAGAACATGTGCGCCGCCAGTACCCGTCGGCCCACTTCGACGTCGTGGGTGACCGCCGGCACGTGATCTTCGCGCAACGGCCCCAGACTGCCGAGCAGCTCGCCGATGATCTTCGGCGTCCAGGGGAAGCGGGAGGGATCGAGCCGGCGCAGCAACGCCAACAGATCGCGAGTGGTGTAGGGATCGACCAGGGCGTTGGGCTCGAGCACCCCGAGGTCGAGCTGCAGCAGGTGCACGATCTCGGCTTCTGCCAGATCGAGTCCCAGGTCAGTGCGCTGGTGTTCGACCGAGAGAAATCGGGAGAGCTCGTCCAGGGTGTCCCGGATGTGAATGGGGGCTTGCTTGGGCACGGGTTACCTGTTGCGCGCGTGCTGCGCGCAACCCTTTGGGTTTGCACGACTCTCCGCCATTCCTGGCTGCGAGTTCTGTCGTTCACGAACCTTTGGCGAGAGGCTCGAGATGCGAAGCGTCGAGGATAGCAACACCGGAGTGCGCTGTCACAGCCCGCAGCGGCGTGACCAGCCCAGGGGGACCTCAAATATTGTGGCTTCGTGGTCACTTATGCCATCATCAGTCCGTGCTGGCTCCGCTCCTTCTACGAAATGGACACGCTGCTCCATGCGAACGCTCAAGCGCATAACCCTCTTCGGCCTCGGTCTGGCAGTGGGCGTGTGCGTGGTGATCTTCATCAGCCGCAACCCTGAACCTGTCGTTGTCCGTTACTTCTTCGGTCGAACGGGCGCGGTCCCGTTGTGGTCTGTGGCCATGGCCGCCTTTCTCATGGGGATGTTGGTCCCTGTGGCCCTCTACTTCGTCGGCCTGCTCGAGTTCTTCTTGGATCACCGACGGGCCCGCAAGCGCATCGAGGTCCTCGAAAAAGAGCTGGTTGAGCTGCGCAACCTGCCGCTGACCGAGGCGCAGATCGACATCGAAAGGCCGCGACCGAAGGTGCGCGCCATCATCGAAGAGAGGACTCCACTCCTCGAGGCGGAGTTGCTGCCAGCCAACGAGGAGATCAAAGAGGCCGATCTCTACCCAGCGGTCTACGACAAGCGAGGAGGTTGAGGTGTTCGAAGCCCTTCTCGACCTCGTCCAGACCCCGACCCTCGTGGCGGGGGCCACTGGTTTGGCGACCGGTGCGACGCTCGCCTACTGGCAGCTCAGACACCGGCTCACCCGGCAGACCTTCGAAGGCCGAGAGCACCTGCTCAACGCCGTCGAGCGGGCGCTGCGCGGTGAGCCACGAGAGGTCTTCGAGCTCTTGAAGCGACACGCCGAGGACCCAGACGCACCGCCTTCTCTGTACTTCGCCATGGCGGCGGCGTTGCGTCGCCTCGACATGACCGAGCGCTCAGCCCAGATTCACAGGGCGCTGCTGGCTCGAAAGCTCAGTCGCACGGACCGCATCCGCGCTCAGCTTGGGCTCGCCGTCGACACGTTGGAGATGGGTCGACCGAGCCTCGCCGAGGATATCCTCCGGGAGCTGCCACGCAGCGTACGCAAGCACCCGAGCCTGCTCGCTGTGCGACGCAAGACCGCCATAGAGGCGGGCGACTGGAAAGAAGCCCTCGAGTCGACTTCGCTCATGATCCGCAACGGAACGGGACACAACAAGTCCGAGATCGCGGACGTCTACGCGCGCATGGGCGACAACGCCTTGGCGCACGACGATGCCAAGCTGGCGGCGAGGTCCTATCGCAAAGCGTTACGGCGCGACGAGTCGAATTTGCGCGCGCGCCATGGGCTGGCCGAGGTCTACCGGCTGGAGGGCCGCACCAGTCGGGCGCGCAAGCACCTCATGCGCATCCTCGAGGACAACGTGGCGCTCGCGCCGATGCTGTTGCCGGCGATCCGAGCGACGCTCAGCATCGGCAGCTCACGCGACCAGGAGAAGTACTTCAAGCTGTTGGAGAAGTTGGCCAAGGACGAGCGGGCCGCCCTCTGGATTGGCCTGGAGCAAGCCGAGCTCCTGCTCGGCTCGGGTAAGACCGAGCGCAGCAAGGAGCTACTCTTGGCGCTCCTCGTCACGCACCCTCGAGCGTTCGAGGTCCACGAGGCCTATCTGAACTTCCTAATCGAGACCCAAGACGATGGCGAGGTGCTCAAACACATCGCCCGTTTCTTGGAAATCGCGTCGTTGGAGATCCTGCGCTTCCGATGCGGCAACTGTGGCTTCCTCTCAGAGCGGACGTTCTTCGACTGCCCACGCTGCAACCGCTTCGGGCGTCTGACCTACATCACGCGCGGCCACACGTAGCCGCGCCGTTGAAGGCCCCCACAGACTGCCGCCCTACTTTCCTGCGCGACCGATGTCGTTGAGGATCGCGTTGATTTCGTCCTCGACCTCGGGGTCGGTGCCGGAGTGCGCGCCTTGGGACAGGGATTCGCTGGCTTGTCGCAGCACCTCGCGTTTGACTTCGACCTCTCGCTGGATGGTCTGAGCAGCGGCGAGCACTTCGCGGGCCTTGGTTTCGGCCTCGGCTTTGATGCGCCGAGCTTCTCTGAGCATGAGCGCCGCCTCGTCCTCGGCGTCCACTTTCTTTTGGGCGGCGACATCGAGGGTCTGTTGTGCCATCGACTGGGCCTCGAGGAGAGTTTCTTGGGCGAAGGTGCCGGCCTCACGCTTCATGTCCTTGGCGGCTCGGATGATCTCCTTGGCGGTCGCTTCGGCTTCGAGGAGAACCTCTTGGGCGCGTTTCTCGGCGTCCGCTTTGAGTTTCTCGGCCCCCTTCAGGGTCTCCCTGGCCTGCATCAGTGCCTGTCGGGACTCGACCGCAGAGTCCCCGCTATTTGCGGCGGCGATGTCCTGAGCGCCTGACAATATCCGTTCGGCGTGCGCGCGAGCGCCTTCGATGAGCTGGTCTGCTTCCGCGCGCGCGGCGTCGAGGAGCTTATGGGGATCGGCGTGCTTCTTCGTCGCCGCGTCTCCGGTCTTCTCCAACATGAGGTTGGCTTCGCGACGGGTGTCGTCGAAGATCATCTCGGCCTGCACGCGGGCTTCGTCGAGCAGGTCTTCAGCCTGCTGGCGGGCGTCTGCGACCATCACCTCAGCGTTTTTCTTGGCCGCCATCAGAGCGTTCTGAGAGGCCGTCTCGACTGCTTTCTTGTCGAGCTGTCCAGCCTCCTTCCGCGCGCTGGCGAGGATGGCTTCGGCTTCTTCCTTGGCAGCCAGGGTGGCGGTTTCGACGGTGGTCCTGGCTTGTTTGGTGGCCACCTCACGCAGCACCTCGGCCTCGTCGGCGAGCTCCTCGGCTCGCAGCTTGGCACGTTCCACGAGGGCTTGTGCCTTGACCTGGGCGTCGAGCACGAGCTGTTCGGCCTCTTCGCTGGCCATTTTGGCTCTCTTGAGCGCTTGAGCCTCTTTGCCGGCCATGTCCGCGAGCCGTTGATTCAAGTCTTCCCTGTCCTTCTCGGTCTTCAGCTTGAGCGCCTCGGCCTCGGCCAGCGCCTTGGCGGCCTTGGCCTTGAGGGTCTCGAGCTCTTCGCGCGACTCGGCTCCAGCGCTTTCGACCTTCTCGGCCACCGTCCCGGTCGCCATCTCGACGAGCTTGGCCGCGGCCTTTTTGGCATCTTCCCGGATGTCCTCGGCCTCGGTCTCGGCCTCTTCCACAATGTTGACGGCTGCTATGGCGGCCTCGTCGTTGGTGGTGGCAGCGAGGGCTTTAGCTTCTTCGAGGAGCTTGGCAGCCTCGGCTTGGGTGTCGCCGAGGAGCTTCTTCGCCTCCGCTTCGGCCTCGCTGATGAGCTCTGTCGCCTCCTTCTTGGCCTTCTCAAGGGTCTTGCGTGCGGTGGCTTCGGACGCCGTAACGGTCCCTTCGGCGTCTTCGAGGATTCGCAGGGCTTCGCCTTCGGCCTCCTCGGTGGTCTCCAGAGCCCCGGCTTTGGCCTCCTCGATGAGCTTCTCCGCTTCCTCGCGGGCCTCTTTGGTGATGGCGGCGCGCGCCGACTCCGTGTCGGCCGTCGCCGAGTCGAGTTTCTCTTGGGCCTGTTTCAGTACGTCGTTGGCCTTCGCGGTGAGGGCTTCGGCCTCGGTCTTGGCCTCGGCGACGAGCTTGGCCGCCTTCTCTTCGGCCTCATCAACCGCGCTCTCCGCCTTCTCCTCGGCTTCACCGACGAGCTCGAGGGCGCGCGACTCGGCGTCGGCGACCAGCTTGGCGGCCTCTGCCTTCGCGTCGTCGAGGGCCTTCTGCTGTTCGGCCTCGAGCTCGCCTTGCTTCGCCTCGGCTTCGGCGATCAGCTCGGCGGCTTCCTCTTTGGCGTTCTCGACGATCTCCTCGGCTTCGGTGCGCGCGGCCTCGTTGGCCTCGTCGGCTTCGGTTCTGACTTTGGCGACCTCTGCCTCGATCTCGGCGACTCGTTCGTCGCGGGACGCGGCGAGCGCCTCGATCTCCGCCGTCGCCTCTTCCTCTCGTTCTTTGGCGCGCGCGAGTGCGGCCTCGGCGGCCTCGCGCGTGAGGTCCGCTTCATCCAGCTCGTCCTCGGCCTCTTTCTTGGCGTTCTTGGCGGCCTTGAGCTCCTTCTTTGCCCTGCTGCGGTCGCTCTTTGCGGCCCCCAAGCTCTCTTCGATCTCGGTTCGCCGCGCGTCGAAGAAACGCTTCATCTGCTCGCGCTGTTCGCCGCCGTCGTCGAGCAGGGTGCGGATGGACTCGAACCAGCGCTCGACCCCGTCCGGAATCTCGTCGATGGTGAGGTCCTCGATCACGGGGTCGACGGCACCAGCCGCCAAGGTCTCGTCCTCGAGCGCAGCGGACACGGCCTCTTTGCCGTTGTCCGCGAGCCCTTCCCACTCGACGACCACCTCTTTGTTGTCGTCAGGCAATGCGGCCTGTGCCCGCGAACGTGTTCCCCCCATCTTCGCGCCGAGGAACGCCCCGATGAATCCTGCGATTAACCCGCAAGCGATGATGGCCGCTGTTGTCATCCAGTCTTCTCCAACACAGTCATAGGGTACGCCGGGGCGAGGCTCGGTTTGGGCGATTGGTCTAAGCCCTCTCTCGCCGCCGACGTCTCAGCAAGATACACCCAACCAAGATCCAAGCGAGGCCGCAGTATCGAACACCTTGTCCTGACCTGACAAGGATCCGGCAGCCACAACCCTCATCCTTCGTTCCCACGCTCGACTCGCCCTCGACCTCGGCGCCTACGTCGTTCGCGACCGTATCCTCGCCTACTGTTTCGGCTTGCTCGGCCACGACGTCCACGGCGTCCACGGCGTCCGTTTCGACCTCGACGACCTCGAGTGCCTCCTCGACTTGCACCTCGAGTTCTTCGGTGGGCGGGCTGGCCAGACGAACTAAGACGCCGTTGCTCACCGCGTCGACGGAGGGTCCCGTCGCACCCAGCGCGCGCACGACGAACGCATAGAAGGTGTTGTTCTCGAGCGACAAGCCCGAGAGCGAAACTTCCGTCCCCGTGACGCTTTGCCAGCGAGGAGTCGAGATAAAATCGGCGCCGATCCTCACCACGCCAACCTCGTATCCCGTCGCGCCGGCCACGGGCGCCCACACCGCGCTCAGCGTGTCCGCCGTCGTGATGGTGGCGACGTCGCGGTCCGTGATGCCTTGCGCCGGGTCTGTGTCCCAAACAAAATCTGGAGCGGCGATCTCATGGTGACGAAGGTCGTAGAGGTAACCATCCGCCACGCTGACGAGGAGCTCGTCGAGCCCGTCGCCATCTGTGTCGCCGAAGACAGACTCGCCAACCGCGGCGCCGAAATCGACCGAGAAGGCCAAGGTGTCCTGGCACGGCGAGTAGGCATAGAGCCAACCGTCGGTCGACCCCACGACCGCCGTCGGCTCGCCGCTGCCCGTCAGGTCCGCGTGCACGTTGACGCTGGTCAGCTGCCCCATCCATGCACCATCCGTTTGCGCCGCAACCTCGTCGACATAGGCGCTCCCTCCCCCGAAGACAACGGTGCTGGCGGCGCCGGGCGTCCCGAGCAGGTCTGTGACCTTGAGCCGAGCCGGATTCTGCCACGAGCCCGAGACAAAGAGCCGCCGTCCGTCGGAACAGGGGGCGATGGCGCCGTAAGGGTAAGGACGATCGTCATCCGTCGAGGTCCAGAGAGGGGTCGCCAGATCGTCGTCGTAGGCGCGCAGCGTCTGGTACGAGCCGTGCAGCACCACTTCGAGGCCTGCGTCCGCGTCGAGGTTGTAGAGCGTGGCCATGGCGTAGGCGAAGCCGTTGGCCAGCAGATTCAGCTCGCTGCCATCGACCCCTGAAATCACGCGCACGCCAGCGCCGGCGGTGTACACATCGTCGATCCCATCGCCGTTGAAGTCGCCGACGGACACTCCGGCCGGCTGACGACCAGCGCCGGGTTCGATGACGGGCCCGTCCCACAGCGTGCTGCCGTCCACGCCGCTCACACCGCGGGTGTGCAGCAGCGTGTTGCTGGGATCTCCCCACTGCATCACCACGTCCGGCACGTTGTCCGCATTGAGCTTCGCTGGCAGCACGTCACCCAGCGGTGCCGAGTCGGTCGCCAGGCTCCAGAACTCCTGCCCGCCTCCGTCCAGAGCCTTCAACAAATACACCGGCGTCGTGGCCACGGGCTCCTGCAGCGCCGTGCAGACCAAACCCGGCGCGTTGCCGTCCAAGCCCTCGACCACGCTGGCCGTCAGCACATTGGTCCTCTGCCAGACCTTCTGGGGCGGCACCGTAGACGTGGCGTTCCTCGCATCGAGGAAAATCAACGCCCCGCGGCTGTCCCGTACCGCAATGGATTCCGCCTCGCTGCCATCGAAGGATGCCAACAGCGGGGTCCGACCCAAGTCTCTCCAGCCTCCCGACGCGTAGTAGCCGCCGATCCGGATGCCCGGAATCCCGCCGTCCTGGCCGATGTCGATGGGCATGAAGTCTTCGTCGAAGACCGTCAAGTAGCCGTCGTTGCGGGCGACCGCGAGCTGCGGATAGGGCCGATTCAGCGGCGGTAGGAGCCAATAGCGCAGGGGCTCGAAGCGGCTCGGGTACGCGAAGGTGTCGACCACCGCAGGCAAGCCCGCCACTAGGTTGTAGGCATAGATGGCATCGCCCTCGCTGACTTTGGCGAGGTAGAGCTCGGCGTTCCCGTCGCCATCTGTGTCATTCATGAGCACGCGGCTGGCCAGCGCCGAGCGCTTGCGCATTTCGGAGTCCAGCTCGTCGATGGGTGCGCGGTCGGGCGTCGCCCAGCGAGTCTCGAGGGCTGGGGTGCGCGTCGCGTCGAAGTCATAGGCGGTGAGCATGCCGGCGCTGGTGGTCAAGATCAGCGATGAACCGTCGGGGCGCACAGCGGTCCCCGCAAATTTCTGACCGCTGGCGCTCCCCAGCTCGGTCCCAGTCAGGCTGTCGAAGACGCGGGTCGTCCACATGGCGGCCTCGAGGGAGGCGAGCACGATATCTACGCTCCCATCCAAATCCAAGTCCACAGCCGGTTGCGTGAACGCGATCCCGCCGCCGTCGTTGGGCGTCAGGACGACTGACCACAGGATGTTCAGCGCCGAGTTGGTCGCGTCGTAGTCCAGGACGAACAGGGTTCGCACGTTGGACACCAGGTTGAGATCGACGTTCTGGACGCACACCAGCTCCTCGCCTGCGTCTGCGTCCACGTCGATGGGCTGGCAGTTGCTGCCGTAGATCCACTCCCACATGTTGGGCGTGCGTCCAAGCTCGACGCCGCTCGCACCGTCGAAGAGGGCGAGCTGGAGGGAGTCCGAGATGAGAACCTCGTAGGGGCCGAGGCCATCGGCGTTGACCAGAGTCAGCGCCCGACCGCCACCGCAGCGGGCAAACGGGAACTCCCAGAGCATCGTCGGCGCGCCGAAGCCGGCGCCGAACGAGTAGACGTAACCAGGGTTTCCGCTGTTGACGCCGCAACACGCGCACTCCTCGATGACCACCTCGGAGAGCCCGTCCCCATCGAGGTCGCCGAGGCGCACGCCGCCGATCGAGCCCATCTCGCCGCTGGGCTCGGCCCACTCGATCTCGCCGTCCGATGCGCGCAGGACGTAGACCTGGTTGTTGGAGCTCGCGACCACGTCGAGCTGGGCGTCCCCATCGACGTCCTCGATGCCAACCAAGAAGCCGATGCCCAAGGGGTCCGAAGCCCAGACCTCTTGCCCCAAGGACGTCTTGACGACGATGCGACCGCCGCTGACGAAGACGACCTCAGGCTCCCCGGCCCCATCGACGTCCGCGACCAGGAGCGCCGACGCACCGAGGCTGCCGCCCAAGTAGACGCGCCAGAAGGTCTCTGGCGCGCTGAGGTCCGAGGCCCCTTGCGTCAAGCCAGTTCGCTGCGCGTCGTGTCGAGGCAACCCCGACTCGGCCTGGGCACTCGATGGCTGCCCACAGACGCTCAAGAGGGTCAATATCGAGAGGAACTTCACTGCACAAAAATGGCTCTTCATCACGCTCCCGGTCTGCTCAGGGTTCAGTAAAGGGGTAGCCTTGCTCCCGCCAAGCCGTCATGCCGCCTTCCAACGAGTACACCTCGGTGTACCCCAGTTTGATGAGCTCTCGCCCGGCGCTGACCGACATGCTGCCGCCGAAACAGTAGAGCACGACGGGCTGGTCGAAGGCACCGATCGCTGCGCTCAATGCGGGCAGCTCGTCGTAAGGCACGTGGGCGGTCGTGCCCGGAATTTCGCCTTCGTACGGGAGGTGGACGTTGAGCAAGAGGACGGGCCCAGCGGCGAGGCGAGCGTTGAGCTCGGCGGGCGTCAGATCGATGGGCAGCGAGGAGTCGACGGTGTCCGTTGCGTCAGCAGATGCCGGAGCGTCGTCGCAGCCCCAGAGATTTGGTGCGAGGAGCGCGAGAGCCAACAGAAAGGCGGTCGTGGCGAGTCTCCACATGGGCTTCCTCGACAACTGGGTGATGAATCGGATTTGGCGCGCGAGTCGGGCACCGAGCGGCCTCGAAGGGAGTCCGCTGCATGGCTGCGCAATGGCTCAGTATCGAGGGCATGCTGCTGGGAATCAATGGCTAGGGTTCGAGCCCACGATATTCCAAGTCCAAGAGCTGCATGATGTCCGCGATCACCAAGTTCGGCGCCCGGTTGGTGTCGACGACGAGCAAGTTCTTGTGGCCTTGCGCGGCGTGCCACGCGTTCAGGTTCTCGAACATGTCCGAGATGAGCTGACCGGAGACCTCGACGTCCTTGGTCGCCCGGGCGACTTGACGTTTGACCGACAGCTCGACGGGCATGTCCAGTCGCATGAAGAGGTCGGGCTCGGGCAGGCGCTTGGAGATGACGCGGTCGTAATGGTCGAGGAAGTAGGTGTCTTCGAGGACCTTGGAGTAGGCCCAGTGCACGCCCATGTGCGACTCCTCGAAGACCGTGACGTCGCCGCGCGAGGCGAGGATCTCGGCCACCTCCAGAGAACGTCTGGGCACTGCCTCGGCCAGGAGATCGGTGAGGCGGTTGCGGTGTTTCAGGATATTGAGCCGATGCTCGCGCACGAGCACCGTCGTCAACTCTGGCAGCACCACAATCTGCGAGGGGAAGAAGATCTTTAGGAGGTTGCTGACCTCGGTCTTCCCAGTGGTGGGTTTGCCTTCGAGGATGACGTGAGAATATCGCATGGGGCACCTTCTTTGCCGAATTAGGGGATTGACCGCCCTTTGTAGGGTCGCACCTTGCAACGCTTTTCGGGCGACGTCCAGCGGCTTCCGCAATCCAGACGGGTTGACTCCAACCTCAGCCAACGCTGAACGCCCCATTACTTGGCCCGACCGAACAGCTTTGGCTCGAAGCGTGCCAACTGCTGGCTCGAAGCGAGCCAGCTGGCGTGCCTGCGTGCGATCGACTAAAAGAGTGGCTCCCGCGGGCGCTCAGCCTGCAGACCACGTGCCGTAACAGGGCGAGATTCAATGAGTACCCCTCAAAAACCCCAGAAGAGCAGCCGCGGAATTTGGACCATCGCCATCGTCTTTGGCGGGCTCTTCTTGCTCTTCTTGGTCTTCGCGGTGTTGCTTTTCAACTCCGTCTCGCAAGGACGGCTGGGGGAGAACCAGATCGGCGTCATCGAGATCGAAGGCCCCATCACCAACGCGGATCAGATTCTGGCCGACTTGAAGCACTTCAACGAGCAAAAGGAGATTCAGGGCATATTGGTCCGCATCAACTCGCCAGGGGGCGCAGTGGCGGCCAGCCAGGAGATCTACGAGGCGGTCAAGAACTCCGAAAAGAAGGTCGTCATCTCCCTGGGCAACATCGCCGCCAGCGGGGGCTTCTACATCGCCTGTGCTGGGCCCAAGGTGTTCGCGAATCCAGGGACGATCACCGGCTCCATCGGCGTGATCTCCCAAACCTTCGAGGTCGACGCGCTCATGGAGTACCTGAACCTGAAGGTCAACACCGTCACCAGCGGTGTCTACAAAGACTCGGGTAGCCCCTTCAGGGATTTCACAGAGAAGGATCGCGTGCACTACGAGGCGCTGGTCACGGACATCTACGACCAGTTCCTGACCGCCGTCGCCGAAGCCAGAAGCATGTCCAAGAAGGACCTCGCCCCTTATGCCGATGGCCGAGTCTTCACCGGCAAGATGGCCTACGAGGCCAAGCTCGTCGACGAGCTCGGAGGCATGCAGGCCGCCATCGACTGGCTCGCCGAGGATCTGGACATGAAAGGCAAGCCCACGCTGGTCTACCCGCGGCGCGACGCCGAGGGGTTGCTCAAGCTGCTCTTCGACGAAGGCATGTCTTCCATGGCCGACAGCATCGAGTCCGCTGCGACGCCCTCCTTCGAGTACCGCTACATGGGGCCTGGAACTCGGTGAGCTCGTGTGGAACGCCCATACACCGCGCGCTCGACGGGCCGCAGAGAAGACTCCGCACGTTGGCGACGTCCGCCCAATGGGCGCCAGCGAGAATTACATCGAGGTGAGGTCGTGAGTATCCGCGTTGGTTTGCTGTGTGTGGTTTTGGCGAGCTGTTTCTTTGGGTCAATGGGCCTTGCTGCCGCTGAAGAAGGCGAGCCCCGCTATGTCGATCTCCCAGACGCCATCTCGCTCGCCCTCGTGCGCAGCCCCCAGATCGACGCCGCCCAGCTGGCGAGCCAGAAGGCGGCCTTGAAGGTCGACCAGGCCGGTTGGGGCTGGACGCCAAAGTTCGAGCTGAGTTCTGTCATCGCTCCACAGCCGAAGGCGGATGCATCGGACACCGATCTGGAACTCTACGACAACCTGACCTCTTGGGGCGTCTACACCAAGAATGAACTGAGCATGGTCATCCCCATCTTCACGTCGTTCAAGCTCTCGACCGCAGAGGAGCTGGCCGAAATAGGCCTCGACGTGGAGCAACTCAGGGAAGAAGAGGCTCGCCTGCAGGTCACTTACGACGTCATGAGGGCCTTCTACGGCATTCAGCTCGCCAACGCCCTCAAGGTGGTCTCGAACGAGTCCAACGACCTCGTCGCCCAGGTCGACCGAGAATACCAAAAGCTCGCCGACAAGAACGACGGCAGCGTCAAAAAGACCGACAAGTACCGCATCGAGATGGCCTCCAGCGACGTCGCCATCGGAGCCGCCGAGGTGGACAAGATGACCGCCCTGGCCATCGACGGGCTGCGCGTCCACACCGGCCTCGAGGGCGCCTTCACCGTGCCCAAGATGCGCTTCAAGCCCGATGAGCTCGTGCTCAAGAGCTGGGAGGAGGTCCGCGACCTGGCCCGCGAGAAGCGCCTCGACCTGCGCCAGCTCGCCAAAGCCTTGGAGGCCTCGCGCACCTACGCCGACCTCAAGTGGCTCAACTGGTGGCCCGACTTCTACGTCGCCGCCCAGGTCAGCCTGTCCTACAGCAGCGCTGCGCCAGACATCCCGGAGGCGCTGCAAAAAATGAGCTACTACATCTACGACCCCTACAACTCCTTTGGCGCCGGCGCCCTGCTCGGCATGAAATGGAAGCTCGACCCGGTCAACCAAACCCTCACCGTCGAAGAGGCCCAGACCGACGCCGACCGCGTCGCCGCCCAGCAGAAGCTGGCCAAAGCCGCGGCCGAGCTCGAGGTCGAGCAGCACTACCTCAACGCCATCACCGCCCAGAAGCAGGTCGAGCTCACCAAGAAGAGCCGCCGCAGCGCCAAGCGCCTCATGATGCAAGAGCTCGTCGACTACCAAGTCGGCGGTCAAGGCGTCAAAGACGCCATCAGCGGGGTCAAAGGCTACACCGAACAACGCGTCGCTTACCTGATGTCCCTCTTCAACTTCCGCGTCGCCCTGGCGCGCCTGCAGCTCTCGTGCGGCGCCGAGTCCATCGATGAGCTGCTCGGCAGCGGCACCCTCGAAGACTTCGGCGAAGCCGTCGAGGAAGACGACAGTGAATAGTCCTCAGCACCAGGGCGTCTCTCCTTGCATGGCAGCCCCGCACCTCTCGCAACTCCAACTGGAGCGCAGATAATGAAACGTATTCCCAAGACCCTCGTCCTCACTTTCCTCACCTTGTTCTTGCTCGTCCTGAGCCTCGGCACCGCCTCTGCGGCCGACGCGCCGAAACCCATGAAGTGGGTCAAAGGAAAGGTCGAAGCCGCCCTGGTGATCCTCGACAAAAAGGTGACCGCCGAGCTCGAGAAAGCCCGCAACGCCGAGCTGCGCACTCTGATCGACTCCATCGTCGACTACGACGATTTGGCTCGGCGCTCCCTCGGCGACCACTGGGAAGAGCGCACCGAAGAAGAGCGGACTCAGTACCGAGCGCTCTTCAAGCAGCTCGTCGAGCTGACCTACATCGACCGCCTCGGCGACAAGGATCAAGACGTCAAGTACACCGTCGAGTGGGACTCCGAGAGCCAGACGGCGTCGGAAGGCCACGCCATCGCCTTCGTCCTCTACGAGGACACCGAGACCGAGCTCGAGTTCATCCTCAAGCCCGAAGCCGCCGAGTGGGCCCTCTTCGACATCGCCATCGACGGCGCCAGCCTCGAGGACACCTACCGACGCAACTACAGCAAGATCATCGACGAGGAAGGCTACCCCAAGCTCGTCGAGAAGATGCAAA
>PFUG01000563.1 GCA_002789955.1 Deltaproteobacteria bacterium CG_4_9_14_3_um_filter_63_12 | reverse complement strand
GCGCTCCTTGCAGTCAATAAACATGGAGAGTCATGACGGTTTACACTAGCTGCGGTCCCCTCCCCCGAAACGGGTCCGAGGCGGGAGAGGGGGTCCGACTTTTGTTGTCGCTGTTGGTTCTGCAGTGGCCTATGCGGACCGTAGCCAAATTGCCTTCGTTCGAAGCCTCTGCGGCCGAAAGCCCGCCAGAATCCGCTTCGTCCGAAGCCTCTGCGGCCGAAAGCCCGCCAGAATCCGCTTCGTTCGAAGTCTCTGCGGCCGAAAGCCCGCCAGAATCCGCGTCGAACGGCGCCAAAGCCGCCGGCAGCGCGAATAGAGGGCGAAGGAGACGGCTGACCGCAGCAGACGTCTCACCGTCGGGATCAGACAGCGCTTGCGTCGAGCAAAAAGCCCGACCACAGCCCGCCAGAACCGGCGTCGTCCAACTTTTCAGCTCAGCAATCCCTGCCGCAGACGATCTTGCCGTCGGCACACACGGTCGCGTCGCCGCTGTAGCAGTTCGGAATTGTGCATCCCGCACCCGTGCAAGAGAGCGTGCAGGACGCGGTGCCCTCACACGTCACGGTGCACCCTTCGGTGCACTTTACGTCGCACACCGACTCGCCAGAGCACGTCGCGGAGCTCGTTGCCCCGAGCTCGAATTTGCAGTCACCTTGCTCGTTGCACGTGGCGGCTGAGTTGCTCCCCGCCTTGAGTTGGCACTTGGTCGTGCCGCCACAGACCAATTTGCTGCTGTCGCCGCCGTTGCCTTTGCAGTCCGCGCCGTCGGCGCAGGTCACATCAACGCTTGCGGTGCCGGAGACGTTGCACTTCGCGGTCGCATCGCACGCGATGACACAGGGGCCGTCGCACGACGCGTTGCAGTCGCTGCCAGAGCACGAACAGGAGCCTGCCTCGGTGCAGGCGCAATCGCCACCACTGCACGTCACGAGCGAAGGAGATGCGGTGTTCTCGTCGTCACATCCAGCCGAGAGCATGAGCATCAGGACCAAGAACAAGGAAATCAACCTCATAGCGACACCTCTTGGCGACGTTCTGTTGGAGGGAACTCTCGAAGATCGGATCGTACCAGCTCAACAACCGCCAAACCACTGCCCGCGACTGCGTCTTCGACGACGACGGGGCCAATGACTGCGACGCAGGTCAGCACCGATCTGGACGGCAACGGCAAGGCGTCCGCGTTGGCGCGCACGCGACCGGGCTGAGCGTTGACGTTCGGGGTCCTCATGGCGTTCCCGCGTGGTGGCTCGGTCCCCATCAGCGAGTCCACCCAAGTGCGACGAGCAGGACAGTGAGGATGGGTAGGCGCAAGTTCTCTTCTCCGTTTAGGCTCCGCATCAAAGATCGAGGCTTAGGCCTTGCAAACCTCGAGGTCTCTCACCCGGGAAAAGGTCCGGCACGGACCCGCTCTGGGGCGGCCTTGTCGCGGTGCCCGAGCGTTCGTCGGCACACCAGAAGCCAGGTCGCTCAACGCTTTGCGAACCCGGCAGTGCGCGATGGCGCGCAAGTGCGCGATCGCGCGTATGAAGGGCGAGGGAGACGGCTGACCGCAGCAGACGTCTCCCGAGGTCGCCCCGCCCGGATTGACGAGAGCTGTGTAGGCGGCTAGGACTCAGCTTGTGTCTCAACATGACCTTGGAGGTCGGGATGCGCAGTCTTCTCCCCGTCTACGTTCTGGTGGTATTGGCGTCTGTGTCGCTGTTCTCCTGCGACGAGAGCGACCCCTCGCAAGACAGCGTTGACGCCTGGTCCGACACCAACCCTGGCGGCAAGGCCGACAGCCCTGCGCAGGCCATGGCCCTCAACGCTGCGGCGGGCGGCCTCGTGCTCTATGAGGTCCAGGCCCGCACCGCCAACGCCTGTGATCCGCAGCTCGGTGCCGACTGGCAGCGCACGGCCTGCCTGCAGAAGGTCGCACCGAAGGTCAAATACCAGGCGGAGACCGGCTCCTGCTCGACCATCGCGGACCTCGAGCGTATTCGCCTCGGCACCCTCGACGACCTGCTCGAGGACACCGCCGACTACCGCGAGGGCATCACCGTCCGTTACATCGACGAGAAGGTTGGCGCCAACGCGCTGTGGCTCATGCCCATCTTCCCCAACAACGCGACCTGGGAGCTCCCCAGCGCCTGCGACAACTTGGGTTCGCCCTACGCCGTGCGTGACTATATGCACGCTCGGGGAAGCCTCGGGCGAGCCTGCAGCCTGGCCGAGCGCGACGAGAGCTCGGCGGAGCCTTGTTGGGCCGACGACTCGTTGGGCGCCGTCATCGCCGAAGCGGCCTCACGCCACATGACCGTCCTTCTCGACGTGGCCTTCAATCACTTCGGTCACAACTACCTCTACTACGACACCAAGGGGGCCGTACCAGTCCACGAGCGGCTCGCCGCAGGGGCCTCCTACGAGAAGTTCTGGGACTTCGAGGCGACCTACGACGATGCGTTGCTCTATCCCGACGTGCTCGACGCGTCCGCCGAGCTCGACCAGCTCGTCGCCGCTAGTTCGGCAGAGGCCAAGCGTTTCAAGGAGTTCGAGGCGCGGTGTCCCAACCTGAGCGGTCAGCACTTGGTGCGCGCGTTCTCCATGTGGCGAGTCACCACCGACGCCGAGCGGAAGGACTTCTCCTGCAACGCCGAAACCCTCGAGCAGGGTGTGCCTGGCTTCTTTTTGGGCGCCAACCGCTGGGATCCTGCGAAGAGTGCCTCGGATACCTACTCGAACGAGTGGCGCGACGTGAAGTTCCTCTACCACCAGCAAACGAATGCTGCGTACTCCGAGACCTTCCTGCGCAACCGCGAGTACCTCTTCCGGGTGCTCAACACCTGGGTCTCGCGTGGCGTAGGCGGGTTCCGCTTGGACCACAGCGCGGAGTACACCAACGGACTGGCCGCCATGGAGTGGTACTACATCCTCTCCAAGGTCAACTACTACGCCATGCGCCGCGGGCAGCCGCAGCCCGTCTATCTGGCCGAGGAGTTCTGGGATCAGAAAGAGATCTCCAAGGTGGTCGACATCATGACCGAGGGCTACGTCCACGACATGGCCGGCCGCAACGTCACGAACAAAGACGCTGCCCATGTAGAAGACGTGCTGCGCACGATGGACCGCTTCGGCGGTGAGACCTACGTGATGACGGCGCTGGAGACCCACGACGAGCGCCGTCTGCTCGATGGCGCAGGCTTCGATGCCGAAACCGGCGCGGGCTTCTGGGGCATCGGCGCGGCGACCTGGTCAACCCCCATGCTGCTGATGGGGCAGGAGTTCGGCGAGGCATGGCAACTGAGCTTCCGTCGCTCCGATGTGCTGCGATCCCGCTTCGAGGGGACCGACCAGTTTCGTGCGGACGGTCCGGCCATCACCGAGCTCTACCGCTCCCTGATCGAGGCGCGCTTAGCGCCCGAGAACCGCGCCCTGATCGCTTCCGACCGAGCGTTCTTGCGCACGGCGGACGGGAACATCGATTCGCGCATCCTGGCCATGGTGAAGTGGAGCCAGGATGGCAACGTCGTCTTCGCCTTGCATAATTTGTGGCGCCAGCAAGTGGCACAACGCTACCAACTGCCCGACGGCCTGGGCGACGCCCTGCTCATCGACCGCTCCGCACGCTACCAGCTCGTCGACGTCTTCGGCGGCGAGCCCGTCGCCGCGTGCCTCTCCGGACAAGAACTCAGGGACGGACTGTACGTCGAGATGGCGGCCGAAGAGCGAGTGCAGTGGTTGCGGCTGGAGCTCTGTCCCTGAGCCGGTCTCACTTGGCGAGCTGGATACTATTGCGGTAGGTTCTCCAGCGGTTCAGCCCCATTGATGACCAGGAGGATGACCCCCTCGATGGCGGCCCGCAGACTGGGTTTGAGAGAGAAACGAATGAACACAGCCAACCTGGCTCGCTGGCGGCACCCCCACACCTTCGGGACCGCCGAACGGAAGGGCGCGGAGAGCCGCACGTGGTGGGTGATTGGCCTGACCGCAACGATGATGACCGTGGAGATCGCTGCTGGGATGATCTTCGGCTCCATGGCCTTGCTCGCCGATGGCTGGCACATGGGCACCCACGCGGCGGCACTCGGGATCACCGTCTTCGCCTATGTTTACGCAAGGCGACACGCCGACGACCCGCGTTACAGCTTCGGCACTGGCAAAGTCGGAGCCCTGGGTGGCTTCGCAAGCGCAATAGGCCTCGCCGTCGTCGCGATTCTGGTCTTCGGCGAGAGCGTCATTCGGGTGGCCTCGCCAGTCTCCATCCGCTTTGATCAGGCCATCGCCGTCGCCGTGATCGGTCTCATCGTCAACCTCGTCAGCGCCTTCATTTTGCGCGAGCACCCTCACGAGCATGGCCACAGCCATGACGATGAGCACGCAGAGCACCACCATCACGAGCACCACGACCACAACCTACGTGGCGCCTACTTGCACGTGATGGCAGACGCAATGACGTCGGTTCTGGCCATCGTCGCGCTCATCGCGGGCAAGCACCTGGGCTGGGTCTGGATGGACCCGGCCATGGGGATCGTTGGGGCAATCGTCATCGCGCGCTGGTCCTATGGGTTGCTCCGTGACACAGGCGGCGTCTTGCTCGATGCCGAGGTGCCGTCCGCACGACTCACGGCCATCCGGGGCACCCTCGAGGCCGATGCCGACAACCGTGTGGCGGATCTCCATGTCTGGCGAGTGGGCCCAAGGCACCTCGCCGCCATCGTCTCGGTGGTCAGCGAGGCGCCCCAAGACCCGGAGCATTACAAGGCGCTGCTCGCAACCTACGAAGACCTTGTCCACGTTACGGTCGAGGTGTACGACCGCGGTGAGTCTTGAGCGGCGTCTCCTCGGTGACGGTGGCCTCGGCGTCGAGGGGGCCGCCGAGGTCGTGGAAGACGATGTCGAGCTTGCCTGCGGGCTCGTCGACCACGACCTTTTCGACCAGAGCGCCGCCATCGCAGCCGAGATTATCTGGCTTTTCGTCCAGGCAACTGGCTCGCCATCTTCCACGTGCGGCTCGACGGCAAGGACCTCGACTTCGAGCGCCCCGTCACAATCCACGCCAGCGTCGTCAAAGCAGAGCACGAGCCATGAAGAAACGCCTAGGAACCATCGCGGTGAACCTGTTCGTGCTGGGCGTCCTCGTTTTCGCGGCCGTGCGCTTGTGGCCCCACTCAGACGCCGACACCGCCCACGACGAGCCAGGAGAATGCTCGCTGAACACCTCGCCATGCAGCAAGAATGTCGACGGCCTCGAGGTCCGCCTCGACCTCACTCCGCGCCCCATCAAGCCGTACGTGCCCTTGCAGTTCGAGGTCACCCTCGACGGTGGCCGCGTCGACGTCGACGGCATCGAAATCGACCTGAATATGCCGGCGATGAACATGGGCAAGAACGTCGTCAGCCTGAAAGCCGGTCCCCGCTCCTACCTCGGCACAGGGACCGTGACGGCGTGCGGCAGTGGTGGCACCTTGTGGCGAGCCAAAGTGCTCGTTCCTGGGCACGGCGAGACGGAGTTCCTGTTTGATCTCGTTCGATGAATCGGTCTACGCGCTGATGTTCACCACGGGCTTGCTCGGCGGCGTCGGGCACTGCTCCGGCATGTGCGGGCCGCTGGCCATCGCGCTGGCGCCGCGCTTCGTCGAGCACAAGTGGCGCGCGCAGCTGCTCATGAACCTGGGCCGCCTGCTCGCGTACGCCTTCATCGGCGGCGTCTTGGCCGCGGCCGGCGCCCTGCTGGGCCTGGTCGCCATCGCCGGCCTGCAGGAGGTGACGCTCATCGTCGCCGGCCTGGTCATGATCGTCGGCGGCCTCGTCACCCTCGGCGTCCCTGGGCTCGCGCGCCTCGTTCCCCGTTTGCACTCGCCGTTGAGCGGCGCGCTGAAGCTCTTCGCCAACGCCCGCGGCCTAGGCGCCGCGTTCAGCATCGGCATGTTCTGGGGCCTGCTGCCCTGCGGTCTGCTCTACTCGGCATTCGTCGCCGCCATCGGCGCCGGGGCCGACGCCGGACACCCAGTCTGGGCCTGGCTGAAAGGCGCCTCGATCTTGTTCTTGTTCGGATTGGGGACCCTCCCCACGGTCATGGGCATCGGCGTCGCCGCGTCCTCGATGCGGGCGCGGACGCGCTCGGTGTTGCAGCGATTCGCCGGGCTGATCGTCGTCGTCACTGGCGTCCTCTTCGTCGTGAGGGCGGTGCATGGCTGAGCCATCAATTAGAACTCGTCGAACTCGGCGAGTTCGCGCGCCAGGCGAGCCCGCTGCGTCCCTGCCCGCAAAAGCAGACCCCTGCCACCACTGCCACGAGCCCATCCCGCGGGGGTTGGACGTCGTCCGTGAACAAGGCGAGCAGACGCTGCGCTTCTGCTGCACAGGGTGCCGAGCCGTCTACGCCTTCATTCACGCTGAGGGGCTGGAGTCGTTCTACGCGAAACGCAGCGCCAGCGAGGCCGAGCGCCCTCGCTTCGACGAGGCCGACAGCGCCTACGCCTTCGAAGCTTACGTGCGCGGCGACGGCGAGGAGCGCGAGCTCGACGTCGCCATCGACGGCATCCACTGCGCGTCTTGCGTTTGGCTCAACGAGAAGGTGCTGCTCAAGACCGAAGGCGTGCGCTACGCCCGGGTCAACTACGCGACGCACGTGGCGACGATTCGCTGGGCTGCGGACGAGACCGACGTCGGGACCATCGTCGCGCGCATCCGCTCCACAGGCTACTCGCCCAAGCCCAACGTAGTCTCGGAGCGCAGCGCCAGCCGTCAGTCTGAGAGCCGCGAGTTGCTCATCCGCTTCGGTACCGCCGCCTTCTTCGCGTCGCAGCTGATGATGTACACGGCGGCGCTCTACGCGGGCTACTTCGAAGGCATCTCTGCTGCCACGCGGCGAGTCTTCGAGCTGTTGGGCTTGGGGCTCTCGGCGCCGGTCGTGTTCTACTCGGGCGGGCCCTTCATTCGCAGTGCCTTGCGCGGGCTGCGCGCGCGCCGCTTCGATATGGACGTCCTGATCGCCGTGGGCTCGGTCTCCGCGTACGTCTACAGCGTGGCCCAGTTGCTGCGCGGCCGGGAGGTCTACTTCGACACGGCCGCCATGATCGTGGCCTTGGTGCTGCTGGGCCGTTACATCGAGTCGGTCGCTAAGAACAAAGCCTCGCGCGCCATGGACCTGCTGGCCGAGCTGTTGCCCGCGCAGGCCACGCGGCTGAGCGGCGACCGGCGCGAGCTGGTGGCGGTGTCCGCCCTGCAGCCCGGCGACCGGCTGCTGGTCAAAGTGGGCGAGCGCGTGCCGCTGGACGGCTTCGTCGTAAAAGGCGAGACCGAGGTCGACGTCTCACACCTGACCGGCGAATCGCGTCCCGTCCACCGCGAGTGCAGTGCGGAGGTGATCGGCGGCAGCCTCAACATGGTCGGCGTCATCGAGGTCGAGGTCTCGGTCGTGCTCGCCGACAGCAAGGTCTCGCGCATCGCCAAGGCGGTGGAGGAGGCGCAGCTGCACAAACCTAGGCTGCAGCGCGCTGCGGACGCGCTGGTCGGGGTGTTCGTGCCAGCGGTGTTGACCTTGTCGGTGCTGACGGCCGTGACGCTGGTCGCCCTCGGCGAGGGGCCGGGTGAGGCGTTGCTGCGCGCCATCTCGGTGTTGGTGATCTCGTGTCCGTGTGCGTTGGGCTTGGCGACGCCGTTGGCGGTCATGGTCTTCTCGACGCGGGCGACCGCAGGCGGCGTGCTGGTGCGCTCCGGCGAGACCATCGACGCCCTCGCCCGAGTCAATCGGATTGTGTTCGATAAGACTGGGACGCTGACAGAGGGCAGGCCGGAGCTGCTCGAGGTGCTCGCCGACGACAGCCCAGCGAGTGACGCGGCGTTGTCCATGGCCGCATCGCTCGAGGTGGACTCGGAGCATTCGATTGGTCGGGCGCTGGTGAGGGGGGCGCGGGAGCGCGCGCTGCCGCTCTGGCCGCACGGCGGGCTGAAGGTGGCCGCGGGGCGCGGGGTGGAGGCCACGGTTGAGCGCGACGACGGGACTTTCGAGGTGCGGGTCGGCAGCCGAGGGTTCGTGACCGAGGACGCGCGCGCGACGCAAAATGACCCGCACGGGTCGAAACCTGACCCGCACGGGTCGAAACCTGACCCGCACGGGTCGAAACCTGACCCGCACGGGTCGAAACCTGACCCGCGCGAGTCGACGCTCGACCCGGACTGGGACCAACGAGCGAAGGTCTATGAGGCGGGCGGCGACAGCGTGGTGTGGGTCGCTTGGGGCGGGCGTTGCCGGGCTGGCTTCGTGCTGCGCGACACCGTGCGTGCGGAGGCTCCAACGGCGCTGAAGGCGCTCAGGGCGCGGGCGCAACTCGAGGTGCTGAGCGGCGACGACCCCGCGACGACGCAGGCCGTCGCGGCACGCCTGGGGTTGAGTGAGGCGACGGGCGGCGCTTCGCCTTTGGACAAGGCGCAGCGTGTGCGGGCCCTGCAGGCGAGCGGCTGCAGCGTGATGATGGTCGGCGACGGCATCAACGACGCGCCGGCGCTGAGCGAAGCGGCGGTCGGTGTGTCCATGGGGCGCGGGACCGAGATCGCCATGGAGACGGCGGACGTGGTTATCGTCCGAGACGACCTGAGCCGCCTCGAGGAGCTGATGCGCTTGGCCTCCGAGACGCGCTCGGTGATTTGGCAGAATCTGTTCTGGGCGTTGTTCTACAACGTGGTGGCGATCCCGTTGGCGGTGGTGGGGATTCTGCATCCCATTGTGGCGGCGGGCGCGATGGCCGCCAGCTCGTTGCTCGTCGTGCTGAACTCGTTGCGGATTGGCTCTCTGGCGGGCTCCGCGTGGCGCGTGTGACGCAAGCTCTGTCTGAGCCGCGCGGCTGCACGACGTTCTAGGCGGGGACTGCGGCCGGGCTGCGGAGGGCGGGGGCTTCAGAAGACGCGCGTGCTCTCGAGACCTTACTGCCTAGGGACGACACGCACTTTCAACCCACCGCACTCATCACCGCGCGCAAGAAGGCCGAGGCCGAGAAAGCGGCGCTCGAGAACCAACTTCGCCAAGCCCAGAAGCTCGAGTCCATTGGCCGCCTCGCCGGCGGGGTCGCCCACGACTTCAACAACATGCTCGCCGTGATGCTCGGCTACTCGGAGATGGCCCGCAAGAAAGGCGACCTGGCGCGGCCCCTCCACAACGAGCTCGAGGCCATTCACAGCGCTGCCAAACGCTCCGCCGACCTGACTCGGCAACTGCTCGTCTTTGCCTGCAAGCAGCTCGTGAATCCCAAAGTGCTCGATCTGAATGACTGCGTCAGCGCCATGCTCAAGATGCGATGCTCAAGTGGGCAGGTTGTTTCCTGACGACGCCTTAGGCCAAAGACGAGACGCAGCCAGCACGGCGAGTGGTGGCGCTGGATGAGCTGTTTGCGTTGGTTCTGACGTCGTTGCCCTAGAGCGAGGCCTTGGCTGGCGCGGTCTCCACCCCTACTGGCACCTCGTCCTTGATGAGCTTGCGCAGGAACGGGCTCAACGCCAACAGCACCAGACCCACGACCACGGCGCCCCAGCCGAGCTCGCTAAAGAGGGTCGAGTAGACTGGGTTGGTGGTCACCGCGGTGCCAGTGCTGGGCTCGGGCACCATGCCCGAGAAGTCTCCAGCGAAGAGGGAGGCCACGCCGGTCACCATCATCCAGCTTCCCATCATGATGCCCTGGTACTGCCGCGGTGCTAGGCGGCCAATCATGGCATAGCCTACGGGCGAGATCAGCAACTCGCCGATGCTTTGCAAGACGTAGCTCCCGAACAGCCAGACGAAAGCCACTCGCCCATCGCCGCCAGCGACCTCGATGCCCATGGGGAGCGCCAGAAAGCCCAACCCCATGAGCAGCAGCGAGGCCGAGAACTGCCTGGGCACATCGATGTTCCAGCCCTTCTTCCGCAGGCGCACGAAGAGCATCGACATCAGCGGTCCGCCGATGACGATCACCACGGTGTTGATGTTCTGGATCCATTGCGGCGCCACCTCGATGCCCCAGACGTTCAGGTCGACGTTGTTCACCGCGAAGAGCTGCAAGCCGCTGGGCGCCATCTGATACAGCGCCCAAAACACCAGCGAGCCCAACGTGAGGACCAGGTAGACCCACATGTTGTTCTTTTCACGGACGTCGCGGTGCCGCAGCGTCAAGAGGATGAGGCCTACAAAGACGAGCAGACTCACGGCCTTCATGGCCGTCTCGGTCCACTCGGTCTGCAGCAGCGCCCACACGATGGGCACCAAACCGAACAACACTGCCGCGCCGATCCAGAAGCGCAGCCTGAACTGCTTCGGGTCTTTGCTCATCAGAGGCGTGTCTACGTCGGCCAACACTTTCCAGTACACGACGGCCAGAACGATGGCGAAGAAGTTCCCGATGGTCGCGAAGAGAAAGAGGCTGCGGTAGTCCTCGACGAGCTGGAAGTGCCCAGCCACCGCAAAGCCAATGAAGAAGCCGATGTTCATGCCGGCGTAGTTCCAGATGAACGCGCCTTCACGCCTCGGATCGTCCGCCTTGAAGCGCTGAGTGAGCATCATGTTGAGGCAGGTGACGTTCAGGCCGCTGCCCGTGAGGAAGAGCGCCAGGCCCCAAAACAGCAGTGGCGCAGTCCCGCCCGCGATGGAGCCGCAGCCCAGCACCTGGAGCGCCATACCGCCCACGAACAGGTTGCGGTTGCTCAGGAACCGCCCACCTAGGTAGCCGCCGAAGAGATGCAGGCCGTAGTTGAAGGCGCCGAACACGCCGAGGATCGTCGCCGCTTCCTTGGCGGTGAAGTGCAGGTGGTTCGTTGAATACAGCATGAGCGTCGAGTACAAGACCGCGAAGCCCAGCGTGGAAAACATCTGAACGAAGAAGAGGACTCCGGCGCCCTCAGGGATGGTCGAGAGTCGCTGCCGTATTGATTTCACTGAAGCTCCAACTCAGAAGAGAGCCCTGCGGGCTGTCGAGGGGCCGGGGTCCGTCCGGCTGACCTGATCTCGCCTCGGGAAAATACTGATGAGGCCTGACGGAGGCAAGCAGCATTGCGCCGCCACCGAACTCGCGACGTTGTGGCACCAGCGCGTCGGTCCCGAGTCGCACAAGAAAACTGCCCGAAAGGATTCAAGACCATTCGTTGGCATTTGCCATCCGGGGTCAGACTGAATAAGTGGGGCGCATGTTCGAAACATGTCTCTGAGTGGGGTTGTCAGAGGGTCCCCGATGCCGTCTCTGCGGCTTCTCGAAAGGAGCATCGGTGACGCACGCCTGTCCTCGCTCTCGAGGTGTTGCTATGCTGCTTCGGCCTAACAGCTTCGAGACCCTACCCAGTCTCGCCTTCAGTTCGTCCACGTCGGCCCGCGACGTGCTGCTGCTCATCAAGGAGTGGAATGATTGCTCGCTCGGTCTCGACTTGCTTCTCCACGAGCCTCACGCTCGTCTTACTCCTCGGGCTGGCCGGCTGCTCCGACGACCCCAAAGGGGAGCCCGTCCCCGCTGACCTCGTCGACGAGATGCAGGCAGACACCGCTGTCGACGGCACGCTAGACACCGAGCTGGCCGACACCGCACGGCCTGACACCAGCCAGCCCGACACCACCGCAGACACCGAGGTGGCCGACACCCCCGTTGAGGACGCGCCCATCGACCTGGTGGTCACGACCGCCCCTCCAGGCTCGGCCTGCAACTGCGACGCCGATTGTGAGGGAGACGCCACTCACGCCGCCATCTGCGTGTTTGGCATCTGCATGACCACCCCGACCACGGCCTGCAGCGCCGGCGGCTCCACGGCCGAGTGCCCCGCTGGCTCTCAGTGCTGGGGAATGCAGGGCATCACGGGACAGATGTGTTGGCCCGATTGCGCCTCCTTCACTTGCGCCGGCACCTGCGACGGCGACGGCTCCTGTGCGCCGGACGACCAGACCTCCTGCTCGAGCGCCTGCGGCGCCTTTTGCAGCACCACCGCCTCCGGCGACATGGGCGCACCCTGTCTCGACGACTCGGACTGTGGCAGCACCGGGACCTGCTACCTCGACGTCGGCTGGCTCGACGGCTACTGCCTCGAGTTCGGCTGCGCCACGGGCGGCGCGGCCTGTGGCAGCAACGGGCTCTGCGTTGCGGGCCTGAGCAGCGACGGGGCGAACGTCTGCATGGGCGCGTGCACCGACGGCTGTCGCCAAGGCTACGAATGCTCAGAGCTCGGCGGCACCCAGTTCTGCTCGGCCGGATGCACGAAGACCTCGGATTGCCCCGCCGGACACCTCTGCGAAGGCAACGTCTGCATCGTGGATCTCAGCTGTTCACCCACTCGCCCCCTCACCGGCGAGTGCCCAGTTGGGCAAATGTGCGACGCCGCGGGACAGTGCGTTCCCTTCGTCTGCGGCACCCCGACCCTCGAGCCCAACGAAACCCAAGCTACGGCTGCGTTGGTCTCGCAGTCCGAACCTGGGCTTCAGCTCTGCGCCGGCGACCAAGACTGGTTCACCTTCTCACCGACCACCGCTGACACGCTTTACGTCGTCGGAACCCATTCCTACTACGCCTCCGGAAACCTCGACAACGAGCTGGTCTTAGCCGACGGCACCGTGCACGAGCGCTCTCGCCTCATCCCAGGCGACTACCACGACGAGAACCCCGTCGGGCCCATGGACCGAGAGCTGCTCAGCATCGTCGGCGCGCCCACGGCCGCCGACCTCTCGCTGCATGTCTTCGGCGTCAGCAACGCCGTCAACAACTACGACCTAGAGCTGGTGCAGCGCCCCTGGAAAGACGGCGCCACCTGCGAGGCGGCCGGCTTTACCTCCAGCGAGTGTCGGGCGACCACCTCGACAGGGGCTCCCCAGCCCTCGGCCTACTTGCCCTTCCCCGCCGGCCATGCGGCCGACCCGCTGCTCGGCGACCAGGTCTTCTTCGCCAGCGCGTTGGTCAACTCCTCGGGCGTTCCTGGCTACGTCACGAGCACCTCTCGCACCTCCCGCCGAGAGCTGGCCATGGCCATTCGCTGGGCAATCTCCGTGGTCGAAGCCGAATACCCAGGCACCACGCCGCTGGGCGTCGGCGAGATCAGCATGCCCGATGGCACCACTCCTTGGGGTCACCCGAACCACACCCACGACTATGGCAGCAACGCCGACATCGCCTACTACGTCCTGCCGCAATACCAGCGCCAATGGGGCAACATGGTCTATCGACAGATCTGCAACGACGCCGCCACTTTGAACGACTGGAGCGCGGTGGGGACCAGCACGACGGGAACCTGCATTGCCGGCTCCGAGAACACTCACATCGTCGACATCCCCCGTACCGCCCTCTTCCTTGCGACCTTGGCCTCCACAGGTCGCGTGCGGGTCTTTGGTGTCGACACCGCCGTCGAAGCCGACCTCGACGCCGAGTATCTGCGACTGCGCAACGCCGGCACCATCTCCACGGCAGCCTACAACGCGGTCGTCGCCCGCCAAGCCACCGCCAACGACCACTCCAGCTGGGTCTGGCACTTCAACCACACGCACGTCTCCTTCTGCTATGGCGATCTTTCGGATTGCTGAGCGAGAGACAGACTCGAAGCGTCGCTCGCCATCTGCTCTTCACACCAACAAAGACCATGAAGATGAACCTCAATACCCCCTTGAAACTCTCGCTCCTCCTCCTCCTGCTGGGTTGCGAGTCCATTCCCGCCGAGCTTCCCGCCGAGGCCCTCGAGCAACCCCTGGCTCTGACTTGCCCTGCGGGTTCCCAGCTCGCTGGCACCGCGGGCGAGTCCCAATGGTGCGAGGCGAGCCTCGACGGCGTCGCCGTCAAACAGGGCCCCGCCGTCCTTTGGCACCCCAACGGCGCCATCCAGATGCGCACACAATACGTCAACGGCACGCTCAACGGTCTCAAGACCACGTGGTACCCCAACGGTCAAAAGTCTGGTGAGGCCAACCTCCTCGACGGCGTCGAACACGGGCTCGCCGAGGGCTGGCACACCAATGGCCAGCTGCGCTCCCGCGGCTGGGTCAACCAAGGCAAGCCCTGCGGCACGCTGCAGTGGTGGGATGACCAAGGCAAGCCGGTCTCTTGCCGCAAGGATCTAGAGCTGGTGTTTGGCTGCAAGCTGACCCCCACGGGCGCCGAGTGCCCTTCCTGCGAGTAGACTCGAGCTCAACTCCTCGACCCGGGATGCCACGGATGCGAGAGCACACGATTGCTCACTTGAGTCTCTTTGCAATGGCTTGGCTGGTCGCGCTGCTGACATCGGCCTGCACGGGCGCCGCGCTCCCCGACGACGGCGTCGTGGGCGGACCAGAGACCGCCGGGAACCCGCGCTGTGTCGAGGTCGTGACGCAGGTGGACCTCGATGAGGTGACCACCCTCGACGTCACCGCCGCCGACACCCTAAGAGAGCTGGAGGGCGAGTTCGTCATCGCGCTCGACTGGCGAGACACCAGCGACCTCTACGCGACACACTCCCGCGCCGGGACGCAGACGAGCCTGACCTTGCGAGTCGCCCACGACAAAGAGCCAGTGACCTTCATCGAGTCGACCGGCGGCCGCTGCCCGGGACCTGGAATTGGAGCGCCTTGCACCGTCTGCGAATCCCGCTTCGTGCTCGGTTTGGACCTCGAGCTCAGTACCGAGGACCAAAGCCTCGTCGCAGTCGTCTTCAACGGGAAACTGGTGAGTCGAGGCAAAGGTGGACGACTGAGCACGCAACGCACATTGGCCAAGCTGCAGGGCTCGTTTCTCGACGACATCACGCTGAGAGCTGGCCGCGCCGCCACCGCGCTCTCCCTCGAGGCGGGCTTTGGAAGCCCCATGCCGGGCTCCAAGAGGTTCGACCCGAACGGCTGGAACGGCTTCGTGGCCTTGACCCTCGAGGGCAAAGCCGGTTCCCCGGTCATGGTAGCGCATGGATATTGGCCCGCTCTGTAGGTGAGACATGCTCATGAGCCGCTTTGCTCGGATTCCTCCTCGCTTCCGCGTTGCCTCGACGCTCCTGGCGCAGGCCTGCTCTGTCCTCTGTCGGTCTCGCCCACGGGTCCAACTCAGCAGCAGCGAGCTCACGCTGGCGGCCGGTGGACTGACTCTCGAGCAGAACACCACACGCCGAGCGCGCCGGGACCTCTGTCTTCGGGACTGGGGTGACGCCAACCCTGTCCTTCTGGCTTGGGTGCCTGCCGTGAACACAGCAGGCCCCATCGCCAATGTTTGTTCGCCAGCCCCTACGGCGTCATCGTCAGGGTGATCGACGCCGAATGTGTGTTTCCATCACTGTCCGTGGCGGTCAGCGTCACGACGTTGGTCCCCGGAGGCAGAGAATCGTTGAAGGTCTCTCCAGTGAAGGCCAACGGCGTCGTGACGCCAGCGACGGTCGTGGTCCAGACCAGCGAAGCCCCAGTGAGGGCGCCATCTTCCAGGTCGCGTCCTCTCCCTGAGAAGGGAACAGCAAGCGTCGAGTCTCGAGTCTCCCCGTCGCCGGGGTGCCAAATCTCTGCGAACGGCGAGAGCGCAATAACCTCGAGCGTATCGCTGCCGGTGTTGCCATCGCTGTCCGTGGCGGTACACGTCACCTGGTGGGGGCCACCTGGGTTGATGACAATCGTCAGGGAGAGTCCTTCACCCAACACCACGGTGGCAAAATCGCCGGTCCACTCCACGCTCGCCCCGTTGAGATCGCCATCCTCTGCGTCGGTCGCCGATGCCACAAACGTCCATTCCGAATCGTAGGCCTGGCCAGAGTTCGCCAACGGAGCGGTGATGGTGCAGGTCGGGGGCGTGTTCCCCACGTCGAGAGCGAGGTCTTCGGCGATCGTGTCTGGCGTGGTGTCAACCTCCGCTGCCGCAGTGTCCTGCGCGGTCACGTCTGCTGGGGTGTCGAGAGGAGCGAGGTCAGGGTCTGGGGTGTCCTGCAAAGGGACGTCAGACGGGCTCGTGTCCACGAGGATGTCGGCGGTGGTGCCGTCCTGCGCTGCTGTGGTGTCCGATAAGCTCGTGTCCACTGCGATGATGTCAGCGCTGGTCGAACTGCTGTCATCGCACGCAGGACAGAACAACAAGAGGGCAACGGAGAGTGTGAGGGCAAAGGCGCGCAAATTGAAAGACATTGGAACTCCTGGGCTGCGACAGGTCCTTAGCAGAGAGCCCTAATCGTGAACACTTTCGGGCAAAAACACCAGAGTCCTCTGCTTTGAGTCCATGCCAAGAGCAGTTGAAAACCCGTCGTAGGGCCCCAGCCCACGCGGCGTTGCGTTCGCCAGACGCGGCACGCCAGTCGACCCACCATAACCTCGGTACTCGACGAGAAACGCGTTCACACCGAGCTTATCGAGGAACTCTGACTAAAACGGTAGATAGTCGTCGACCCCCTCGCCGTTGCCGTGAAAGTGTACCAAGATGAGGGCGTGGCCGCGCTGCTCTCGAGCTTGACAGGGAACAGCCCATAGCACTAGCTGGCCGCTGTCTCGTCACAAACCTCGAGTCTCAGCGCTGCCCCAGAGGAGCGAGATGTCTGGAATCCCTCCGGAAATGGACGCCCTCGTTGAGAGGATGCAACGAGCGCACGGGCTCGACCTCGGCGTCTACGACCTCGGCCATCTCGGCAAGACGGTCGAAAAGCAGCGACTCGCCAAGGGCTGCGCGACGCTCACAGCCTACCTCGAGCTTCTCACCGACCGCGGCGAGGCCGAAGGGCTCGTCGCGTCATTGGCCAACCACCACAGTGAGCTCTTTCGCGAGCCGCTGCTCTTCGCGCAGCTCGAGCAGAGGATCCTGCCGGCCCTAGCGACGACAAAGGGCGTGTCGAACCCTTCGGAGCTCAGGGTCTGGTCGGCGGGCTGCGCCGCCGGCCAGGAGGCTTACTCCTTAGCCATTCTCCTGCTCGAGCTCTCGCAGGGGCGCGACGCGCCCGTCCCCTTCCGCATCTTCGCGACCGACCTCAGCACAGAGCAGCTCGCCTTGGCCAAAGCCGGCACGTACGCGGAGTCGGCCCTGCGCAACGTCCGATTGGGCCACCTCGAGCGCTGGTTCACGCGGCGTGGGGCGACCTTCGAGGCGGTGCCCGAGCTGCGCGAGCGCGTGAGTTTTTCTCGGCACGACCTGCTAGACGCGGACAGTGAGTGTCCGAAGGAGAGCATCTGCGGGCAGTTTGATCTGGTCTTGTGCTGCAACGTGCTGTTCTACTATCGACCCGACAGCCAGCGTGTCATCCTCGACAAGCTGGGCAAGTGTTTGGTGACTGGAGGGGTCTTGGCGACTGGACAAGCCGAGCGCAACACAGTCAGCGCCTTTGGCCTGCAGGCTATGGCCGTGCCGTCGACTCTATTCCGCAAGGTGAGGTAAGCGATGAGGCTCAAAGACCTCCAGATCGGGACACAGCTCCGCCTCGGTCTCGGTCTGATCATGGTGCTCGTGCTCGGGCTTGGGGTCCTGTCCTGGCGGCAGGCGGACGAGCTCGCGCGGCAGACCAACGACCTGTTCGAGCATCCTCTGCAGGTACACCGCGCCGTCGGCCGGCTAGAAGCGGACGTAGAGCGAATGTCACGTCATGTGCGAGAACTGCGACAGGCACAAGACCAACAGGGGAGGGAGACCATTCTCCACCAGATCTCCCTCGGTGAAGTGAGCGCCGAGAAGCAGCTCGAACTCCTTCGTGACCGCTACCTGGGGCCAGAGGACGACGTCGACACTCTGGAGAGCGATTTGCTGAGTTGGAAGGTTCAGCGCGACGAAACGATTCGATTGATGGGGACCGGAGGGGTTCTCTGGGCGGAGCACCGAGAGGGCGGAGTGCAAGCCGAACGGTCCACAGCGGTGATGGTCAGCCTCAAGAAAATCGACACGTTTGCCGACAACATGAGCAACACGCTGCATCGGCGTGCGACGGACAAGGCCGCGGCGCTGCAACAGCAGCTCTTCTTCGTCGTTGGGCTGATCCTGCTGCTCTCGCTGAGCGTCAGCTGGCTCCTCCTCAACGGCATCAAAAGGCCCCTCGCCGAGTTGACCGCGACCGCTGCGCAGCTCGGCCAGGGAAATCTGGAGGTGCGCAGCCTATTCGCCTCTAAGAACGAGGTCGGGACGCTCTCTAAGGCCTTCAACACGTTGGCCGACTCCGTCCAGGCCAACGCGACCCACTTTGCGAGCGCCGCAGACCTCAACGCGACGCTGCTCGAGGAGCTCGAGGCCCGCGCGTTTGGTGTGCGCGTCCTCGAGACGCTGATGCGCCTAACCGCGTCACAGATAGGAGCGGTCTACGTGCTGGACGAGGAGCGCGGCGAGTACATGCCCCTCAAATCCATCGGGCTCAGCGGCGATGGCCACTCGTTCTCGGCGAGCGCCCACGAGGGGGAGTTCGGGGCCGCGCTGGCGAGTCGGTCGATCCAACGAATCTCCGACATTCCAACGGACACCCACTTCACCTTCGCCACAGTGAGCGGCGAGTTCAGACCGCGAGAGATTGTCACGATCCCCCTCGTCTCGGGCAAAGAGATTCCGGCGGTGGTCTCTCTGGCCAGTCTCCGCGATTATCGCCCCGCCGAGATGAGGTTCTTGACGCAGGTGCAGCCGGCCCTCACCACCTGGCTCAACGCCATGTTGTCCAACCGTCGCATCGCCGAGTTGAGCGCTGGGCTCGAGGCGCAGAATTTGGAGCTGGAGGCGCAGAAAGAGGAGCTGGAGGCGCAGGCTTCCCAACTCGCGGAGCACAACGCCGAGCTGGAGATTCAAAAGCGTCAGGTCGATGAAGCCAACCGACTCAAGAGCGCCTTTTTGTCCAACATGAGCCACGAGCTGCGCACCCCCCTCAACTCGGTGATCGCCCTGTCGAGCGTGCTCAGCCGCCGGTTGGAAATGAAGATCCCCGACGAGGAGTGGAGCTATCTCGAGGTCATCGAGCGCAACGGCAAGAACCTCTTGGCGCTCATCAACGACGTGCTCGATCTCTCGCGCCTCGAGGCCGGACAGGAGGACCTGCGGGTCGAGCGCTTCTCCCTCAGGGGGCTCGTGGGCGAGCTCGTGGACATGCTCGCGCCCATCGCGGGGAAGAAGGGCGTCGCCCTCGACAACCAAGTTCCCGAGGGCCTCATCGAGAGCGACGCCGACAAGTGCCGCCACATCCTGCAGAACCTCATTGGCAACGCGGTCAAATTCACCGACGTCGGGCAGGTGTCCATCGCGGCGACCTTCGCCGACCACGCCGTCGGGCTCACAGTGACCGACACCGGCATTGGCATCGCGCCGGACAAGCTGGACCTCATCTTCGAAGAGTTCAGGCAAGCCGACGACAGCACCTCTCGCCGCCAAGGCGGGACGGGGTTGGGCCTCACCATCGCCCGCAGGTACGCACACCTCCTCGGCGGTGAGGTCGGCGTGGAGAGCAAGTTGGGGGCTGGCTCCACCTTCACCGTGCGCCTGCCGCTCACAGCGACGCACGGCGCCGTGGGCGTGCCCTCGAGGACTCGCCCTCGCGCGAAAACTCCCACTCCGAACTCCCGTCGAGGACAGCGGCTCTTGCTCATCGAGGACAGCGAACCCGCGGTCATCCAGATGTGCGACATCCTGCGGGCCGAGGGTTACCAGGTCGAGGTGGCGCGCAACGGCAAGATGGCCCTCGAGATGCTCGAGCACATTGCGCCCGAGGCCGTGATCCTCGACCTGATGATGCCCGAAGTAGACGGTTTCCAAGTCCTCGGTGCACTCCGTGCGGTGCCCAAGACCGCCACACTGCCCGTGCTGATCCTCACCGCCAAACACGTGACCAAGCAGGAGCTGAGCTTCCTCGAGGGCAACCACATTCACCAGTTGATCCGCAAAGGCGACGTCGACAAAGAGCGTCTCCTCGCCGCAGTGGCTGGGATGGTCGAGCCCGACGAGCCACGGAAGCCTTCAGACCGACGCGTGGCGCCCACACGCAAACCCAGACGTCCTGGCAAACCGGTGGTCTTGGTGGTCGAAGATGACCCCGACAACCTGCGCACCGCCAAAGCCCTGTTGGAGGACAACTATGTGGTGGTCTCGGCGCAAGACGGCCAGGAGGGACTCGAGCAAGCACGGCGCCATCTGCCAGACGTCATCCTCATGGACCTCGCCATGCCCGTTCTCGACGGGTTCGAGGCCTTGAAAGCGCTGCATCGAGACGAGACCCTGAAAGAGATCCCAGTCTTCGCGGTCACCGCCAGCGCCATGACCGGCGATCGGGAGTCGATTCTCGCCCATGGCTTCGACGGGTATTTGTCCAAGCCCCTCGATGGCGAAATATTGAAGAAGACATTGGCTGGATTGTTCACCGCGTAAGGGGGACGTTATGGGGATCAACACGCTCAAGATTCTTGCCATCGATGACCAGCGCGACAACCTCATCACCTTGCGGGCGGTGCTCACTGACGCCTTGCAGGGCTGCACGCTGTTCACCGCCCTCGACGGCCTTAGCGGCATCGCCCTGGCACGCTCCGAAGACCCAGACGCCATCTTGCTCGACATCATCATGCCGGGGATGGACGGTTTCGAGGTCTGTCGGAGGCTGAAGGCCGAGGAGCGCCTGCGAGACATCCCGGTCATCTTCCTGACCGCGCTGGGGACCGATCGCGAGACCCACGTCAAGGCACTCGAGGCCGGCGGCGACGCGTTTCTTGCGAAGCCAGCCAACGAACTGGAGCTGGTGGCGCAGCTCCGGGCCATGGCCAAGCTCAAGGCCGCACATCGCATGCAGCGATTTGAGCGCGACGAGCTGACCGCACTGGTGGCCGAACGAACGCACGAGCTGGAGCTCGAGCTCGCTGAGCGCAAGCGCGTCGAACAAGCCCTTCGGGACAGCGAAGCCAACTACCGCTCCTTGTTCGAGCACGCGCCCATCGGCATCCTCATCGCCGATCAGCAGAGCTTCTACCTGGATGCCAACGAAGGAATGTGCCGCCTGCTCGGCTATTCCCGTGAGGAGTTGGTCGGGCTGCACGCCTCGAACATCGTCGCCCCGCAAATCGAGCCGGCGCGGGAGGCAATCCGAACCTCTACAGGCTACTTCCGAGAGTGGCAATTCGTCCGCAAAGACGGGTCGACCTTCACCGCCGAGGTCGCGGTCATGAAGATGCCCAACGGCAACCTGATGGCGACCGTGCAGGACATCACCGAGCGCAAGAGAATGGAGGCCCAGCTCGCGCAATCCGACCGACTCTCGACCATGGGAATGCTCGCCGCTGGAGTGGCGCACGAGATCAACAATCCCCTCTCCTACGTCCTCTTCAACCTCGAGAGCCTGACCGACGACCTGCCCCGACTCGGCTCCGCCTTGAGAAGCTCCCTCGACATCATGGGCAAGCGCATGGGGCAAAAAGAGTGGGCTGCAGCGCTGGGACCGGAGCTCGAGCTCCTCACCCCCGCCATGCTGGACGACATCCTGGCGCGCTTCAAAGACGCCCTCGGCGGCATCTACCGCATCAAAGATGTAACGCGCGGTTTAGGGACCTTCTCCCGCGTCGATGAGACGCGGCTGCTCCCCGTCAACCTGATGGACGTCATCGAGCTCGCCATCAACATGGCCTTCAACGAAATCAAGTACCGAGCCCGCTTGGTCAAGGACTACGGGCAGCTCTCTTCGGTCCTCGCCAGCGAGGGCAGGCTCTCACAGGTCTTCCTGAACCTACTGGTCAACGCCGCCCACGCCATCGACGAGGGAGCGCTCGACAAGCATCAGATCCTGGTGCGCACCTGGCAACAGGGCGAAGAGGTCTTTGCCGAGGTGCGCGACACCGGCCGAGGCATCGCCCCGCAAAACCTGCCGCGCATCTTCGAGCCGTTCTACACCACCAAGGAGATTGGTGTCGGCACGGGCTTGGGTCTGTCCATCAGCAAGAACATCATCGAAGGGTACGGCGGCCGTATCGAGGTGCGCAGCGAGCTCGGAAAAGGCACGAGCGTCATCGTTCGTCTCCCCATCCGCCGACTGGAACGCGCCGCGACCGTCGAGCCCCCAATACCCGTTGAGGCGGAACCCAAGGTGAGGGGACGTATCCTCATCATCGATGACGAGGACGGCATCCGCCACGCCATGGTCCGTATGCTCAAAGGCCACACCGTCGTCGACGTCGCGTCAGGGGAGGAAGCCCTGAAGCTCCTCGAGTCCGACCAGCGCTTCGACCTCATCCTGTGCGACGTAATGATGCCCACCTTGTCTGGGGTTGAGCTGCACGAGTGGCTCGCCCAGACGCTCCCTGACCTCGCCAAGCAGGTCGTGTTCATCACCGGCGGGGCCTTCACCCCGAGAGCTCAAGAGTACCTAGCCAGCGTCGACAATCCGCAGCTCGAAAAACCCTTCGACATGAACCTCTTCCGAAAGATCGTCAACGACCATATCAAAAATGCGGGGCACTGAGCCGCCGAATCTAGACTCGAGTCCATATTGAGCGCCGGCCGAAGCTCGCACTCCTCGACGAGAGTGCCCGCTCAGGCCCGTGCCGCGCGCCCCAGCAACTCCTTCGACGCCAACACCGCGCCCCCCACTATCAACCCGCACGCCATTGCGATCGACCCGCTCGCCTGCGCCTCGCCGAAGACGATCAGCAGCAGCGTCGAGACCAGCGCCGTGGTGTAAGACAGCACCCCGAGGACCTGGATGTCGCCCTTCTTCATGCCCACATCCCACAGGAAGAAGGCGCCACCAGCCGGGCCGAGTCCCAGCACCACGACCGCCGCCCACTGTCCGCCACCAGAAGGCCACACGGAGGGCTCGAAGGCGGCGTGGCAGAGAAAGGCCAACAGCGAACCGACCAGGCAGAAGCCACCGACCGCTTCGGTGGGGACGGCCGCGAAGAGCCGCGACAGCACGGAGTAGGACGCCCAGATGAAGGCGGCGAGGAAGGCGGCGCCGTAGCCCCAGAAGGCCGTGGCCTGCGGCGCGGCGCCCTTGCCCGACAACAAGATCACCACGCCGAGCAGGCCCAGGGCGGCCCCTCCGACGTGGAACGCCCGCAGCCGGTGGCCGGGCAAGAAGCCGGAGAACAGCACGATCAGCAGCGGCCAGAGGTAGTTGATGAGGTTGGCCTCGACGGGGGGCGCGTTCTGCAGCGCGAAGAACATCGACGCGTGGTAGCCAAACAACCCGCCGACCCCCAGCGCCCACACCCGCCATGGTTGGCGCAACGGGCCCAACACCGACTCGCCGCGCAGCAGCGAGCGCAGCGCTCCCATGGCGAAGGCGAGCAGGAAGGCGATGCCGACCAGCAAGAAGGGCGGCGTCGGGCCGGCCCAGCCCGTCAGCACGGCCAGGGTCGACCACAAGAGGAGCGCGCTGGCGCCGACCAAGGTGCTGCGCAAGGTCACGCTCATAGGACGACGCGGCCCACGAGCACGGGCTGGCAAATGCCACGTTGGGGCGGACGGTGGCCGCCCTCGACTGTGGCGAAACTCAACGCCCCACCTCGCCGAGCTTCTTCTGCAGGGCGCCCGCGCGCAGGTTCAGGCGCAAAGTCCAGCCGGCATCGCCGTGGGCCTTGGCTTGGGAGGCGAGCTCGGCGGCGGGCGTCTTCGAGCTCAGCGCCTCGGGGTTTCGCGTCACCACCCGAATCCTGTCCAGGTTTAGCCCAGCGGCCAGCAGCTTTGCCTCCAACGCCTCTCGGTAGTCGAGCGCTGGCGGCCCTTTCCACTCGCCCTCCACCTCGGTCGGCCCGGTCACCCAGAGCCAGACCGTGTTTCCTTCGTCGCCCGCTGGCACCAGCGGGGCCAACACCTCCACGAGGTGGTCCAGCTCGCTGGCGCGAGACAAATCGTAGCGCTCGATGGCGAGGTCCCCGTCGGCTAGGCGCCGACGCAGCACCGCGCTGCGCGTCAAGGCGATGATCGCGTCGGGCACCTCGCGTCCGGATACGTGGAAGCTCTTGCCCTCATCGTTGATCTCGTGGGGCGAGGCGTGCTCGACGAGCAAGGGGATGAACGCGTCACGCCGCAATTCGGGCGTGAAGTAGTCGCGGTCGCTCTGGGCGATGAGCTCCGCACCGCGCGCCGCAACGGCCGCCGGGCCGTGCTCGGCCACCTCGGCCAACGAGGCCAAGTAGCCGTCCAAGAGGACGAGCGTGTCCCGGGTTACCCGGATTCTCGCCGCGCTGAGGGCGTCGCTGCTCGTCAGCGTCTCGGTCGCCCAAAGGTGCAACGTCTCCGACGGCGGAAAGAGCCCGAACAGGGCCTCGGGACCGAGCGCAGTCCAGGCCTCGTCGTTGCCTGGGTCCGCGGGCACACCCAAGCGCGGCGAGGCGTGCCCGAGCGACACCTCGTGCACCGCCACGGTGAGCCACGACGGCGAGAGCATCAAGGCCACAGGCGCGTAGCGGCCCACGTGGTCCTGTTGGTTCCAGAGGGAGTCGCGCAGCATGAAGACCCCGCGCCCGACCCGGCCCCAGGTGCGCCAACGCTCGGCGATGTCCAGGGCGCTGATGGCGTAGGAGCCATCGGACTCGGCGGCGCCGCGCATGGCGCTGTTGTTCCCCTCATAGAGCACGTTCCCATAGACCTCGCCCACGGGCCACTGCGTGCGGACCACGAGGTGGTCGAGCTCCGGCGCGAGGCGTAAGGCGCCCTGCCCATCTTTGCGCTCGGTTCGCTGGCTCGGTGTCTCGGCGGTCGGCGCGGCGGCGGCTTGTTCTTGCGGGTCCAGCACGGCCTCCGCGGCCTCGACGGCCGCGGCATTGGCCACGTCCGCGCCATCGGCAGCGACGGAGACCGGGCTGCCATCGGCCTTCTCGGAGTGATCGGGCGCGCTCTTGTCGGCAGCCGCTCCCACCGCCGGAGGCGTCTCGGTCGCCCCTTGGGCTTCGGGCCTCGAAGCCGCCTGTGCAGCCGCGGCGTCGACCTCGGGTTGGCGTTTTTGGTCACAGCCGCAGGCCAAGACGACGAGAACAAAGGTGAGAGCGAGGCGCATGGGCGAACTCCAGAAATTGCCGAGGCAATAGAATCAATGAGCTCGAGGTGAGCTCGAGAGGGAAACAAGAACCAGGCGCAACCATATAGACAATCTCGCCCATGGGATGAAGGCAGCGCGCGGGTGTGCAGGCTCGAGCCCCGAGGAGGCCGCTCACTTTTCTGAGAATAGGATTCCAGCTGGCCAGTAGGGAGCAGCATAAGGGCGAGGGCGCCCCACCAAAGCACCACAGGAGCCATCATGAACCGCAAGCCCGTCCTTCACGTCATCGCGCTGACCTTCGTCACGCTCGGCGTCTACACGTTCGTCTGGTTGTACCGCAGCAAAGAGGAGCTCAACGCGGCCGGGGCTCAGATCCCGAGCCTCTTCTGGGTCTTCGTGCCGACGGTGAATATTTGGTGGTTCTGGCGTTACGGTAAGGGGCTGGAGTTGGTCAGCGGCGGGCGACTGAATCACGTCACGACGTTCGTGTTCTTGTTGCTCTTGGATTCCGTCGGTATCTATCTGCTCCAGTACCAGCTCAACCGCCTGCCGGCTGCCTAGCAGCGACGAGGTGGCGACGAGTTTCCTAACCAGGTGAGCCAGTCATGAAGCCCAGGAAGAAGCGGGTCGCCAAGGAAAACGTGGACGACGTCATCGAGCTGGCGGCTCGAGACGACGACGCGCTCACTCTCGATGAGGAGCGCGCATACGAAGCCGCATGCGCTGAGCTCAAAGCCCATAGCCGCAAGAAGCTCTTGTCCAAGGTGGGCTCCGTCCTCTTGGCGACGTTCCTGATCGCCGTTTTCTTGGGATTGACCGGCCGCTCCGAACCGTCCGAACTGATCGATGGCGACCAAGCCGTCCAGGGGGCTACCGCTGAGTTCTCGAGCATGACTGCCGACTGAGAGCGCCTGAAAACGACGAAAGCCCAGTTTCTGACTGGGCTTTCGTCGTTCTATTCGGCGCTCTCTAGAGCCGTTCGGCTTCGCGCTTCTTCGCGACTTCAGCCTTCAGGGCCTCGAGGTCGAGGTCATCATCATCGCTCGTGGGCGTCGCGGACTGCCCTTTGCCGTCGAGGTAGGCGGCGCCCGGTTCCCAGTTCATCTGCACCAGGTGAGCGTTGCGGGTCGCCATGGAATGGACCGTGTTGGCGGCCAGCTTACCGAGGGCCGCGGCCACCGCGACCAAGCAGATAAAGGGGAAGGCCATCACGAAGAGTCCGCCGATGGCGGGGCTGGCGACGACCATGAGCCAAGTCGGGATGCGTGTGTACTCGCCAGTGCCGGGCAGGGTCTCGCTGTCGCTCATGTAGTGCAGGTTGAGGGGACGCATCGAAGTGTAGACACCGTAAGGGACATTCTGGCCGGCTTGATAAGTCTTCATGGTTCAGCTCCTATTTTCGTTTGGTCACCATCAACCTTGCATTTGATTCGCTTGCGTTCGGGCTAGGACCTCGTCGCCAACCCGATGACTGCATTCTATCCTCACGTAATGAAATAACAATTATGACTTTTCCCTAGTGCTGCTGGATAGTTTTTCCTAGATCGGACCAGGAACACCACTCAGCCAGAGTCCGGCGACCACTCAGAAGTCCCCCCAGCATGCAGGAGTCCACCGCAACTGTCGGTATCACAACGCTATTTCTCTTGCTGGGTGTTTGACCGTTAGGCAAGTAAGTCCAGGTGGCCGGCCGCTGAGAGGGACCGCTTTTCTCTGAAGACCACGTGAATTCTCTTGCTGGCCGTTGACCGTCAGGCAAGTAAGTCCAGGTGGCCGGCCGCTGAGAGTGACCACTTTTCTCTGAAGAGCACGTGAATTCGTGTGTGGGACACGCAAGCCTGGCACACAGGGGTGTTGACCGAAGGGGGGTCAGAGGTTACCTATGTTTTGACATGAAGCGCCTCTTCAACATCACGCCGAACCTAAAGGGGTTCGTAGCAAGCCTCCTGCTCATCAGCTTGCTGCTCGGGCAGCCCGGCCTCGGCATGAGTCTGCTCGAGTGGATGGGGGCTGGTGAGGCGTGCTGCGGAGAGGATTGCCCCTGTGAAGGCAGCTCGGAAGCGCGTGACGATGCGAGCGACGCGTCCATCGAGTTCGCCAGCGGCGACCGTCACGCCTCTGACGAGGATTCCTGCCCAGACGGCAAGCGCTGCCCGCCTGGCTGTGACGATTGCGTGTGCTGTCCTGGCGCGTTGACCGCCCCAGTGGCGTTTGGCTCCGTGTCTTTCCTGACCACCGCACTGGAAAGCCTCGCGATGTTTAGCCCTACCGACGAACCGGCCACAGGGGTCCACGGCCGCATCTACAGACCCCCGCAGTTCTCCCTCAGCTGAACCCAGCCTTGAAGGTCAGATGAGGACCGGTCCGACTTCGGCGATTCCGCCGTTGTGTCGCCGCGTCCGCTGCAAGGGAGAGAAAAATGATTCGAACGCGCAAGTACGCTGTCGTGCTCGCCTGTGTGCTTTGGGCGACTGGTTGCAATGAACCGGTCACCCCAGCGAAATCTGCCGGGCCGACGAGCTCACAATCCACGCCGCTGGTTGCGGACTCATCCGACTGGTGTGCTGGACACGGCGTGCCGGAATCGAAGTGCACGAAGTGCAATCCAGCCCTCGTGGAGCAGTTCAAAAGCGCCGGCGACTGGTGCGCTGAGCACGGCTTTCCAGAGTCGGTCTGTCCGGTCTGCAATCCCATGCAGCCACCAAGCCCGGAGACCAAGGCCGCCGCTGGAAAGGAGGCAGGCGATCCCGCGGATTGGTGCGGCGGACACGCCGTACCAGAGTCGAAGTGCACGAAGTGCAACCCTGACCTCGTAGAGCGGTTCAAAAGCTCTGGCGACTGGTGTGCCGAGCACGGCTTCCCAAAGTCGGTCTGTCCGGTCTGCAACCCCATGCCGCCACCTGGCGCCAAGAACGAGGCGCCACCTAAGTCTCCGACGGGGGCTGCTACGGACTGGTGCGCCGAGCATGGCGTTCCAGAGTCGATGTGCACGAAGTGCAATCCGTCGCTCGCCAGTGGCTTCGAGGCCTCGGGAGACTGGTGTGTGGACCACGGCTTCCCGGACTCGGTGTGCCCTGTCTGTAACCCAATGCAACCTCCGCCAGGCGTCGCGCCACCCAGCGGGCTCAAGCCGAGTACCGTCATTCGCTTCCGCACTCCAAGCCTCGAGCGGGCGGCCGGAATATTGACCGTACCGGTCACCTCGAGCGGCATCGGGCTCGCGGTCGAGACTACCGCGCGCATTGAGTTCAACCTCAACGCCATGGCGGACATCCGCTCCTCCATCTCCGGAATCGTCAAGGAGGTGACTGCGGACCTGGGGCAGGAGGTCGCAGTACGCGCTCCGCTGTTCACCATCGAGAGCGCTGGCGTCTCCGAGCTGCAGTCGCGTCGCCGAGCCTCACGCGGACGCCAGGAGGTCGCCAAGGCGAACCTCGAGCGCCAAGATGCGCTGCGCAAAGGCGCCATCGCCTCACAGCGCGATGTGGAGCTCGCTCGCCAAGAGTTCGAAGCCGCCGAAGCGGAACTGCGCGCCATCGAACAGTCGTTGGAGATCAGCGGAGCGCCAGCCAACGGCCGCTCCGGCCGCTTCACCGTCGAAGCCCCCATCGCCGGTTTCATCATCCGACGGCCCGCCATGGTCGGCACGTTCGCCAACGAAGCGGACTCCCTCGCCACCATCGCCGACACTTCGGTGATGTGGGCCTTGCTCGAGGTTCCCGAATGGGACGCCTCAGCAGTCCGACTCGGTCAACTCGTCGAGTTGCGGGTCGACGGCATCCCGGCCCAGGTGTTCACGGGCACGACGACCTGGATCGCCTCGGAGGTCGAGCCGCGGACCCGCACTGTGAGCGTCCGAACCGAGGTCCAGAACCCAGACGGACTGTTGCGCTCAGGCCAGTTCGCGCGCGCCTCGGTTCAGGTCGCCGTCCCCCAAGGGGCAACGACGGTGCCTCTCGAAGCCGTGCAGCGGGTCGGCGACGACTCCATGGTCTTCGTTCGCACGGCTGAAGGCGTCTACGAGGCCCGCACCGTCCAAACGGGCCGCTCCAACGGCCGACTCGTGCAGGTCGCGGGGCCCCTCGCCGAGGGCGACGCCGTCGTCACGACGGGCGCCTTCCTGCTGCGCACCGAGGTCTCCCCTGACAGCATCGGCGCTGGCTGTTGCGAGGCCGACTGAGCATGCTCAACGCCGTCATCGACCTCGCGCTGCGCTACCGCAGCGTTGTCTTCCTCGCTGCCGCTATCCTGCTGGTCGCGGGGCTCGTCTCGTTCAGCCACCTCCCTTTCGACGCCTACCCAGACACCACACCGGTTCAGGTCTCCATCAACACCGTAGCTCCCGCTCTGGCGCCTCTGGAGGTTGAGCGACAGCTCACCTCTCCCATTGAGCAAGCCGTCTCCGGGCTGCCGAAACTCGCCGAGGTGCGCTCCATCTCGAAGTTCGGCTTCTCTCAGATCACCGCCATCTTCGAGGACGGCACGGACGTCTACCGCGCCCGGCAAGTCGTAGGTGAGCGCGTACAGACGGTGGAGCTGCCGGAGGGCATCGGGCGCCCATCGCTAAGCCCCATGTCGACAGGCCTCGGCGAAGTCTTCCAGTACCTCGTCGAGAGTGATGAGCTCTCGGCACAGGAGCTGCGCACGCTGCACCACTGGGTGATCCGGCCGCAGATGCTGCAGGTCCCCGGCGTCGCGGAGATTAACTCATGGGGGGGCTACGAGAAGCAATACCACGTGCTCTTCGACCCCGATCTGCTCGTCAAATACGGGCTGAGGCTCGATGACGTGGCCACCGCGCTGAGGCGCAACAACGCCAACGTCGTCGGCGGCGTCCTCAACCGCGGCGGCGAGGCACAAATCGTCCAGGGCGTCGGGCTGGCGACCTGCGTCCGCGACCTGGAAGACATCGTGATCGCGGCGCAAGACGGAGCGGCGATTCGGATCGCTGACGTGGCGCACGTCGAAGAAGGCCACGAAATTCGGCGCGGCGCCGTCACCGCCGAGGGGCGCGGAGAGGCAGTGCTCGGGCTGGGCTTCATGCTCATGGGGGAGAACAGCCGTGAGCTCACCCGTCGCCTCGAGGAGCGGCTCGAAGAGGTCCAGGCGAGCCTGCCAAAAGGCGTCCGTCTCACCCCGGTCTACAGCCGCACCAAGCTCGTCGACAGCGTCCTGCGCACCGTCCGCGACAACCTCCTCGAGGGCGCTCTGCTGGTCGTCGCGATCCTGTTCATCTTCCTGGGGAATTTGCGGGCTGGGCTCATCGTCGCGTTGGCGATCCCGCTCTCCATGCTCTTCGCGTTCAACGCCATGCTCCAGTTCGGCATCACGGGCAGCCTGATGAGCTTGGGCGCCATAGACTTCGGCCTGATCGTGGACAGCTCGGTGATCATGGTCGAGAACGCCGCGCGGCGTGTGGCCGAAGACACCACTGGGCGCAGCGTGCGAAACGTCGTCCGCGACGCCGCCGTGGAGGTCCGCAAGCCCACCCTCTTCGGCGAGCTCATCATCGCCATCGTCTACTTGCCGATCCTCGCCCTCGAGGGCGTCGAGGGGAAGCTCTTTCAGCCCATGGCCCTGACGGTGATCTTTGCGCTGGCGGGGTCGATGCTCCTCTCGCTGACCCTGATGCCCGCCCTCGCCAGCCTCGTCCTGAGGCGCCGTGCCGGCGCCCATCGGGACAATCTACTCGTCCGCGCCTTGCACAGGGCCTACCGACCCGTCCTCAAGGGCGCGCTTTCGAGCCGTGTCCTGGTCCTGGGCCTCGCCGTGCTCGTCGTGGGCGACGCCGTCTTCCTCGCCTCCCGACTCGGCACGGAGTTCGTGCCGCGCCTCAGAGAGCAGGCCGTGGTCATCAACACGGTGCGGATGGCCAGCGTGTCTCTGCAGGAGTCGGTGCGCTACGGAACCCAAGTAGAACACCTGCTGCTGGACGAGTTCCCCGACGAGATCGCCCACATCTGGACCCGCACAGGGACCGCAGAGGTCGCCACCGATCCCATGGGACTCGAGGTCTCCGACGTCTTCATTACGTTGACCCCGCGAGAAGAGTGGACGCGAGCCGACCATCAGGACGTCTTGATGCAAGCGATGAGCGACGCGCTGGAGGGTATGCCTGGCATGCGCTCAGTGTTTACGCAGCCCATTGAGATGCGCATGAACGAGATGATCGCAGGCATCCGCTCCGACGTCGGGATCAAGCTCTTCGGGGACGACTTCGAGGTCCTTCGGGAGCGCGCTGAGGCCATCCGGGAGGCTGTCACAGAGGTCCAAGGGGCCGCCGACGTGACGGTCGAGCAGGTCACCGGCCTCCCCATCCTGCGCATCGAAGTGGACCGTGAAGCGGTCGCCCACTTCGGCATCCCGGTCCAGGACGTCCTCGAGCTGGTCGAGTCGCTGGGCACTCGGAGGGTCGGCGAGGTGGTCGAGGAGCAGATGCGCTTCGCCTTGGTTCTTACGCTCGACGACCGCTTTCGCAACGACCCGCTGCGCCTCGAGCGCCTCCTCGTCACCGCCCCCGACGGGCAACGTGTACCCCTCGGAAAGCTCGCCCACATCAATGTGGTCGAGGAGCCCTCCACGATCAACCGCGAGTGGGCGCGACGCCGTATCGCCATCCAGGTCAACATCCGCGATCGCGACGTGGGCTCGTTCGTGGCCGACCTCAAAGCCGCCATCGCGAAGGTCGAGCTGGCGCCCGGATACTACGTCCGCTACGGCGGCCAGTTCGAACACCTCGAGCGGGCGCAGAAGCGCCTGATGATTGTCGTCCCCATCGCGCTGCTGCTCGTGTTCACGCTGCTCTACCTCACGTTTGGTCGAGCGCGCGACGCCCTTCTGGTCTTCACCGGCGTCCCCTTCGCAGCGGTGGGCGGCATCGCTGCGCTGTGGTGGCTCGAGATGCCGTTCTCCATCTCGGCTGGCGTAGGTTTCATCGCGGTGTCCGGAGTGTCGGTGCTGGGCCAGCTGGTCCTGGTCTCCCGCGCCAGGCAGCTCCTTGCCGCCGGCCGTGCGCTCGCCGAGGCGACCCGCGAGGCCGCGGAGACTCGCCTGCGCCCTGTCCTGATGACCGGCCTCGTAGCGGCCACCGGATTCGTCCCCATGGCCTTCAACACCGGCGTCGGCGCCGAGGTCCAGAGGCCGCTCGCCGTCGTGGTAATCGGCGGGGTGATCACCTCGATGATCGCCACGCTGATAGTGCTGCCCGTGCTTTACTCCGCGTTCGGACCCAAGAACCTCGGCGAGAGCGAGGAGGTCGAGACGGGCGACGTCGCCTGAAGGCTCCACGGGGTGCAGACACCACACCGTCGAACAACTTCCGCCAGAACGCCGAGGGCGGCCTAGAACTCACGGGTCTGGCAGACTTGACGGTGACCCTGGTTCGGCCGGCCGAACTCTGCCTCTCCTCTGGCGGCACGATCGCAATCGGCACAAACGTCTGCGATCGAGGCACGAACCCCGTCCCCGACGACGCCCGCGCGGTCTTCTACCAAGGCGATCCCTGCGCCGGCGGCGGGGTGGCCTGCGAGACCGGGCTCCCCATCCTGCTCACCCCCGCCGCGTGCACCGAGGTGACCTGCGATTGGTCCGTTCCCAGCGGGCAGAGCATCAACGAGGTGAGCGTGCTCGTCGACCCCGACGGCGAAGTCGCCAAGTGCCACAACGGCAACAACGGGGGCGCCGTGGCGGCCATCTTGTGCTTGGATTACTTCAACTAAGACGTCTTCTCACCAACCCCAGCAACCCCAGACCCATCCCCAGACCCAGCCAGAAGTCCTCTCGGCGAGGGGACGCGACGTGGCAGCCGCAGGCCCCCTCGACCGTCTCTCGGCTGGGGTCGGCGATGCCGCCGCTGTCTGCATCGACTGTGGATTGGGTGTCTGAGGGGCCGAGGTCCGCGGAAACGTCGCTGGACGTGAGCTCCTCCGCGGCATCGGTTCGCAGGTCCGGGGGAGAGAGCACATCGGAGGGCTCGCTCGCATCGGTTTGGCTTTGGTCTTGTGCGACGTCAGCGACGTCATCGGACCCCTCCGGCTGCGGCTCCGGCTCCACCACGACGGGCGGCACCCATGTCAGCCGGACGGCGTCGTAAGCCAGCTTGCGCTTCAGCGCGTCGTAGTTCTCGCCGGTGTTGTCGGCGAGGGAGACGAAGCGGGCGTCTCCGTTGGTGAACGAGTATACACCCAAGTCGACCCAACCCTTCTCGGTGGCTTGGTTCACGAGCCGGCTCTGGGGGGTCTGCGGTCCAGTTGCGAGCTGGTAGCGGGCTTGTTGGCTCTCCGCCTCGTTGTTGGGGATGAACGCTTCGACGCGGTAGTCACCTGCCACATCGACGCCGAAGGACCAGCGCCCGACGGTGTCGGCTGCGGCGGCGTCCGTCGCGAAGGTGTAGAAATGGTGCCCGTCGTAGCCCTCGGCCACGTCCCACCACCACTGGGTCGCTCGAGAGAAGCAGGCCGTATCGAGCTCGTCGATGAGCGTAGTGCCGCCGTTGAGCCGCGCGTCGCAGGTGACCGGAGCCCCGCAGTTGTCGCTCGTGAGCGGCGTGCCGAGACCAGGATTGCCGAAGCCCACGAAGCTCGCCGCGATGCTTTGACACCACCAAGACGCGCAAGTGTTCTGGATTTGAAAGTGGAGGTGAGCCCCGCAAACCCAGCCAGAGAGCCCCACTCGCCCGACGACCTGTCCGGCTTGCACGCTCTGACCCACCTGGAGCGACGAGCTGTTGGCCTGAAGGTGCAGAAAGAGGGCCTCGGTGCCGTCGCCGAAATCGACAATCACGTAGTTGGCGTCGTTCGCGTAAGCCGCGTCGCAGCCAGACCGCGTCGAGTCCATACGCATTCGCCGCACCTGGCCGGCAGCAGGGGCCGCGACCTCGGCCCCAACAGGGATCCCGAAATCCCAGGCCCAGCTGCCTTCGGCCGTGTGACTGCCTGTGTTGTGTCCTTGGGTGACCGAGTAAGTCGTGCCGCAGGGCCACGGGACCATGAGCGGCGGAGTCGCCCAGGCGGAGGTCGCAAGACCAGAGAGCGCCGTGAAGGCGGCCACTGCGAACAAACTGCGAGCGACGATGCGGCGCGTGGACATAGTGGGCCTGGATTGAGGGCGGGCGGCCCGCCGGCCTAGGCCAAGAGCGGCGTGGGAGCGCGCCCGACCCAGTCGAGACAAAGAGAGCACCAACGGGAGCGCCGGCGGCTCGCCGGCCTAGGCCAAGAGCGGCCCGGGAGCGCCGGCGGCTCGCCGGCCTAGGCCAAGAGC
>PFUG01000176.1 GCA_002789955.1 Deltaproteobacteria bacterium CG_4_9_14_3_um_filter_63_12 | reverse complement strand
TTAACCCTTCGTTGCCCAACGATGACTACGAGTGGGCTTTGGGACACGCGTACGTATCCTCTAACCCCTCGACTGGCAAACACAACGAGTGCGGCGAGTCGTAAAAGACCACGGTGGGCGCACCGCGCTCGAGGTCCCAATAGGCAAAGTGGGGTGCCCACCACTGCGTGAAACGGTGCTCGGTGCCGCGGGTGTTATTGGGCAGCTCGACCCCTTGGGGCAGGGGCAGCGACTCGTGGGTCTTCCACACCTGCCAAGCGCTGTCGTCGCTGGCCAACACCCACGACTGGGTGCCGAACGGGTCGAAGAGGAGCACCTGCTCGGCCACGGGGTCGTAGAGCAGCGTGACCCCATCGCCGACGATCGGGGGGGCGGGGAGCTGGGTCGCCTTGCCCTCTTTGGGGATCGACCAGGCTCGGCGGTCGACTTTCCACAGCAGTGGGGTCGGATCCATTTCGCTCGACTTCCACATATTGGGCTCGAAGAACGCGACGCTGACCAGGCGATCGCGTTTGCGGTCGTACACAAAGGTCAGCTCGCGTCCGGGAGGTAAGATGGGCGCGCCGTCGACGTCGGCTCTGGAGAACCAGGTGCCTTTCTTCGCGGCCTCGGGCACGTACTCGCCGCGTTTGCGCCCGCAGAAGCGGGGAATGTTGAAGTCTTGGGGTGCGTCGGGATGGATGAACCAGCAGAAGGGGTTGGGCTTGAACTCGAGGCCAGGGTCGGTCGAAACATCGAGTTCCCCTTGACGCAGAGCCAGTCCCCCTGACACCAGGACCTTTTCCTCGCGGGCCAGGACCACGGGCCAGACGAGCTCATTGTTAAACACTTCGTGCTTCGAGGTCCCATCCGCGAAGAGAACGGTGTGAAGTCCAGAGTTATAGTCGATGCACCACTCCCCACCGTAGGTGTGGACGCTTCCCTTGTCGTCGACGACGACTCCAGTGCCCTTGGTGACGAAGTAGGAGTTGAGGTCTGTTTCAGCATCCTCTACCTGAGCTCCGCGAACGCTGTGCGCAACGAGGGGTTCTGAGACGGCCGTGCAGCCTTGCGGCCCCAACCCAACGAGTCCAGTACCCTCAACGGTCCAAGCTGCAGTGTCGCGAGTGAGCGCCGCATCCAAGCAGCGGCGCGCCCAACGTCCCTTGGTGTTTAGGTCCCAAAGGGAGTGCGCATCGTCACACGCGGCTGAGGTGCCAAGGGGCGCCGCTGTGGAGTCAAGCGCTGCGGCTGAGGAGTCGGGCGCCACCGCCGAGGTGTCGAGCGCCGTGGGCGGAGCGGAGCGGGGCTCTACGCGATGCGTGTCGCCGGGCTCGGCGCAGCTCGCGAGCAGAAACACGCTCAAGGTCGCCAACCCAATCGGTTTGAGCAAGAAGGTCATCGTGGTCATGAGTGGGATGCCAAGCAGACGGTCTCCCCAGGTTGACCCTGAACAGGGAGGCAAAAGACCCCCTCGGGTCGATATGGAAACACGACAATGGCGTGTCGCTCCAGATCGTAGGTCGCAAACCAGGGCGCGATGTGATCCGTGTTGCGCCAAGTGGGGGGCTTGGGTGCGTCGAGCTCCGTTCGGGTCGGAGGGGTCCGCAGTGGCTCGAGCGGAGCCTCGATGGACACGCTTTCGAGTTCGCCGAGCTGCTCGGCGAGCGCCTTGAGAGGCTCATGTTCAAGGGGAACCCAGCGGCGATAGTCTTTTTCGAGGATCCATGATTGGGTGGACGCGGGATCGAGGAGGATCATTTGCCTGCGGTCACCGTCGTAAAGCAACTGCACGCCATCGCCCATCACGGGAGGGACGGGGAGACGACGGGCAGCGCGATACTCGTGCAGGGCCCAGGCACTCGGGGTCAATACAAACTCCTTCAACTGCCGATTGGGGGTGTTGATCGTCCCGACATTGAGCATTTGGCCGGTTGCGAGGTCCTGCGCCCAGGTCAGTCCGCGACCGACAAAGAGGCTCTTCATATCGCTGTTGGACCGCCAGGTAAACTCCATTCCCGTTGCCTCTGGGTAATAGATGTCTGGTGCGCGACACCCTGCATACTCTGGATTGACTGGCCAAACGTGAATACATCCATACATGACCCCAACTTGTGAGTCGGGGAGCAGGCCGTATACGTCAGAGAAGGCAAGCGGCATCCAGACACGCTCACCGTTCATCGAAATTGATGGCCAAAGAGCCGTCATCACATCGAAGTGCCTGCGAGAATCCACTTCCTCTGTCGTGAGATTCAAACGGTGGATTAGTAGGCCAAAAGCGGGAACCCGACAGCTCTCGCCGGGGATGATCAACAATTCCTGGTCGTGAACGGCGATGGCCCCCCCTCGCCCAACACGCCGTTCGATTCTTACGGAGGTCTGGCGGACTTCCTCATTCCGAAGGACAAACACCTTCTGCTCTTCAGTGTCATCACACTTCTCGTTGGCCAGCACAGCCACGCGATGCCCGTCCGAGGTCCAGATTGAGCTGTTCCGAGGGATCGGCGCCTCGAGACACTCGCTCTGCCAATGCCCATCGAGAAGAACGAAGCGCTGTCGCTCAATCTCGCAGCTTGGAGCGAGCTCTTGGTTAGCAATGTCGACTTCTTCAGGGGGGGTGACGGGCGGCGGTTTGTCGGTGTTCGGCTGGGCAGTTCGGTCGCAACCGCACAGCCACAAGACGCTGCCCATGGCGATCACGACGAGCAACCTCATGAGAAATGTCGAGGTCAATTGCATCAGGTCTGGTACTCGAAATGGTGGAAATCTGGAGTGCTGAAGCGGGCACCCCAAACCCAGCCCGCCTTATCCATGGCTAAGACAAAAGCCGGGTTGAAGTCCGCGAAGCCCACCCCGCTCTCGGCGCTGGACCAAGCTTCGTAGTATTCGAGGTACGCGTCGTGGAGGCGTAAGACCCTCAGGTGGGCAAGCTGCGGGTCGCTCTCTGCCTGCGCCGACGCTTCTTTGTCCAAGGCGTCGAGTGCGTCGCTTTGCTCTGCGTAATTCGAGGAGCGGGCCTCGAGCTCGGCGTGCTCCTTTGCCAGGACGTCTTTCGACTTGGCGTCGACCTGCTGCAGCTGTGAGGTCACGGCCGTCAGCTTGGAAAGCGTCTCGATGCAGTCCCAACTGTTGATGGAGGCGGTCAAGTTCAACAGGCGCAAGTCCTCGTCGAGCACCTCGACCAGGGCGAACACCAACTTTGCCGCAGATTCCAGTTCACGAAGGCTCGCGTCGCCACGAGCTCCGCCCTCAGCCTGCTCCTTTGCGACCTCTTGGGCAGTGAGCCAAGAGGAGAGCGCGCTGCGGGTTTCTTTCGAACGCTCCTTCAGGGTGTTGACCTCTGGGCTCATCGCAGTGCCGAGTTCAACAGCAAATGGCTTGGACTCGACGGTGTTCAACACGGGGGTCAGCCGCTTCTCTATCGTGGTGTAGACGCGAGTGTGCTGACGAATCAGGTCGCCCCTCCGGTTGGCGAGCATGGTCTTCGCCTTGGAACGGTCGCTGTCAAGGGCTTCCATCTCCTTCATCGCTTTCTTGTCCACCCCTTGATCTCTCTTCATCAGAAGGGTCTGATACTCGTCGGCTGTGGGAAGCTGTTTGAGACCAAGCTTTGTCGCAAACCCTTGACACCAGATATGGTAACCTCGGCGAAAGGCATCACTTGCTTTTAGAATTCTCAGAAACAAAGGTCCCGCCGCATCCGAACTCAACGACATCAAGTTCACACTTGGATCCACGTCCTGCAGGGACGAATCCTCCTTTGCCACCACCATCCGCACGATCTCCCAAATCTCCGCGGGCTTCTCGACACGGGGATTGCGTGCCGTGCCATCGTAGTTGACATCGACCGCCAGTCCCAAATCGTGCTCGCTGAGCTTGGCCACGGGATTGTTGAGGTTGCGCGACCTCGCCTCGTCGCGCTCGCTGCGGAAGCTGAACGCTCGCGTCTCCCTGGAAATCTCCAGCGTGTGGTCGACGCCGGCCAGCGACATCGACGAGGCGAAGTTCCGCTCGGCCTCTTGCAGTGCGGGGATGCCGACCTTGTTGACTTTGATCTCCCGCTGCTTGAAGAAGTCGTAGGGCACGACCTGCTGTTTGTAGAACGAAAACATGTCCATGCCCGTGCGGGCCTCGTAGTTTGTGTTGACCTTCCACACGTAGTGCAGCGCGCCAAAGGCCCAGTGGGTGCCCGCATCGAGCATTTCGAAGAGGAGCTGGGAGACGTGGGCGTCTCCTTTGGCCTTATCGATGAGCGCTTTGATTTGGGCCTGCTTGGCCTCGTCGAAGGCTGGGTCGACGGGACCCGTCGCCTCCAGGTCGGGGTTCGACACGACGATGTTCACGATCCCTTCGGTGAGCTGTCGCTTCAGCTCGGGCAGCTTCGTCTTCTTCGTCTTCTTCTGCTTCTCAGCTTTGAGTTTGGGCTGCTGGGTTTGCACGACCTCCATCACCTGTTCGACGAACTCGCCCAGTTTTTGCGCTGCCCTTGATGGACTCGCGCTTCCCGTCTGGGAATTCTTCTCGCAGCTCGACAATCAGCGAGGCGAGCTTGTCCTGAAACTCTTTCAGACTCGCTTTGCAGTCCTTGTTGGGCTTGAACGCGGTCTGCTTCTCGCCTTCGGATTGCTTGCCGAGCAGGTCGGCTACGGTGGTCAGTTGAGGGTTGATTCGACGCGCATCAGGAGAGTCGGCGAGGGCTTCGTCATAGACCTCGTCGAGAGTTGCCTCGGTCTTGTCGTCCCGCACGTAGCGCTCCGCAGGCTTGACTGCAAGCTTGGACTTCCCTTCCGCGTAGCTGTTTTGCCCCTGGTTCAAATCCTCCAACAGCTTCTCGCTGCTGGCAGCCCGTCTCAAGCCACTCGTCTTCACGAAGGTCTCGAGTTCTTTCAGCATCGGCGAGAAGGCTTCGGTCTTCCAAGTCGCAACCTCCTTCGAGGTGGCCTCGAGTGTCTCGAAGGCAGTCGACACTGTGCCGAGAACCTGTTCGGAGACCTCGGGGTCAGGTTTATCGAGCACCTCCCGACATTTTTTTGCGGTTCGGGTCAGCCCCTTACTGTCCAGCTTCTTTTCCACCTCGCTGTCGAGAACCTCGAGGGCGTCGCTCAACTCAGCGAGCGCACCTGAGGGGTCAGACTCGCTGGTTTCGAAGGCTCGTTCGACTCGCGCCAGCTGGGTCGTGGCCTTGTCCAGTCCCGTTTCGACCTTCTCGAGTTGCTTGGCGTAGGCGGAGAACTTCGGGCTTACGTCGCCGCCGAGACCCGCAATCACCTCGCGCTCGGCCAGCGCCGCGCGAAAGGAGTCCATGGGCGCCACGACGGGTGCGAGAGCCTCTCGCCCAACCTTGGCCTCACGCCAGGTCGCCGCATCCCGGATGCGTTCGAGCTCTGCATCGCTCTGTTTGCGCTCTTGTTTGGGAACGATGTGACCGGCAGGATCGCCAACTTCCGATTGCCCTTGCTCGGTCTTTTGGAAACTGCCGCCGTCGGCCAGCTCAGCCTGCTGCACCCCAGGCGCGGCGCCGGGTCCGGTGACTGGCGTGGAAGTGCCGGGCAACAGAGGGGCGAGGAGCGCATCGGCCGCGATTTTGTCCTTGTCTTTGCGGGACGCAGAAAAATCTTTGCCCGGGCCAAGGTCGTCAGGATTGGGTTTAGGTCCAGCCATAGTCGTCTACTCTTCCTGGGTGGGGGACTCGTGTCTCACGAGGCAACCCGTTTCGCCAAGCTCCGCCTCCGCGCCTGCGGCAAGCATGCGGGTGTCGAGGGGCATGCCCTCGGCGACGGTTTTGAACAGAGCCCGCTCGACGCATTTGCGGATGAGCGCGCCCGAAAGCTCGAAGCGGTCGGCCAAGTCCTGGGTGTCGATCCGTGAGGCGCTGAGGACCTCAGTCGGCAGAGTAAGCTCCCACAAGCGCTGGCGCTCGGCCGAGGTGGGGAGGTCGAAGCGAATCAAGAACTCGAGGCGGCGTTCGAACGCCTCGTCGATAGACTGGGGATGATTGGTGGTCAGGATCGCCACGCCCTCAAAGCGTTCGAGGGATTGGAGGAGGTAATTGACCTCGAGGTTGGCGTAGCGATCGTTGCTCGTTCGCACACTGGTGCGCTTCGAGAAGAGGCTGTCCGCCTCGTCGAAGAGCACGACCACATCGGCCTTTCGGCACTGTTCAAAGATTTCGCGCAGCTTCTTTTCCGTCTCGCCGATGTACTTGGAGACCACCGACGCCAGGTCGACGCGAAAGCACGGCAAGCCCAACCGCGCTGCAACCAGCCGCGCCGCCATGGTCTTGCCTGTGCCGGGCGCGCCACTGAACATGGCCGTGCACTTGCGCCTGAGCTGACCCGCCATCGAAGGAAACGCGCGCAGCACGTCTCGCTCGCCTTGGTAGCGGCGAACGATGCCGTCGAGCTGCTCGCGGGTCCGGGCTGAGACGACGAGGTCTTCCCAGCTGTGCTCGGACTCCTCGCGCACCGCCAAGCCGGCCAGAGCGTGTTGTGCCAGGCTCCTTACAGAGTCCGTCACGTCCTGTCCGGACGTGCGCCCACTCCGCAGGGCAGAGGCCCTGAGTTCGACGAGATCACCAACGGGCACCGTGTGTCGACTGCCGAGCTCCGCCGCTTCATTGGGCTCGAGCACCCCGCGCCAGAGGCGGCCCCATTGCGTCCGGCGCTCCTCACGGCTCCCCAGCCCCACCGCGATCCTGACCTCGGAGATGGGGAGTCTTTGGGCCAAGGGATCGTTGTCGTCCGCAGCGATCCGCTCAATGACGACGCGAGCGCCGCGATGGGTCGTGGCCATCTGCTCGGCGAGAGCCAGCTCTTCGTCGGTTCGCGGCGAGACGAGCACGATGGAGCCGGTCAGTGTGGCGTATTGCGCAGCCGTTTGTAGGGAGTCTCGTACGCAAAGCGCAGGGCGAAAGACGTCCAGACCGAGTTGCTGTGCGACGCTGGCCACCAGAGAGGTCTTTCCGATGCGCCGCGGACCGACCACCTCGCTTACCGTGCCCTCGACCGCGAGCGCTTCTGCCAGCTCCTCGACGTTCGCACCAAACCACCAAGTCGGCTCGAGATGCGCAGCCACGGACACAGGTTCGATCCCCGCAGGGATCGCACCAAGCAGGGCCAACTCCACCACGGGGTTCCAGCTCAGCGCTTGCTCGGTGAGGGGCCCGCTGCCTGTGAGCGCCACCCAACTGGCTCTCCAGGCCTCGGTCTCGGTCAAGGCCGCCAGCAGCCCCACTGGATGGGCACGGCAACGTGGTGGTAGGTCCCAAATTCCGACAGCGTTGCGACCGAACCTTCTGGACGAGCGCACAGGCGGCGTGCCATTCCGTAGCGAAAGACCTCAAAGAGCCAGCCATCGAGTCCCAACCTCCCGCCAATCTCGATGAGCCCCAGGTGGCTCGGTGTGGGGACGTTCAGGGGCGTGTTTGTTGGCGCTCCGAGGTAAGGGTTGAGGTCGCCAAACAGGGCGCTAATCGGCCATGTTGTGGCCGGCGAGCCCGCGAGTTCCTGTGTTTGGCTGTGTACTGTGTCGTGCATCGTCAGCGAGGTCGGGTGTTGTGCGCGGCGAATCGACGCGAATCTAGGCCAGGAATTCAACCACTCTCAGTAGAGAGCCGCGTGGATGCAAAATGACCAATATTCTGCAACTTAGCGTGGAATGCTTGAGATAGAGCCTGACGGCTTCGAGATGACCTGACAAACATGCCGCTTGAGACCCCTGGAAGTCAAGGCCGCCCGTTGCGACCGGCCTCTGAAGCAAGAAAACTCCATCAGAGACCAAGACCTTGTTGGACAGCATGAAAGAAGAAAGCAAAAGGGGGTCCGGGGGACGAAGTCCCCCGGCGGGTCAGGGCAGAGCCCTGCCTGGCGGTCGCGCCGGCGCGCCGATGGCGCGCAGATGGGCGAAGCGATAGAGAAGCTCCACGAGCATTGATGGATTGGGGGCACATCCCAAGGAGCAACGACATGAGCGACTACGACGTCATCGTCATCGGTTCTGGGGGCGGCGGGCTCGCCGCGGCTGTGGGCTGCGCCAACGGCGGCAAGAAGGTCTTGGTCCTCGAGCAGCACAATATCCCGGGCGGCTGGTGTCAGAGCTTCGTGCTCGAGGGCTACCGCTACAGCCCCGGCGTGCATTACATCGGCGAGCTGGGCAAGGGGCAGTCCATGCGCCGGGTGTTCGAGGGGCTGGGGGTGTCACGGGACCTGGAGTTCTGTCAGCTGAACGAAGACGGCTACGACCACTACCTGATCGCCGGCGAGCGCTTCGATGTGCCGGCGGGCCGCGAACGGTATCGGCAACGGCTCAAAGACCGCTTCCCCGCCGAGCACGCAGGCATCGACGCCTACTTCGACCTGTCGAAGCGCATCAACCGAGCCATGAGCGCCGTCAACCGCTCGTCGAGCCCCTACGACTTGATGACGCTGCCCATCAAAGCCCGTGACCTGATGCTGCACGGCGGCCGCAAGATGGGGCCCTTCCTCGACAAGCACCTCAAAGACCCGCTCCTGCGCGCCATCCTGGTGGCCCAATCCGGCGACTACGCCGTCTCGCCCAGCGAGGCGCCCATGGCGTTGCATATGGGGCTGATGGGGCACTACCTGGACGGCGGCTACTACCCGCGCGGCGGCGCCTACCGCATCCCGCGGGCGTTCATCAAGCAGCTCAAGCGCAAAGGCGGCGATATCAAGCTGGGCGCGCGAGTCGCCCGAGTGCTGCTGGGCGGCGGCCGCGCCATTGGCGTCGAGCTCGAGGGCGGCGCCAAGCTCTACGCCGACGCCATCATCTCCAACGGCGATCCGGAGATGACCTACCGCAAGCTCGTCGGCTGGGAGAATTTGAGCGGGAGCCTGCGCGGCCGCTTGCGGCGCACCCAGTACAGCCTCTCGTCGGCGGCTCTCTTTCTGGCCACCGACATGGACTTGAAGGCCAAGGGCTTCGACTCGGGCAACCTCTGGTACTACGAGACCACCGACATCGACGCCGCCTACCGCGCCCAGGCCCTCGAGATGCCCGTGCCCGGCGTCGGGTACGACGGCGACGAGGCCTTCAAGGGCGCCTTTGTCACCGTGACCACCTTGAAGGACCCCAGCAAACGCAAGGACGGCCACCACACCCTCGAGGTCTTTACCTTCGTCCCCTGGGAGCCCTTCGAACGCTGGGCCAACGACCCGTTTGGCTCGCGCACGCCCGAGTACAAGTCCTACAAGGCCGAAATCGGCCGTCGCCTGCTCAACACGGTCGAGCGCGTCATTCCGGGCCTCAAGGACCGTCTCACGTTCATGGACGTGGCCACGCCGCTGACCAACGCCCACTACAGCGCCGGCCATCGCGGCGCGGTGTACGGCACCCACAAGAGCCTCAATCAGTTGGGGCCCTTCGCGTATCCGATCAGCACGGAGATCGATGGCCTCTACATGGTCGGCGCCTCGACCCTCTCGCACGGCGTGTCGGGCGTGCTGATGTCGGGCCTGGTGTGCGCCTCGAAGATTCTCGAGTGCGGGATGCGCCAGGTTCTGTCGGAGGGCGGCCCCGAGCTCACGGTGTACCCCGCCGAGGATCCGGATTCGTGGCGCGAAGCGCTGCGGGCGCGGCGCGATAACGCGTAGAGGGGCGGACGGCGGCTTGGCCTGGATTACCGATGGTTGTTGCGCGCATCCTGCGCGCAACCCTGGAGTTTGTACACATCTCGTCGATCTTCATCGTCGAAGTGTGAACCTATCGTTTCTTCTGGCGGTCGAGCGCGAATCACCCAACGTTCCACGTTGGGCTGTTCTTGAGCGGCCCCTTCAGGGCCGACGCC
>PFUG01000182.1 GCA_002789955.1 Deltaproteobacteria bacterium CG_4_9_14_3_um_filter_63_12 | reverse complement strand
CTCTCCTTCGTGTCCTTCGTGTCCTTCGTGGTGAAAGATCGAAGCAATATCTGAGAGAGGCCGCCCGATCCCACCCGATTTTCATGGCAGCAGCCAATGAGACGCTGCGCGTCATCCAAGAAGTGAGAAAACCAAGAACCCGACTCACCGTTGCCACGATGAACTCACGACGAGACAGCTCCTTACCTCAAACCCTCTGCGCCTCTGCGCCTCTGCGTCTCTGCGTTAAGATCGAAGCAATATCGACAACATACCGCTCGAACCCGCGATTTTCATAGCAGTATGGCGACGAGGCCGAGATTTCGGCTGCATCGTGAGGATCCTCCTTGCAGTCCAAACGACTGTCGGACAAGCTCCCGATCGGATCTCGCGCGCTGAGGCTACGGCCGACGATCCGGCGAGAATTCGCACCCCTTCCTGAGTTTTACTAGCCGCGAAACGCCCGCTCTGTGGCGATGAGGCGTTCGCTTTGCCCGCAATGGACCCCTCTATGCGTGTCCTCCCAGTGCTCACCGCGCTCCTCGCCTGCCTGCTCCCATCTCTCGCCCACGCCGACGAGCCGCTGGCCTTACGCAACTCGTGGCGCGGCAACATCGACTACTTCATGACCGGGGCGACCCTGGCCTACCCCAACGCGGCGGGCAACAACGCGGCGGGGATCTTGCCCTCGGTAAACATCAACGTGGCGGCCAGCGCTGTCCCCGCCTCGGCGACCGTGCTCAAGGCCTACCTTTACTGGGGGGGCTCGCAGGAGCAGCCCAGCACCGGCGCCTGCACGTTGGCGCCCGACATTCCCGACAGCGCCGTCTTCTTCACGCCACCTGGCGGGGCGCGCACCGAGCTGGCGGCCACCATCTGCTACTGCGCCGATGGTTTGAGCACCGCCCTCGACGAGTGGATCTGCCGCGGTGACATCACGCAGAAGATGGTCGATGCCGGCGGTGTGATGACGGGCACCTACGTTGTCGACGACTACACCGGCAAGGCCGCCAGCGGCGGCACCGACAACGCAGGCACCGCCTTGGTCCTCGTGTTCCGCTCGCCGACCCTGATGCCGCGCCAGGTCGCGCTCTACGACGGCAACATCACCCTCTACCTGAGCTCGGCCTTGATCCACCTCGACGGCATCGAGGTCGACACCTCGCCCATCGCCAAGCTCACCTACTTCGCCCTCGAGGCCGAGCAGGCGACCATCGGCGACTCGGCCACGGTCGACGGCACCCCAGGCCCCGCGGGTCCCTTGGTGCTCACCGACACCCTCAACCCGGCCAACGACCTCATGAACCGCACCATCAACACCACGACACCCGCACAGCTCGGGGTCATGGGCGTCGACATCGACCAGTTCGACATCAGCCTTGCCCTCTCGCCACACGACACCGCGGTTGACGTCAACCTCTCGGTCATAGGGGACAAGATCTGGCTGGGAGTCAACGTGCTCGGCGTCGCGCTCTACGACCCCAACCTCGTCGACTCGACCAAGACGTGGAGCCTCAAGGTCGACGTCGACGGCGACGGCCAGGTCGATGTGGGCGACACGGTGCGCTACACCATCACCCTGCTCAACACTGGCAACGAGGCCGCGACCGTCGACGTCGTCGACCCCATTCCGGCGCAAGCCGCGTCGTACACTCTCGTCCTGAGCAGCAGCGGGACCGACGCCTCCACGCCGACCGAGCTCCGCGTCAACGGCGTACAAGTCCCAGCTTCGGGGGGCACCGCCTCCGTCGTCTTCGACGTCGTCATCACCGACGTCAACGACCAGAGCACCATGCGCAACACCTTCTCGTGGACCGCGCCTCCCGAAGGCGGAGAGCCGGGTTCGGTCGCCGCGCTGCCCGTGCCGCTGCGCCGCGACCGCGACGCCGACACCGTGCACGACAACGACGACAACTGCCCCAGCACCTACAACCCGCTGCAGGAAGATGTCGACGGCGACGGCATCGGCGACGCCTGCTCGTCGTGCCTCGACGAGGACCTCGACGGCTTCACCGCGGCGACCTGTGGAGGCGGCGACTGCGACGACAGCAACAACGCCATCCACCCAGGAGCCGCCGAGATCTGCAACGGCGCCGACGACGATTGCGACCCACTGACCGACGACGGCGCCGACGAGACCTGGCTCGGCAGCGACTGCGATGGACCGGATCTGGACGTCTGCATCGAGGGCGTTTACAGCTGCGACGCGGGCGTGCAGAGCTGTTCGGACCTCACCGACGACGACCTCGAACTCTGCGATGGCGTCGACAACGACTGCGACGGCTTCATGCCCAAGGACGAGCTCGTCTCGCTCAACGGCCACCTGCTCTGTGAGTACACCAGCGATCCCAACGGCGACGTCGACGGGGACGGGCTGACAAACCAACAGGAGCTGCAGCTCGGCACCGACCCCGCCAACGCCGACAGCGACGGCGACGGCTTCTCGGACTTCGTCGAGACCGAGGGTGGCCTCGACCCCGTGGACACCGACAACGACGACACCATCGACGCCATGGACCCCGACGACGACGGCGACGGGCTCTTGACCTGGGTCGAGGAGTTCTACAATCACGACCCCGACGACGACAAGCTCTCCAACTCCCTCGACGTCGACTCCGACGGTGACGGCATCTCCGACGCCTCCGAGGTGGGCATCGACTCCATGAGCCCACGCGACACCGACGGCGACGGCGACCCCGACTTCCTCGACACCGATCTGGACGGCGACGGCATCACCGACGACGTCGACAACTGCCGCTACGTGGTCAACCCCGACCAGATTGACCGCGACCACGACGGCCGCGGCGACCTCTGCAACGACGAGGATTGCCACGACGGTGTCGACAACAACCAGAACGGCGACGTCGACTGCGACGACGTCCTCTGCGCCGAGCGCAGCCTCTGCCTCGAGATCTGCAACAACGGCATCGACGACGACGGCAACGGCCTCATCGACTGCGCAGACTCGGACTGTGCGCCCACCGCCTTGTGCAGCGAGGACTGCGACAATGGCCTCGACGACGACCTCGACGGGCTGACCGACTGCTTCGACAGCGACTGCATCGGCGTGGTCATCTGCCAGGGTCCCCCACCCACCGAGCTCGAAGGGTCCGCCGAGGAGAGCACGGCCGACGGGTTCATCGCCGATGGGCTTACGCCGGGCGGAAATGGGGTGTCCGACTGCAGTTGTGGTTTGGCTTCTCGCTCGGTTCCTAGCGGCTGGGCGTGGGGCTTGGGGCTGGGCGTGGCGCTCGTGGGGCTGAGGAGGCGGCGTTCCTAGAGGACTCCCTCACTGCACCATCACTGCATCGGCGCTCGAAGGGGCGGATGCGTGCATCGCGCCTACTGCACCAAGCCCTTGACCTGTGCGGCGTTGTTTCCGCCGAGCCAAGAGACGCTTCCACCCGTGTTTATCCGCACCGCGTACCCCGCAGCCCCTCCTGCCGGGCCCACGGTGTAGACGTTGCCATCGAGAATACTGTCCGTCGCCGCTACCCCTGCCTCACCCCAATCCCCTCCGTTTCCGCCGTGACCCGAGGTGCAGTAATAGGGCGCACTAAATTGATTAGGGTAATAGCCGCTGACAGCGTTGGCGCCACCAACACCAGCTGCACTCACCGATCCGGAGGTCCCAGACCCGCCATTCGCATAGGGCGCGCCTACGAAGCAGGCACCGAGAGCTCCAGCCCCGCCACC
>PFUG01000005.1 GCA_002789955.1 Deltaproteobacteria bacterium CG_4_9_14_3_um_filter_63_12 | reverse complement strand
CTGCGCCAATAGGACGCGCCTGCTGTCAAAGGTTGTCTCGCCGCGTCGCCCCAATTCCGCGCTGAGTTCTAAGTGCAAACCCGACCACTCCTCGCCCAAATCCATGACTTCGCCGAGACGACCGCCGCTGCGTGGCTCCTGAGCCGCACCGACGAGGGCCGGCTGGAACCGCTCGCCGCCGGCCTCCAAAGACGCGAGGAGCCCGTTCACAACGGGCTCCTCGCCCCCCCCCCAGCAAGCGCTGTGCCGCATTTCACGCTGGCCTAGAGAACGCACTCGGCGAAGCTGACCCGCTTGCACAGCGATGGCACGCCCTCGGCCGACGTTTGCGGTTGAGTTCCTATGAGCTTTCTGTGCTCGCGTTGCTCGTCGGCGTCAGCACGTCCCCGCTGCTGAGCCGCGCACTGAGAGAGGCGTGGGCCGAGCCGAGCCGGCGTGCGCTCCCGTTGGGGTTGATGGCGCTCCTATTGAGCGACGTGTCCGAGGTGGGTGGACACGACGAGTCCATGGCGCTGCTGTTAGGGCGAGGGACGCTCTTTCGCTGTGGAATTCTGCAGCGTGTCGCCGACGGACATGCGCGCTGCGAGCAAGACGTCTTCGTGTCCGAGTCGGCGCTCGACTGGCTCTGTGGGGCCAATCTGTCGCATAGAGACTACCTCGGAGTGTTGGGTGAGGAGCCCCCAGAGCGGCATCGACGCGCTTTGGGCCCCGCGCTTCGACAGCTGACCGCCAACAAGGCGCCGATTCGCGCCACAATCTGCGGCCCCGAGGGCTCGGGACGGCTGGCCGTCGCCATGCAGCTCGCGCACATGCTCGCCCCGGACGCCGGAGTGTTTCGTCTGGCGCTCGACCGCGCCCAGCGCCGGGGCGCCATCGAAGAGGCGCTCGCCACGGCGCGCACATTCGCCGTGCTGACCGGGGCGCTGGTCGTCGTGAGTGGAGCCGATGTGCTCGCAGACGTCCGACAAGCGACGCAGGAGGCCGTAGTCGACGCTTTTCGCGAGCTGCCAGTGAGCGTGGTGTGGATCGTCGACAGCTTGTCCAGCGAGGCCATGAAGGCGATGGCGGTTCACCCAGAGCATGTGCTTCGCCTCACCGCCCCGACGCGCGCCGAGCGCGCGGACACGTGGCGCGCGGCGCTGGGCGACCTGCTGGATGGCGACGCCATCAGCCGCCTCTCAGGAGGGTTCTTGCTGACCGAGGGGCAGATCGTGCAGGCCTCGCGCGAGGCGTGTGCATCGCAGCCCACGTCGGTGTCCGAGCCCTCCGACCGATTCGAGGAGCGCGTCGCGGCGCTGGCGAGGGGAGTTGCGAACACTGGGATGGGCGCGCTCGCTCAACCGGAGCCCTGCAAGTTTGGACTCGAGAGGCTCGTGCTGGAGCCCGAGACCCGGACCCTGCTCGACGAGCTGGTGGCCTATGCGAAGCACAGGAACGCGCTGGCCAGCCGCTGGGGCTTCGACGGCGCTTTGTCCTACGGAACGGGCGTCACCGCTTTGTTTACCGGGCCACCCGGAACCGGAAAGACCCTCGCCGCGACCGCCATCGCCCGAGAGCTTGGTCAAGAACTGTACCGGGTCGACTTGTCGCAGATGGTTTCGAAGTACATCGGCGAGACCGAGAAACACCTAGGCGCGCTCTTTGACGCGGCTGAGCAGGGCGATGTGGTGTTGCTCTTCGACGAGGCCGACTCGGTTTTTGGGAAGCGCACCGAGGTCAAGACCAGCGTCGATCGCTACGCAAACCTCGAGGTGAACTACCTCCTACAGCGCATCGAGCGTTTTGATGGAGTCGTGGTATTGACCACGAACTTCGAGGCTGGGATCGACGAGGCTTTTGCGCGCCGCATCCGATTCCGAGTGGCGTTCGATGCGCCCGACGCGGAGGCGAGGTGCGCGCTGTGGCGCGCGCTGATGCCGGGCGACGTGCCGCTGGCGTTGGACGTCGATCTGCCAGCTCTGGCCGCCCAGTTCGAGCTGAGCGGCGGGCACATCAAGGAGGTGGTGCTGCGTGCTGCGTCTTTGGCCATGGCGAGCAGTGAGTCGGTGAGCCAAAAACACCTCGAGCGCTCGGCGGCGGCCGAGTATCGCAAGCTGGGCAAGCTCCTTCCTGCCAACATGAATCGTGCAAATCCTGAGAGGACGAGATGAAAGAGTATTCGGCCGACAAGAGTGGTGCGCAGCAGAAGGACGCCCTAACGAGCGATTCGCCCAAACGGCGCACGGACGGAAATGTTCCAGGGGAACTCAACCCGGCGGGTGGGCGCGGACAATTGGCGGGTGCGGCCTGGCAATTCGGGCGCCAAAGCGAGCCGTCGAAGGCTGAAGACCGTGAGGAGAGCGCGCCCGCGCCGCGCTCGTCCGCTCAGGAGGCGGCGCAGCGCCACTTGAACGCCAAGCTGGTCGCGCAGCTCCTGCGCACGACGGGGCTCGACCTGTCTGGGGTGCTGTTGACCGTGGACCCAAGCCTCGAAGAGCAAGGCAAGGCCGGCGCCGCAGTCGACGGCAAGGAGATCAAGGTCGCGCCCAGCAGCGCTGAGAACGACGCGGTACTCGCCCACGAAGCGGGCCACATCATCCAGCAGATGCCGGTGGGCGCACGCGCAGCTGGGGAGCCAGGCCCCAAAGAGGGCGCGGGCGGCGTCGAGGGACAAAAAGTGGCACCGGAGGTCGAGGAAACGGGCGGAAGCGAGCCGGGCGCCGAAACGAAAGGCCCGGAGCCCAAGGTCGACCTCGAGGCAGAGGCAAATGACGTGGCCGCGGCGGTGTTGTCGGGTGGGACGATGGAGGTCCGGGGTGTGGGGACTGGGGTGCTGTACGAGGAGGGGACCAAGGGCAGCCCTGGGGCCCAGCCGGAGGGCGGCGAGGCGGACTCGGCCAAGGCGCTCGAGGAGAAACGCCAAGAAGAGCTTGAACGGGCCAAACAGCAAGCCTTTGCATACGAGACCGAGTACAAGCACCTCATCGACTTGCGAGCCCAGGAGATCGTCGAGCGTCGCGACGCGGCGATTCAGCAGCTCGATGAAGCGATTGAAGACGCGGGAGTCTTCGAGTTCTCGCGCAAAGAGAAACTCGAGGAGGCCATTGAGAAGGTCAGAGTTCAAGCGGAAGACCTTCACCAGGCGCTGATTGAACTGGGCAGCCAACAGAGACACGCACTGGATGGAAAGCGTGAAGCCCTCGAGCGTTCAAAGACCATCGTGGCTCAGTCGCCTAGCGAAGAAATGTTTCAGCTCCAGCAGCAATGGGAAGAGTACTTGCTAGGATTCGACGCCGAGGTGGAAGGGACGTACTCGCATTGGAACGAAGCCGAGCTGCAGAACGACGAAAAGACGACCAGCGCGGAGCGAGATGAGGCGCTGCAGGCGCAGGCCGCACCCGCTGTGGAAGAGGAGACCGCCGAAGCGCCCCCAGCTCAGCTCACACCCGAGGAGGAGGCAGCCGCCAACAACAAGAAAGCCTTCACGAAAGAAATGGATCAGTCGATCGAGACGAAGGCCAAAGCCGGGGTGTACGACGAACCAGAGGAGGTCAAAGGCGCGATGGCCCGCTGGACCCAAGCCCTCTCGCACGCATGGACACTGGACAAGGAGAAGATCATCGATTGGGTGGTCGGCAACCAAGCACCTGACGCGGCCAAAGTGCTTAGAGGCAACTATTTCCCTGACCAACATGACAAGGACTTCTCCAACGAAGAGCACGCCGCGTCGGCCGAGGAGGTTGAGCCCGCTCAGAAGAACGGGGTCCCTATGGAGAATCGGGCGGCGGCACTCGACGAGAAGCTCCTGAAGGACAATCCTCTAGATGTGAATCGACTCCTCATACGGGGCGCGCTCGAGGCGAAGAGCCACTTCGAGTTGATGCGGGCGGCCATGGAGGCCGCGAAAAAGGGCACGATCAACATTGCTGGACCCAGGAGCGCATTTCGACCCGCGAGTCAGCAGAACGCCGACTGGACCGGGAAGTATGGGGACACCACGGCACCTGAGCTCGCTCGGGGGCCCAACTACGAGCCGAGCCCGGCGGGGCAGAAGAAGCAGGAGCACATCATCGCTGACGTTGGGAAGGCGGGGCCCTACAGCTCGCGCCATGGGCAGGGGACCGACTTCGATCTTGGCTCGACCAACAACTTCGACTTCGATCTTGATGACCTGGCCAGAGAGAAGAAGAAGCTCAGCGAACGAAAGCAAGCGGGGGAGTCGCTCACCGCGGTCGAACAGAAGACTCTCAACCGAACCACGCCAAAATATGCCAAGCAATTTGGCTGGTTGAACGAGAACGCTTGGAAATACGGGTTCTTTCGGCCCTATCACGGCGACAAGTTCGGAGACGAGGCCAACTACCCCAAGGAGAACTGGCATTGGAGCTACTACCCGGTCGCTCAAGCGTTCGAACAACTCATCAAGAACCATATGAAGGACTTCAACGACCACCTCGCCGTGCTCTTCATGGCCTACGAAAAGAAGCACGAAAAGAACGGAAGAATCCCGGACATGACCAGCTTCGTTGCCCTGAAATGGGTCGAGTTGCATCAGAACATCAACAAGAAGCTCGTCGATGAGTAGGCCCGCAATGTCGATCCCCAGAGGCGCCGAGATGCGACCTTGCATTCAACAAACGTCCGGCCCAAACCTCCAGATTCTGTGGGCTTCTCTCATCGTTCTCTCGCTCGTGCTTGGCTGTCAGCATCAAGAGGAGCCCCCGCCCAGTACCAAGAGCAAGAAGTCGAACGTCGTCCGCACCTGCGCGCCGGGCTGGGCGAGCTGCGACGACCCTGATGGGCTCTGCCGGGCGCAGCTCAGCTCGGACCCGAAGAACTGCGGCGCCTGCGGTGTTGTTTGTCCGCTGTGCGACAACGGCGAGTGCAAGACCAAGGCGATTCAGGTCGCCGTGACGGGGAGCCACTCCTGCGCGGCGTATGAGACAGGCCGTGTGGCGTGCTGGGGGTCCAATGAACTTGGAGAGCTGGGCACAGGCACCGCTGTCGACTCCGCACTGCCGGTTTGGGTGCCCGGTTTGAACGACGTCATTGCCATTGATACCGCTTGGAATACCACCTGTGTCCTTCATCGAGACCGCCACGTGTCGTGCTGGGGCAACAACTACCTACGTGCTCCGCACGGAAATCCATTCCAGAGATCGCCACGCCCAATTGAGGGACTCACGGATGTCGAGGCCTTTGTCCTCTCGCCCCTAATGCCAGGTCGAGGGATGGCCTTGCGCCGCAACCATCAGGTCGTTCAGTGGAATGCGTACTCTGGCGACAACCTGACGACCTACGCGGGAATATTCCGAGCCGTCCACCGTGGAGGCTGCAGGGAGTACGAACACGGCGAGTTTGAGTGTAAATGGGGGGTGTGTGGCGAGCCCTTTTGGGGCCGAGTGGAGTGGCTCGAGGGGGCAAGCCATGTCGGGACACGCTGCGCCACTTACCCCGACGGGAGCGCCAAGTGCGCAGAGCAGTCTGAGTTCGACTGCCACCTTTCATCGCCAAGGTCGGTGTTCAGCGACTCGATTGCCCAAATCACGGACAACAGGATCGTCCAGATGAGAAGTGGCGGAGTGAGAGTCTTCAAGCACGATTTCTGGTATCGACTGAGCCAAGACGTCGAGCTGACAGCCATCTCCTACGTCTACCCAGAGTATAAGAACGTCAAACAACTCGTTGGAGAGGTTGGAAGCTGCGCGGTCGATCAGGACGGCCGCGTCCTCTGCGAAGGTTGCGCGGCTCAACTGGGTATTGGGCTGCACACGGAGTTCACCTTCCCCACTCCACGCAGGGTCCCTGAGCTCGAGCGTTTCACAACGCTCGACGATGGCTGTTACTTGGAACCAGGCGGCCAAATGGTGTGCCGCGAGGACGCGCCTCGGTTGATGCCGGTGGGCAAAGAGGGCAAATGGCTGACCACCTTTGCCACGAAGCCCATCGAGGGCCTGAGCAAGGTCGTGGGCTTCAGTGCCTACTGGGCTTGGGAGACTGAGAACAAAGAGCCACGACAATATTCGACCTACTGCGCCATCACCGAAGACCGCAACCTCTGGTGTTGGGGACGGAACCATGTAGGCCAGCTGGGCGACGGCACCACGACCTCCACCACCGTTCCGAAGAAGGTCGAGGGGATTGCAGATGTTGCACAGGTCGGGGTGAGCGGCACGTTCGTTTGCGCGCGCACTCAAGCGGGGGACGTCTACTGCTGGGGCGAGAACCGGCGCGGTCGAGTCCGCCCCTACTCCGACCCCCAGGGCTTCTACAGCGCCGTCGATCGTCCCGCTTTGGCCAACCCCGAAAAGCTTCGAGACGTCGTCGACCTCTCGGTGGGCTACCTGCACAGTTGCGCGGCCCGCGCCGACGGGGCGGTCTACTGTTGGGGCAGCGGCGAGCAGACGCTGGGCTGGTTCCCCCCCGAGAGCTGCTCCGAGCCCACCGTCTCCGGGGTAGAGCCTCTCGAGTTCGACGTGCCCGAGTGCTGGGGCAAGGAGCAGCTCGTCGAAGCGCTGCCCCCGAATGCAGAAGATCCCGCAGTCCGTGTCCTCGCCACCGAGTACGAATCCTGTGCCCTGCGACGCAGTGGCCTCTTGGAGTGCTGGGGACCGTCTCGAGGGAAACCCGGACAGTTGCCCGGCCTCGAGGGGGTGAAGTTCAGGGATTTTGCGACCTCGGACCTCGGAGGCGAGACCCTCTGCGCCGTGACAATGGATGGCCGAGTATTCTGTTGGGGGGACGCCAAGTTCGGAGCCATTGGCGATGGCAGCCGCACCTTCAGCGGGGACCCTCATCTTTACGACGTAAAGGACCCGAAGCAGGTGCGAAAACTGACCGACGCGCGCTCGGTGATGTGCGGTAACAAGTACTGCTGTGCAACGACGGAGAAGTCTGAAGTCCATTGTTGGGGCGAGCTTAAGTTCGGGGATGTGGGGTGGGTCGAGGAGGTTTGCGGCGGGCCGGTCGAGGTTCCGGAGCCCATCGAGTCCACCGACTGAGGCTCGTTGACTCGTGACCCGGACGGGCCGTGACCCGGTTGCCGGAGCAGTGAAACACACTGCGGAAGGGGACTGCTTCGACGCTGCTTGCCGAGGTCGTGGTGACTTGAAGGCCACACGCGGCCGGACGAGGATGCGATGCAGCGGAAGGGCGGCCCACGCCTTCTACTTCTCATTTTGCTCGGTTCGCGAGCCTGCTCGACTTGCCCGGCACAAACTGCTAAACGGTCCGGGCGCGGTTCCACGGACGAGAATCGCTTGCTGAGCGGTCTTGAGAGCCGTCATCAATTCGCTGTCTCTCAAAGTTAAGTGCCCCCTCTCTGCGGCCAACCACGCGGGTTTTAGATACCCACGGTCAACGGCCAGTAAAAGAAAATCCATTCGAGGTCGACATGCATTCGAACCTTCCTGCTGCCCGATGGACCGTCCCCATGGGCCTTGCCCTGCTCGCCGGACTCATCGTGGCCGCCTGCAGCGGGCTGACCCTGAGCAACGAAGAGACTGAGCCGACCTTGGTCGGGCCCGATGGCGAGAACACTCCCATCCTCTGCTCCGATGGCATCGACAACGACGGCGACGGGCACATCGACTGCCAAGACCCACAGTGCTCCAGCGTCGGTGACGTCAACGATCCCGAGTGCATCAACACTCCCTGCCCCGGCAAGGTCGTCTGCTTCGTCACCGAGGTCTCCGACCGCTCCTGCTCGGACGGCCTCGACAACGACGGCAACGGTTTCACCGACTGCGGCGACTACAGCTGCTCGCGCAATCCAGAGGTGACCGTCTGTCCGTCTTGCGTGCCCTCGGCCGCCATCGAGAACACCGACGCGCTCTGCAACGACGGCCTCGACAACGACTGCAACGGCTACATCGATTGCAAGGATTTCGGCTGCTCGAAGGCCGCAGAGGTGACCATCTGCTGTACCCGCATCGGCGAAGAAAACACCGACGCCGCCTGCCAAGACGGCCTCGACAACGACTGCAATGGCTACATGGATTGCGCCGATTTCAGCTGCACCAAGACCGCGACCGTGTTGGTCTGCCCAGTGGCGATCCCCGAGACCCCCGAGAACACCGAAGCAGCCTGCTCCGACGGCATCGACAACGACCGAGATGGCCGTGTCGACTGCGCCGACTGGAACTGCGCCCCCGTCGACGCGCCGAGCCCCTTCACCTATTGCCTCCTCGCTCAGCCCGAGGACAGCGAAGCGACCTGCGCCGATGGCATCGACAACGACCGAGATGGAACGACCGACTGCACCGATTGGGAATGCTGGAACGGCTTCCCGGCTCTGTGCGTGATCTAGACCATCATGGACACCAAAGACCGAGAGACCCGGTCTTCGCCTCCGAAGGGAGCGGTGTCTTGGAGTCCGTCGGGCCGGCGAATGCTCTTTGTGTTCCTCGCCTCGTTCGTGTTGCTCGTGGTGCTGGTCGGAGCCGTGTTGGTCGTGCTGCTCTCCGGGATCTGGATGCGCAACCTCGAGGCGACGAGCGATGGCGACGAGGTCATCCGAATCCAACGCGGGCGACTGGCGTTGCCGCGAGATGCAGGAGGGGCTCCCGACGCCGACTAGTGCACCGCTTTCAGTCGTCTGCTGGTGCCACCGTGTCGCCAGTCGCCGCTGAGAAGCTCAGAGCACGTTGACGTCCACATCGAAGACCGCCTTGATGCTGAGCGTCGTCTCGAATTTCGGACGCGAGGAGTCCAACACCTCGACCGTGATGCCACCTTCTGGGGCGAGTAAGTAGCTCTTGAGGTCGTCGCGGACCACAGCGAACGAGACCGCTCTCTGACCGACCGGAAAGGTGTCCTGCCGAGCGATCTCTTTTTGAGGCAGTCCTGCGGTCTCAGCATAGAAGATCACCTCGCCGAGAAAGGACAGATCAGCCCCCTCAGGCACCGTAGCGGTCATCACCAACGACTTGAGACGCACGGAGTCCACATCGTCGACGGTGTACTTGTCGTTCTTGAATCCTTGTGCCTGGGTGATGTCGAAGTGCGTAAAGGCCTCGGTCAGTGGGATGTCTCCCAAGATGAGCTCCAAAGGGCTCGCGGCGGGCACGGTGGTCTCGCCATCGACGCTGACATCGAAGTTATCAATGTCCTCACAACCCCAAACCAGGCTCGTGGTGAGGAGTAGGTAGAGGATCCGGAAGGCCCGGCGGGAAGAGATGTGCCATGAAGCGTTCATTGCGTGTTTCCTGTCTGTCAGGGGCGAGCGAGAGGGGTCATCTCCTCTGGGTCGAGGAGTCCGTCGTGATCGAGATCTTCGAAGAGGGTGACCGAACCTTCGACGCCGTCGAGGAACTCGGTGACGAGCGCTGGGTTGGAGAGAAGGTCGAGATTGAGGTCGAGGAGACCGAGCACAGTGTCCAGAAGTCCGCTGGCGAACCAGGTGTTGAGCTCGAATCCCACGATGAGGTCGGTGCGTGGGGCGAGCAGCTCAAACTGTCCGCTCTCTGCCGCTAAAGAGAGCACATCCTCGAGTGGAGCGGTCAGCAGGAAGGGAACTCCGTCGCTGCGAAGTCCCTTGATGAGGAAGCTGTTGTTGGCGAGGAGGGCTGGGGCCTCGGCGGGCAGGTCTGGAACGACGGCGAAGCCGAACGCGAAGCTGCAGTATGCGCCCTCGAGCCGCTTGAAGGACGGTAAGGGCGGGTAGCTCTGACCCGTCAGGAGGTTGATCACGTAATGGTTTGGCAGATCGATGGTGGCGTCGCTGGCGCAGTCCCCTGCATCGGCGAGCCGTATGGCCGCGACCCCAATCCAGGCTTCATTGAGCGTAACGCCGCTGTCAAGCAAGAGACCGCTGGG
>PFUG01000506.1 GCA_002789955.1 Deltaproteobacteria bacterium CG_4_9_14_3_um_filter_63_12 | reverse complement strand
GATATTCAGAGGGGGCCGCAGCGGACAGTGCATGACGAGCCGCCGACGGTAGCCGGAGCCGAGGCTGGTGTCAACCCCGCGTTCTCGACCGACGAATTCCGCCTCCGACGGCTCGCCGGCAACGGTCCAATGGACACGACTGTAGCTCGAGAAAGCCGGCGCGGCCTGGGTAATGGCGAACCCACATCGCCGGGCCGTAAGCTGAAGACGGTGAGACCGCCCTGCCTTGCCGAAACCCCGTGCGAAGTTATGCCCCCAATCTGACCAAGGCGTCAGGTGCTCCCAAGCGGTCGAACGGTCTGAAGGCTGGAGGACCGAGCGGGGCGCGCGCAGTCCGGAGCGCGGCAAAGCCGCGCGGCCCAACGTGAAACGTTGGGTGGAAGCGCCCACGAGCGCCTGAACCCACGACGTGGAACCGCCCACGAGCGCCTGAACCCACGACGTGGAACCGCCTACGAGCGCCGGAACCCACGACGTGGAACCGCCTACGAGCGCCGGAACCCACGACATGGAACCGCGTCCGAGCACCCGAACCCACAACGTGGAACCGCGTCCGACCGCCAGAACTCACGTCGCCCGAAGCTCTGCGACCCACCTCGTCAGAACCCACACCGCCCGACGCCCCACTTTTCTTACAAGGTTGGTTGGACAGCCCGGCTGTTTGATGTTGATCCGGTGCCGCTCACTGTCTATAAGAGCAGGTCGCAATCGCACGTACGCAGCTTGACTCGGTATCGCACGTTCGGGCTTGCCTCGAAGCGTGTCGGGACGAGTATTCGGCCCTGATACGATGTTCCCAACCAATCGAAGACCCTGACCAAAGAGCCCCAGAAGGCAGCAAAATGAACCCCGAGAAGCACTTCGACATCCGCCTCATCAAACGAAATCTCGATAAAGGTGTCATCACTCAACAGGAGTACGACGCCTACCTCGCCGGTCTCAAAGACATCACCGCGAAAGCCCAACTCGTGAGCAGCCCTCAGCCCATCGTCAAAGTGCCAGAGAACGATTAGGCTAGAGTCCATCTTGAAATTGCGTGTTTTGCTGAGATCGGGGAAAATGCGACCGAACTCTGAACTTTTCGCAAAGGACATCTCGTGAGTGCCCGTTCGGAAATGCCCCAGGTGCAAGGAGCCGACGACCGAGCGACGCAGGCGTACACCGGTACGCCGAGGAGCGACGGAGGAAGGCGACGCCGCAGATGGGGTATTTCCGGACGGGCACTAGGCTAGGAGGACACGCTGGGGCCGACAACTGCATGAGGGGTGAGCATGAACGAGAAGGCAAAGGAGAGTCGTTGCGAGCCAAACATCGAGCTCGATTTCTCCACGTTCGTCGTTTCTTTGGGGACCTCTGCTCTGGTGAACCTCGGCATGGCGCCTGACCCCGAAACCGGGGCGAGCAGCGTTAACCTGCCAATGGCCAAACAGAACATCGACATCCTCGAGATTCTTCATCGCAAGACCAAGGGGAATCTCGCTGAGGACGAGAAGAAGATCCTCGACACCTTGCTCTTCGACCTGCGGATGGCCTTCGTCCGCAAGTGTCAGGCCTCACACAAGGGCTAAGGGGTAGACTCCCCCGCTTCCAGCCGCATAGCAGCTCGACCTCGAGGGGGAGCCGTGGGTGAAGGCCCTGCGGTTACCAATCACCAATGTGGCGCACAGCAGGTTTCTCGTGCCCACCCAAGGCACCCAACCCCACGAGTGACGCGGTGCCTGCCAGGCCTCCCAGCAGCAGCCCGGTGGACCCTGACCTCGTACTCTCGCTCCACGCGCCACACGCGTGGGGCTCGGCCGCTTCTCGGGCCGCAATCGCATTCTTCGCTCTGAGGTACCCATGAGACGCACACCGTTCCTACTCCTCGCTTCGTTTGGCTTGCTGGCTCTCTCGGGCTGCGACGATGGGGGTGGCACCACCTCCGAGGCCGACTCCACCGCGGACACCGAGCTCAGCACCGAGACCGTTGATACCACTGAAACCACCGAGACTGAGCTCTGCGGCGAAGACTTCGCTCGGGCCGCGTTCGGGACCTTCACGACGATCGCCGACGCGGCCGTGCAAACCACGAAACCGGCGAGCGGAGACTTCCTGACCGTCGTCGACGTCCCCTGGAGCGCGGACAACTCCTACCTCTACCTGCGCTTGCTCGAAGGGACCAGAGTGCCGCTCACCGACGATGAGGCCTACACCAGCGAGCTCTGGGACCTCGCCATCAACCGGACCAGCTTCCGCCTGAACTCTGGCGTGTCTGGGCCCGCCGCCGTCGAGGTCGCCGCCTTGAGCCTGCCGTTCGCCGACATCAACCTACAGACGGATTTTGGCGCCTTTCAGAGTGACACACTGGAGCGCACTTGCGGCCTCGCCGCCGATGCGCCCGCCGCGCTCATAACCGCCATCGGACGCTGGTGGACGGCCACCAGCCCTGCCGAGAGCCCCGTCGCTGGCGATGCGGTCTACGTCATTCGAAGGCTTGACGGTGACCTCATCAAGCTCGAGGTCAACAGCGTCACCATGGCGGGCGACCGCGCACAGCTCGAGCTTCACTGGGTGCCCCTCGACACCACGGTGACCTGCGACCAGATCGCCGCCGCCAAAGAGGCCATCGGCCCCATCAACACGGTCGCCGCCACCTCCCTCACCGCAGACAACAGCACCACCCCCATGACCTTCACCGTCGACGCCTCGGCCGGCGGCTTCGACCAGGCCCAGTTCAATCCCTACCTCTACATCGATCTCGACGGCCCAGCTCCGACCAAGGTCAACATCACCGACGTCGCGTCGTGGACCGACACCGAGTGGGACTTTGCCATCAAGCGAGCCGCCATTCGCATCAACGGCGGCGACTCAGGCGTGGGCGGCGTCACCGTCGCCGACATCACCGCAGCCTCGCTCGCCGAGGTCACCGTCCTCCCCGGCGACGGCTTGTACCAGAGCGACGATTTCATCGACGACGCCTGTGTCCTCGTCATGGGCGAGATCGGTCCTCTGACCGTTATGGGAAGCTGGTACAACTACGACGTCAACACACACGCAGTGGTCCCCGCCGCACACGTCTACTTCATGAAGACGACGGGCGGGAGACACCTCAAGTTGCGCGTCGCCCAGTACACCTCGGCGGTCTACAAGTTCGAGTGGGAAATCCTGTGAGAAAAATCAGACTTTCGGCACTCCTCCTCGGCGCGGGGCTTTTCTTGTCTGTGTCTTGCGAGCCCCTCCCCAGCGGCCATTCGGACGGCGGAGAGGGCGGGCTGCAGACGCGCGTCTTCGAGCAACGCCCCACAGATGGCGCGGGCTGGCAGGGGAACGGCTACGGCACTGCGACCGTGCGCTCCTTCGATACCCGAGGAGGAGAGCTGAAGATCTGGTATGCGACCGACGGGGTGCACGCGGTCCCATCCGCAGACCTCAACCCGGCCGATGGCACCCCGGATTTCGTTCAAACGGTTGGCAAACACGCCGACCGGTCGTTCGACGTCATCATCAACCAGCACGGCTTTCGCCACCCTCTCGATGACTCGATTTACCACGACAGGCCCGACTACGGCGGCGATTCCCGCTTCGACATCTACCTGCAGAACATCTCCAACAGCGATGGCTACCGCGTCACCGAGGTCTGTGTCGAGGTCCCCTTCATCTGCGCCGGATATCTGGTCATCGAGAACGACTTCGTCGGCTACTTCTATCCGAGCGCCGACGTCGCCATCAAGACCCTGACAGGGCACGAGCTGATGCACGGCATCATCGACGCGTACGACGCCGACCAGCCAGCGTTCGTGAACGAGGGGACCGCCACCTGGGCGCAAGAGTTGGTCTTTCCCGAGCAAGACGACTTCGAGGGCTTCATCGACATCTTCTTCGCGCAGCCCGAGCGGGCCTTAGACTCCGCCCGGCCGCAAGACCTGGGTGACCTCTACCCCTACGCGACGGCCATCTGGCCGCGCTTCCTACAGGAGCGCTTCGAGGTCGAGGCCGTCCGCCTGATCTTCGAAGGTCTCGTGGACACACCGGGCGTCAGCCCAGAGTATTGGCAAGCGACGGACGACGTGTTGACGGGCGCCTACTCGAGCTCCTTGAGCGATGCCTTCATGGACTTCGCCATTTGGAACCTCTTCACCGGCCGCCGAGCGGGCCAGCTCGCCGGCTACGGCTACGCCAGCGCAGCCGACTACCCCGAGCTCTTCCTTGGCATCGACAAGCTCGCAGCGGCGACGGCGGAGGGCGTTGCCCTGCAACAGGATTACGTGGTCGAACGCCTGAGCGCGCAGTACTTCTCAATCTCGTCGGGGCTCTACGGCGGCCAGACCATCGACGTCGAGGCGCGCGGCCGCGCCCGCTTCGTGCTCCTCGTCGATGACAAAGGGACGGTCGCTCCCCCTGTGCTCCTGAGGCCTGCCGGCGCCTTCGATCGAGCGGAGCTGACGCTCCCCGTCGGCTCCAGGATCCTCCTCGCCGTCGTGAACCCCAACCCAGAAAAAGAGACCAACGACGGAACCCTCATCATCTCTGCACGTGAGCCCGTCGAGGTGGACGCTGGGTTGGACGTCGGCGTGGATGCAGAGGACGTGACCGAGCTTGGAGTCGAAGCGGAGAGCACCCAAGAACCGAGCGACGACTGCGGCTGCCAAGTGCAGAGAACACCCTCGAGGCTGCCTGGGCTGTTGCTCGTCGCCTTGCTGCTCGCCTCGTGCTGGCGCGGCGCGCGACGCGAACCCCGCATCGAAGCGCCTCGGACCTAGGGCTCTAAGCGATCCAGCGCGTCGCAGCCCTCCATAAAACTCCCTCCACAAGCCTTCTTGAAGTAACTCTTGGCGCTGAAGAAGTCCACTTTGACGCCGACGCCAACGCGGTACATCTCGCCCAGGTTGTAGCAGGACGCCATGTGTCCGCTATTGCACGAGGTCTTGAGTAGAACCGAGGCTCTCGCTGGATCGTACTCGACGCCTCGGCCCTGGGTCATCATCGCGGCGAGGTTCCCACAGCCCTCGACCGACCCAAAGTCGCAAGCGCGCTGGAAGTACTCGGCGGCCTTGTTGTCGTCTTTGGGTAGCCCTTCCCCTTTCTCGTACTGGCGGGCGACCGCCACGCAGGCCTCCGCGTCCTCGTTGCCGCACTCGTCGAACAAGGGTGGAGGCTCATCGCTGGGCTCGATGACGACCTTCTCGTCTCCCCCTGCGAGTCCGCCCGCAAGCGTCGAACCTCGCCTGCGGTTTGGTCGCTCAGCGTGGGCTTCGAAGTCTGCGTAGGGTGAGCTCTCCTCGAACTTAGCCCGCTGAGCATCGCCGATGTCTTTGGCCTTCTTGGCGTAGTGCGTCCAGAGCAGCCAGAAGCCACAGAGGAAGATGGCTCCAGCGACCATGGCGAGCAGCTTGCCGCTGAGCCAGTGAGGCAGCGAAGGGATACGGCCACCCGTGCTCTCGGGGACGACCAAGAGTCGCTTCGGGTCCAGTTTCGGCTGGGGGGCGGGAGTCGGGGTCGAAGGCGTCTGCACCTCGAGGGGTTTGCGTTCGGGGCTCTCTTTCGGCGCTTCGGACTTCGAACTCTCTGGACGCGGCTGTACCGGTTTGCCGGTGATTTCGGGTCCTGGGAGCAAGGGCGCGGCAGGCTTCGCGTCCGTACGTTTCTTGACCGGCAGTGTCTCGAGCGCCGGGTCCCATCGGGGTGCCGAAGGGGCGTCGTTGCCCAAGAACTCGAGGCCACCCGCGGCCGAGTCATTCTCGACGCCCAACGCCGGTCCGAAAAGCTCGCTCCCTGAGGCGGGACCCACCAACAACTGCTTGGGATCGAGCGCGTCGAGGGCCTCGTAGAGCTCGCGGGCCGAGGGATAGCGCTCGCTCGATTCCTCGCTCACGGCTTTCCGGACAATCGGACCGAACTTCGAGCGCGCGAGCCAGTCGGGGTACGGGATGGGGTCGTTGAGGCGATTGGCCATGACCTCGTAGGCGTTCCCTCCCTCGTACGCGGGCTCGCCAGCCAGCATCTCGTAGAGCAAGAGGCCGACGGCATAGACGTCGCTGTAGGGGCCGATGGGCTTGCCTGTGAGCTGTTCGGGCGCCATGTAGAGCACCGTGCCGTAAGAGCCTCCCTCCTTGGTCAGCTGCAGGTCGGTCTCGGCGGTGTTGAGGGCTTTGCCGATGCCGAAGTCGAGCACTTTGACGTGGTCAATCTCGGCTCCCACATCGACGAGCATGATGTTGGCGGGCTTGAGGTCGCGGTGCACGATGCCCTGTTCATGGGCGAGGACTAGGGCCGAGGCGAGCTGTTTGGCGATCTTGAGGGCCCGTTCCGGCGTCAGCGGGCCGTCCTTCTTGAGGACCTTGCTCAGCACCTCGCCGCGGACGAGCTCCGTGGCCATCCACAGCAGGCCCGAAGTTTCACTGCCGAAGTCGTACAGGCGAACGATGTTCGGGTGCTCGAGACGGCGAACCAAATCGACCTCGCGCAGGAAGCGGGCATGGGCCTGTGGGTCACCCTCAATGACACTGGGTAAGATCACCTTCACGGCGGCTTCGCGGTCGATTCTGCGTTGGTGAGCCTTGTAGACGGCGCCGAAGCCCCCCCTCCCGATAACCGACAGAAGCTCGAAATCCCCGAGAATGTCGCCGGGCTCAGGAAACTTTGTGCCGCCGCTCAAAGCACGTCCTCCATCGAATTTGGGTCTGGCTCTTGGGGAGGCAGGGCTCTGCCCTGACCCGGCCGGGGGACCACGTTCCCCGGCCCCCCTTTTGCTTTCTTCTTTCTAGCAGTCAACGCGCTCCCGGTCTTTTTTGGAGAAGTCTCTTGCTGGCCGGCCATCGGAGCCTTCTCAAACCCTTGTGGTTGGCCGCAGAGAAAGCACACCTAGAGGGTGAATTCCTTGTCTGAAGACAGAAAAACCAAGAGGGGGGAACCTAGTCCCCTCAACTGTGCGCAAGAGCTGGCGTTGGTGCAAGTGTTCGCGGGCGGCGAACTCAAACGGGGTTCTTGTCGACCTCGATAACCTCGCTCTCTTCGCTCTTCTCTCTCTTCGACGTGCTGGGCTTCGGCGTTGACTTGATGGTGATATCTCCAACCTTGGCCTCGGTGAGCTCCCCGTCCATCACCTGTTGCCAAGCCTTCTTCTGCAGTCCCCGGTTGTACTCCTGAGTCTCTTGCTCGCGCTTGAACTTATGGTACTCGATGAAGGCGCGGCCCGCAGCGATCAGGGTCCCTACCACCATTGTTCCCGTCTTGATCCACTCGAGTTTCTTCGCCGACATGGGCTCCCTCGGTCCAAAAAGTGCGCTGGCTAAGGCTGAGGTCTTTGTCGCGTTCTGCGCGACACTCCGAACACGATCCCGAGAATAAGCACCCCGACGAACGAGGGCAGAGCGCTGCGTTCGGAGAGGGAACAATCGCAGGGCCCCGGAGACTTCCCACCGATTTCGGGGCCGATGAGCAAGTCCTCGGCGTCAGCGTCTCGACCAGAATCTTCTTGGCCGGGGCAGCCCTCATCGATCGCCCCGTCACAGTTGTCGTCGCGCCCATTGCAGCTCTCGGTCGCACCGGGAAACACGTCGGGAGCGGTGTCGTCGCAATCCTCGTCGGTGTTGACCCCGTCGCCGTCTCCATCGGCGGTGGTGCCCGCTGCCGAGACGAAGACGTAATCGACGTCGAGCCAGGACTCGGCGCCGGTATAGGAGCCGCCTTCCCAGGGGTCGAGACGCAGCCGCGTCACGGTAGCGGACCAGCTCGGCGTGCTCGAAAGATCGAGCTGGACGACCTCGAACTGCCCCTGGCCTGCTGGAGTGAACGCAACCGACTGCGTCTCGTCGAAACTTTGACCAGCCAGGGCCCAGTAGAGGCGCATCTCGCGCGGGGCTCCGTGCTGCCGCACACGCAGCACCATTTGGTTCTTGGTCGCCGCGTCAATGGATGTCCAGGCGGGGCTCAAAACCTGTGGAGCCGCTCCTGTTACACGGCTCGCCAAGGCGTGGTCGAGGAGATTGAGGGCCTGGTCGCCGATGTCGCCATTGCTGGTCCACCCCTCCAGATCGTCACCCGCGGGGCCATTGAACTGCCACTCCCACGGTGAAAACACATCGACCGCCTTCTCCGCTCGCAGGAGCCCGCCGGCTGCGTTGAGCTCCAAGGGGTCGTCCCAGCTGACCTGGTCCTCGTAGAGTCCGCCCACGTGTTGGACCCAGAGCCGGATGGCCGGGCTCTGGTTGCCGAAACTGTAACGCTGAGCCTGCAGCGTGAGCGAGACTCGTCGGCTCTCCCCAGGTTGCAAGGTGCCCACACTCAAGTTTCCCTCCGGGCCGGTCAGGGACGTGCCGCCGACCGTCGTCCAGCTCTGGCCATCGAGGGCAGGCGCGTCACTGAGCACCTGAGCGTCCAGAGGAGCGAAGAAGCGTCCGTCCAGCGCATAGCCCACGAAGACCTCGTCGGTGGCGGGGCGTTGCGCACTGTTGGTCAACACGAAGTCGGCCGTGAGCGTCTGGCCAACCAACGCATCAAAGACCCCGCTCGACGAGCCCAACACCAGGTCACGGGCCTGTCCAGGCACGTCGCGCAGGGACAGGCTCACTTCGAACGCGGGATTCTGAGCTGGCGTGCCGGCCTTCTCGATAATCTCCTCGAGCCTGGGCAGGAGGAAGCCGCCTGGGCACTCGGTCGCCGTCCCCGGCCACTCTCGGTGCCCGAGGATATGCGTGCGATCGAGGGAGATCCCGTAGTTCTCTGCGAGCCACCCGACCAAAAGGGCGGCGCCGTCGATCATGGCTTGCGGCACGGGATCGATGTGGAAGGAGCCCATGAACGAGATGCCGACATTGTTGGTGTTGTGGCTCCCCACGTGGGCGCCGGTCCTCTCGTGGTCCCCACGGCCTTGCCAGAGCCGACCGTCGGCGCTCACTAGGAAGTGGTAGCCGAGGTCGCACCAGCCGTTCGTGTCGATGTGATAAGCCTGGATCTGACGCAGGCGTTGCTCGGGAGCCATACTGTCGACGGTGGGGCTGACCGTGTGGTGAATGGTGATGTACTGCGGCGTGTGTGGGTCGCCGCAGACCCCAGTGTCGCGAGCGCCCCAGGCGCTGCGCAGGTTGACGTACGAGGGCGGCGCCAGGGCCTGCTCCACGGTCCTGAAGGGCTCTTGGTGCTGTTGTTGGACTTGGGCAACGACCGTCCCCTCGAGCAGCTCGACGAAGAGGAACGACGGTTCGGCGTCCGCGTCCACTGCAGAAGCCCGCAGCTCTAGCCGCTCGGCGGGCTGCTCGAGGGTCACCAGACCGTTGAACGCGACGGCTTCATGCCACCTCACCGGGACTCGAGCCCAGGGGCTCACCGTCGTGACGCCGTCTTCGGTGCGGGTCACCCGATACTCGAGCCCGGGATCTGCGCCGGCTGTCTCGAAGCGCAAGCCCGCCCGCGAGAACGCTCGCCCGTCCACACTCTCGAGACGTAGAGGCCCGCTGGCCGCTGCGGCGCGGTAGGCTAGGGCGCCATCGAGTGCGAGCGCGGCGATGGGCTCGCCCGGCGCCACCGCAGCTTTCGCCGCGGGAGCAACCCCTGGGTCGCACGCCTGGGTCAGCGACGACAACGCGAGGAGGCCGACAGAAGCCAGGCAGCACACCGCATGGCGAGAGCAAACCAGAGAACGAGCAAAGAGCGGCATAGCTGGGAATCCTCGGTTGGGCCAGGAAGCATCTTGAAAGGGACGAATTTCGCGCGCTACTCGCTCGAAGCGATCCAGCTGGCGTCCCACCGCGCGATCGCAGTTCGAGGCTCTGACAAGAATTCGTCACCCATCAAGGGT
>PFUG01000091.1:174-9736 GCA_002789955.1 Deltaproteobacteria bacterium CG_4_9_14_3_um_filter_63_12 | reverse complement strand
CTGACCGTGCAGCGCCCTGACCCGCTCAATCACCTCCTCGATGCGCTCGGCCTTGGTCGTCAACTTTGCCGCTGGCCTCGCCAAATCGTGCCCATGTCCAGAGAGCATCCGCTCTGGGTCGAGCGCGGCGATAGCCCGCAAAGACGCGACGTGCTGATAGGGATCCTCGTGCGGCATCACCGCGGCCGCCCCAGCCGCGATATAGAGGTCGCCGCTGAACACCGTGCCGGTCTCGTCATCGACAAAACACACATGGGTCGCCGAATGTCCCGGCGTCGGCACGACCCGAAGCGGCCTTGCCCGTCCCGAGAGCTGGGCCTCGACCGTGTCGCCAAGGGGCTTCGGCAGATAATCGGTGCTGCTGCCCCAGGTGATTCGCCGGTACGGCTCCATGTCCATGACCCCTTCGCCGAAGCGGTGTTCTGGGCGGTACATGAGCACCTCGGCGCCCGCCAGGTCGGCGATGGGACCGCAGTTGCCGACGTGGTCTTCGTGGTGATGAGTCACGATCACGACTCGGAGCCGGCGACCGGCGAGCGCCCGCATCACCGCCTCCCGAACCCAGCGAAAGCCGCTGTCGATCAGCACGTCACCGACGAGATAGGCGCTCGAGGGCATCTTGAGCAGCCGGGTGTACGGCGTCGACATGGCGATCCGCAGCACGCCCCCCCCTAGGTCGTCGAGGTGGGCCTGGGCGCCGCGGGACGAGAGGTCGTAGGCGACACGTTTGGCGGGCTCCGTCAGGGATTCGAAGTTCAGGTGCATGAGGGCTCTCGTCGGATAAGAATCAGGCGGAGAAAGTGGGCATTCTATCCCAAGAGATAGCCACCATCGACCACATGCACACCGCCCGTCACGAACTTCGAGCGCTCGCTCAGCAGAAAGACCGCCATCTCCGCCACGTCTTGGGCGGTGCCGAAGGTCTTGAGCGGGATGTGGGAGAGGATCTCCTTTTCGGCGAGCGCGCGGCTCTCGTCCAGCATCTCGGTCCCGATGGGCCCAGGCACGATGCAGTGGGCACGGATCCCTTTGCGGCTATACTCCACGGCCAGCGCTCGAGTGAACGCCTCGAGCCCTCCCTTCGTCGCTGCGTAGATGGACTGTCCGCGGAACGGACGCCCAGACGCTACCGAACCGATGTTGATGATGACGCCCTTGCGGCGCGCGAGCATCAACGGCAGCACCTCCTTGGCGCACTGAATGGGCCCGAGGAGGTTGGTGTCCAAAAGCTCGCGGATCTTCTCTATCGGCTGGGTGACGAGCAGGCCTGGCGAGACTAGGCCGGCGTTGTTGACCAGGCCGTCGACAGCACCAAAACGCTCGGCAAAGGCCCGGACCTCGCGCTTGATGGCGTGCGGGTCTCGCACGTCGAGCTGCGCGACGTGCGCGGAGATGGCGTAGGTCGCCTCGAGCTCGGCGGCGAGCGCCTCGGCGGCCTCCTGGTTCTTGCGATAGGTGATGGCGACGTGAGCGCCCTCTCGGGCGCAGGTCCGCGCGATGCCCTCGCCAATGCCCCGGCTCGAACCAGTGATGAAGATCGCCTGCCCCTGAAGAGATGACATGGTCACGCCTCGCTGTTCACTTGATCTTTCTTCGTGAACGCACACGGAATTCTCTCAACGCTCAAAGGAAACTAACTTCTCTCAGCTGGCAACCACCGCGATTTCGATGTCTGGCGGTCAACGGACAGCAAAGGAATTGGATCGCGAAGGCGCTGTCAACCCGCGACCCTAGAACTCATCCACTGGATTGGCCTCGCCCAGCCTGTGCTCCGCAGCCCAACGCATGAGCCCACGCAGCGCCCCATCGAAGTTGTAGGCCTCGTAGCCCAGCTCGTGCAGGCGCTCGGCGAGGGAGGCGCTCTTGAGCCCGACCTCACAGTAGAAGACGTAGGCCCGGTCTTTCGGGAGCCGCAGCGCGTTCTTCACGGCGACGTCGAAGGGGAGGTTGGCAGAGCCAGGAAAGTGCCAGCTCGAGTAGGCAACGTCGGAGCGCAGGTCGATCACCGCGGCGCCGTCGGGGATGTGGTTCACGCCGACGCCGACGTCCTCGGGGTCCTGCAGCAGCGTCTCGAAGTCGAGGGTCTGGGCCTCGGCCACGAGCTCTGGGATGCCCGTGATCTCGGCCTCCAGCTTGTCGAGGAGCCACGTTGCGATCTTGGTCACCGGTCGACCGCCGCCGAGGGCACAGAACTCGGGGTTCTTCGCCGAGATGTCGTGGGTCCCGACGTGCTTGGAGAGCTTGATGATCTCGTCCTTGTTGAAGCCCACCAGAGGCCGCAGGATCGGGGTCTTGATGCCCGTGGCGATGGGCGCCATGGTCGCCAGCGCCTGGGTCGAGACCTGTCCGAGCGCTTCCCCGGTCAGCAACGCCGCGTAGCGTTGCTGCTGGGCGATGAGATCCGCGGCGCGGGCCATCAGGCGTTTGAGCACGACCTGCCAGTAGGTGCCTTTGATGTCGAGCTTGAGCTGCCCCACCGCTGGCCGTAGGTCGACGATGAGCAGCTTGGCCTCGTGACCGTAGCCCCAATTCTGCAGCAATTTCTGCAACACCCGTCGAACTCCTCGAACCTGCTCAGCCCCGGCGAGGTTGAAGAACACGAAGTCGAGCGCCACCCCTCGCCGCATCATCTGCCAAGCGGCGACCGCCGAGTCGAACCCTCCGGAGATCAAGCAGAGCGCTCGGTCTTGGACACCCAGCGGCAATCCGCCATTGCCCGGATACTCGGGCTCGACGTAGTGGTAAGCGAACGTCTCGTGCACCTCGATCTGCACCTTGAACTCAGGCGACTTGAGATCGACGCCCTTTGCCAAGGGGTAGAGCGCTCCGCCGAGACGCTGGTCGAGGTCGATCGCCATGAACGGGATGGCCGACTTCTCCCCACAACGCCGCGAGCGCACCGCAAAGGTACGGCCCACGACCTTGTCGCTGAACAGCTCGAGGCCCTTCTGTACGACATCGTCTAGGGTCTCGTAGGTGTGGGGCTCGGCGATGCCGACGCCGGCCACACCGAACACCCTCGAGAGCACCGGACCGAGCTTGGGATCTTGGCTGTAGACAAAGATGCGGTCGCGCTTCTTGACCAGCTCGAAGTCGATCCCGTTGAGACGGAGTCCAGCTCTGATATTGGAGACTAGCCGCGCCGTAAACCACTTGCGCGTCTGATTCGATTTCGTGGAGATGTCACCCGAGAGCCGCAGGACAGCGACCCTTCGCGTCGGTTGTTGCATGGAGTGGAACCTTGTCAATGGGAGAGGCCAAAACGCGCCGAACCCATTACCAGTGCCGCGACTGGAATTCCACTGTCATCGTTCTCTGCCGCACCTCTACTTCGGGAGATGTTTCGAGATCAGCTCGAACAGGGTCTGTCGTTCGAAGGGCTTCTCCATCCGGTCGTTGGTCACGCCATCGAGGAACTCGGCGGCCCGGGCGAGCACAGCGCCGGTCATGAAGATGATGTGCTGCTCCATTCCGGGAAAGTCGCGCCGGATGACGTCGTAGACGTCCTTGCCGCTGACTTCCGGCATCATGACGTCACAGAGGATGACGTCAAAGACGCGCTGTGCAAGGAGCTCGAAGGCCTCAGACGGGTGCAGTACGCACACGACCTCGTATTTGTTCAGCATGCGCTTCAAGGCCCGGCCGATCAGCACCTCGTCGTCGATGACCAAGACGCGCAGGGCTTCGGAGGGAAGCACGGCGAGCGGCCGGCGGCGGCTCTCAGAGAGCGGCTCGGGCTTGGACATCATGGTCGGCTCCTCCGTCGGTAACCGACTTGGTTTATAGGAGTAGGCTGCGCTCATGGCCGAACCTCGTTGCAGAGAGTGTGCACTTTGGAGCCACACTCTGAAGAACATTGGCCTTCGTCTGTTTCTTACTTCAACGGACGTGCCATTGCGCTCAGCTTCGCCTCGAGATTCGTTCCGAGCAGGCGCAGCGGGGATTTCGTCGGCTCTGAGGACAAACAAGAATCTGGGTCTGGGTGAAACGAAGCGTTGCGCCGTCCGCTGACGGACACTTGGGTGTTCGCTTCCAGACACCTCGACTCAGCTCCGCTGCATGCACGAGGACCGCTCACATCCCGAAGCGGTGCAGGCTGTTGCGCTGGAAATAGCCGCACTGCTCACAGCTCATCCACGAGCCGCGGTCCTTGTCGTTGTGTTTCGTGGTCTCGGCCCAGCAATGGCCCGCATGCGCCTTGGTCAGCACGGGGCAAGCCTCGCAGCCCGCTCCTCCGCGTTCAGGCGCTTCGAAACAGTGCTCCGAGCCTCCAACTGGCAAGAGCACCTCGAACGAGCTCCCTTCGCCCACCTGGGAGTGGACGACAATCAACCCGCCATGTGCTTCGACAACCTCGCGGGTCAACGACAGGCCGAGTCCGGCGCCAGCCTGCTTGGTCGTGTGGAATGCCGAGAAGATCCAAGGCAAGCGTTCTTGTGGGATCCCGATCCCCTCGTCGCTCACGATGATGCTGACGATGGGTTGCGCGAAACCCGGGAAACGCTCTTGCTGCTCGGTACCGTCCAGCCTACGCCCTCGACAAGTGACCAAGCCACCGCGCGAGGACGCCTCGATGGCGTTGAGCACGATGTTCCCCAGCGCTCGCCTCAGCGCCGAGAAGTCCATGTTGACCTCGACGGTTCGGTTCATCGGGTCGAAAACCAGGCGGACGCCCCGCTCTGAGGCCAAGTGCTTGTGAGCCTGCTCAACCGAGGTGAGCAGCTCGCTGACGGGGAGAATCTCGAGCCCTTTTCTCGCGGCCGAGAGCTGCTCCAGATGTTGGCGCACCTCCTCGACCTCTGCCGACAACCACCTCACGATCGCCTCGATCTCTGGCCCAAGATCTTGATTTCTTGAGAGTATCTTGATGCCCACCGAGAGCCCCGACAACGGATCTGGTCGACTCTCCACCAGAACCGGCGAGGCCTCCGCGACGCCAAGTGCTGACTGCGGGGTCAAGGGCTTGCGGCGTTTGCGAACCTCGCGTGCCGCTGCTGGAACCTCTCTGAAGAGGCTCACCCTGTCGCCTGTCGGTGGAACGAGCGTACAACTGTGGGTGACCTTCAGCACCTCTCCCGCTGCGTTCGTGAGCTCGGACTCGCGCTGCCCAATCGCCTGGGCCTCGCTGCTCAAAAGCACCACCGCGCCCGGCAGCAGGTCCTCCAAAAGTCGTCCGGTGTTCTTGATCTTGCCCAGCCCCAGAGCGCGCACGGCGTGCGGGTTGGCGAACTTCACGACGCCGCCGGAGTCCGTCACCAGCACTCCGCAGTCCATCGCCTGCAGAATCTGCCGATATCTGTCTTCTGAGCTCTGCAGGGCCTCGTCTGCCGCCTTCTTCTCCAACGCCCGCCCCAGGAAACGCGCACCAGCTCTGGCGCTCTCCAGGTCCCGGCGGGTCCAGACCCGCTCCTCATCGCACTGATCGAGGCCGATCGCTCCCCACCATTGGCCCCCCACATGGACCGGGATCAACGCAATCGACAGCGTTTGGCGCCGTTCCAGCATCTCCCGCTCGGCCTCGGGGAACATGCGCACTGGGCCGGCGATGATACTCCCCGAGGTGAGGTTCTCGACCCAGCGAGACAGCGAGAAACCCAGCTCGAACTCCCACGAGTCGTGGGGTCCTTTCCAGTCCAGCCCTGCGTGCGTCCACTGCGCAGTCGTCACGGCCCTGAGCGTCCCATCCACCACTTGGTTCTCCCAGAAATACACCCGGCTCGCCTTCGAATGGTTGCCGATCCGCGAGAGCATCTCCGGCAAGTGCTCACCGACGGTCCCGTCCTGCAGCACCTGTGCGCTCGCCGAGGTCATCGCTGAGAGAAAGTGGCTCTTGCTCCCCCAGATCTCGAGTACACCGCTGTCGCTGTCGTCGCTGGGCTCGAAAAAGTGCGCCGTCTCCTCGCTCGAGTCCGAAAACACCCACAGCCGGAAACGCGAACCGCGCGACGAGTAGACGCTGAACGCGTCGAGACGAATGAGACGGTTCTGCACCCGCACGCTGTCCCCTTCTCGACAGCTCTGCAGCAAGTCCACGAAGCTGCCGACCGAACGCGCCCAGAGATCGACGCGTCGGCCGAGGATCTCCGACTCTCTGACCCCCAAAAGGCGCTCACCCGCCTCGTTGAGCGAGACCGTGTCGCCCGTCGAGAGGACGACCAGAACACCATGTCGACGGGTCTGCAGCAAAGACACTCCAGTGCGGGGAGCCAGAGACGGAAAAACCCACCAGGTTGGTCGAGTGTTCCCGAGCATAGGTCCGACCGACTCAGGACGGAAGACCATCGACCGATCGGGTTTTCCCGCGCGACTCGGCACCGTGCCCGCTCGAAGCAGTGCCTACGCGCGATCGCTCCGATTTCCTCGAGCTGAGAATCCGCTTCGAGCCCAGGGCTATCACCTTCCTTTTGCGGCACATCTTGGATACATCACGATCGTGCGCGGTGGCTGGTTTTCGCGCCAGTCCCTTCGATCTTGGCCTGCAACGGAGCCTCCCATGAGCACCGAACCACGACTCCAGCTGCGTCTGGCCCTTCTCTTTCTGGCGCTCGTCGTCTGGGGTTGCGAAAACTCTCCAAGAGCTCATAGGGTCACCGACCTCGCCACCGAGGTCGCGGAGGATGGCCCTCAGGACAACGCCGCCGACCTCGTCGACGAAGAGATCGACGTGCTTCCGGCGCTGGCGACTCTCCACAACGGCACGACGACGCTCGTCGTCGACCCCGCCGCCAGCCGGCTCCAGCTCTTCCGCGGCGACTCGCTGTTGCTCGAAGTGGAGCTCGAGAGCTTGCAGCTCGGCGTGGTCGGTGCGTTCGATGACGCAAAGCTCTACGACCCATACGGCTTCTTCTTCGCCTCCATCCTGACGCCCGCACCGCCGCTCAAACGCTGGGTCTCGGCGACCGACATCGCCGCAATCGAGGAGGCGGGCGCAGGGCTGACGGTCCAAGTGCGCTTCGACGCCGACCGCATCTTGCCCCTGCACATCGCGCCAGCCGCCGACTCCGATCGCTTCTCCCTCGAGCTCGAACAGCTGCCCGTCGCCGATGGGCTCGACGTCCCGGTCTACGTCCGACTGCGGGCGAAGGTCGATCCCACAGAGGCGTTCTACGGACTGGGCGAGGTCTTCGACAAGGTGGAGCATCGCGGCACGGTGCGGGCCATGCAGATGGAGCTCGACAGCTCCTCTGAGAGCGGCGGCAACGAGGCCCACGTGCCGATCCCGCTGCTGCTCGGGACGCGCGGCTGGGGACTCTTCGTGGAGAGCTATCAGGCTGGGCTCTTCGATGTCGCTTCAGTGGACGCGGACCGCGTCGACCTCATCTTCGCCGTCGCCGACGGCGCCAGACCGTTGAACTTCAAGTTCCACCTCTTCTCCGAAGCCGCCCCCATCGACCTCACCCGCCACTACTACGAGCTCACCGGCTTCCCCATTCGGCCCGCGCGATGGGCCTTGGGACCATGGCTGTGGCGCGACGAAAACCTCGATCAGGCCGAGGTGCTCGACGACATCAAGCAGATTCGAGACCTCGACCTGGCGACCACCGGGCTGTGGCTCGACCGCCCCTACGCCACCGCCGTCAACACCTTTGACTTCGAAGCCACCCACTACCCCGCCCCGCAAGAGATGATCGACGCCATCCACGCGCTCGGCCTGCGGGTCGCCCTCTGGCACACGCCCTACCTCGACGAGGCGCACCCCGCCACCGCCGACCTTCTGGCCCAGGCCGAGGGATTGGGGTTCTACCCCACGAAGACCGGGCTGCAGCGCCTCAACGGCTGGGGTCGGCCGCTCGACTTCACGAACCCACGAGCCGTGGCCTGGTGGCAGGACCACGTGCGGGCCTACACCGACATGGGCGTCGAGGGTTTTAAGCTGGACTACGGCGAAGACGTCGTCGGTGGCGCGCTGGGCATCCGCAGCGAGTGGAGTTTTTACGACGGCAGCGACGAGCGCGACATGCACGCGCGCTTCCAGCACGGCTATCACCAGACTTACGCGGAGCTCCTCCCCGAGAGCGGCGGCTTCTTGCTTTGCCGCGCGGCGGCGTGGGGAGATCAGGTCCGTGTCAGCGTCATCTGGCCCGGCGACCTCGACGCCTCCTTCGATCGCTACGGCGACACCGTCACCCCCGCCAACGGCAACCCCTACAACGCCGTCGGCGGCCTGCCCGCAGCGCTGGTCGCCTCGCTCTCGTTGGGACCCTCCGGCTTCCCCCTCTTCGGCTCGGACACCGGCGGCTACCGCCACTCGCCGCCGGACAAAGAGACCTTCGTCCGCTGGTTCGAGAGCACCGCACTCTCACCTGTCATGCAGGTGGGAACGAGCGACAACGACCTGCCTTGGGTGTTCAAGCCCGAAAACGGCTTCGACCCCGAGAGCCTAGCGTGGTATCGCCAATACGCGCGCCTGCACCTGAGGCTTTTCCCCTACGTGTGGACGTATCTAGACCGACTTCAGACAGACGGACGCCCGATTCAGCGCGTCTTGGGGCTTGTTCACCCAGAGCTCGGCGTTCATCCCTCGGACGTCTTCCTGCTCGGAGACTCGTTGCTCGCCGCCCCTGTAGTCGAGAGGGGGGCCCGCGAGCGGAGCCTAGTGCTGCCAGACGGCGACTGGCTCGATTGGTGGACCGGCGAGTCCGTCGGCGGCGGTCCGCTCACGGTCGCCGCACCCTTGGGTACGCTGCCCCTCTTCGTGCAGGCCGGCGCTCTCGTCCCCATGCTGCGCCCAACCATCGACGCCATGGCGCCGACTTCCGATGCAGCGCGGGTCGACAGCTACGCGACGGACGCTGGGGCGCTCTGGGTGCGCACCTCGGCTGGCCCGGAGCACTCGTTCGAGCTCTTCGATCATACGTCTGTTTCCCAGGCGTCGAGCGGCGTTGTGACCACCCTCACCGCCGCTTCTGGCGAGGAGTTCGTAAGCGGTGCAGTGTTCGAGGTCATTGCCGAAGCCGCACCGCCGAGCTCTGTTCTTCTCGACGGCGCAGCCCTCTCCGAGCTGGGTGGCGTCGCAGAACTCGAGGGCAGCGCGCCAGGCTGGTTTTATGAGACGGGCACGCGGACCCTGTGGGTGCGCGTCCCAGCAGGTGCGCACGAGGTGGTCGTCGGGCGTTGAGTCCACGTCGCCCGACGCCAATCCACACCACAGCGCGCCAGAACCAGCGTCGCCCGGCGCCTGTGCGCCCCAAAGCACGCCAGAACCCACCTCGCAACAGGACCAGCAAGAAAACAAGCGCACCGAGTGCGTTCGGAAATGTCCGGAGCCGACGCCGTGCCACGGAAAGCCCAAGCCCCCTGCCGCACACCGCCCGCCAGAACCCACTTCGCAAAAAAATAAATCAGCAAGAAAACAAGCGCACCGAGTGCGTTCGGAAATGCCCCAGCTGCAAGGAGAGCAAGCCCGAGCCCCGGAGGCGACCTCCTAGGTCGTCGAGGAGCGAGGGCGCAGATCGACGAAGCAGATGGGGTATTTACGGACGCACTCGAGGAGCGAGGGCGCAGCTCGACGAAGCAGCTGGGGCATTTCCGGACGCACTCGAGGAGTGAGGGCGCAGTTCGA
>PFUG01000091.1:0-147 GCA_002789955.1 Deltaproteobacteria bacterium CG_4_9_14_3_um_filter_63_12 | reverse complement strand
ACTCAGTTGGTTGGGCCGGCGAATCCGATAGCCCCTTCGTTCCCGCCTTGCGGCGAGCCGCCGCCCGCGCCACCGGCGCCTGCCTGGATTTCATTGGCCCAGACGAAGATGTCGGTGTTGACGACAAAGACACCGTAAGACGCGCCG
>PFUG01000604.1 GCA_002789955.1 Deltaproteobacteria bacterium CG_4_9_14_3_um_filter_63_12 | reverse complement strand
CCTCAGGCCTCAGGCTTCAGGCCTCAGGCCTCGGGCCTCAGGCTTCAGGCTTCAGGCCTCAGGCTTCAGGCTTCAGGCCTCAGGCTTCAGGCCTCAGGCCTCAGGCTTCAGGCCTCGGGCCTCAGGCCTCAGGCTTCAGGCTTCAGGCTTCAGGCTTCAGGCTTCAGGCCTCAGGCCTCAGGCTTCAGGCTTCAGGCTTCAGGCTTCAGGCCTCAGGCCTAGGAGTCACAGATGCTCAGGCCCGCGACGGCAGCCCAGAGCACGGCTTCGCACCTCGGTGAACAAGCCCCCAAGGCAGGTCCCCGAGCGGATGGGCTGCTGAGAGTCGCGGCCCACGGTTGACACGAACCGCGGGCGGACGTTAAAGCCGATGCAAAAGTTTCGGCTCCACGTGGATGGCGTCACGAGACCGACGCGCCCTGAAGCTCTGGAGGTTGAGTATGTTCCGAACCGTTTCTTTGATGATGGTACTTTTGGTGTCGTTCTCGCTCGTCTCCTGCGAAGCCAAGAAGAACGACGCGGCCGACAAGGACAAGCAGGCCGCGGCCGACAAAGAGAAGCAGGCCGGTCCTGAGGAAGACCTGCTCGTCGCCATGAAGGACGTCGCCGACCTCCTCAACAAGCACAAGGACAACGCCGACGCCGCCATCGCCGAGGTGAAGGCTTATTCCGAGAAGAACAGCGACAAGCTCAAGTCCGTCGTCGAGGAGCTGCGTAAGAAGGTCGACACCATGACGCCCGACGAGCAGGACAAGTTCTGGGAGAAGAACACGACCCGCGAAGAGTATCAGCTCTGGGACGGCGCCATGCGCCGCTTCGAGGACGCTTTCCCCGAGAAATACGCCGCGCTCGAAGAGGCCACGGACAACATCCAGAGCGCTGGCACCGAAGACCTGATCGAGCAGACCGACGCCACGGTCAACATCGAGGCGACCCTGGCCGAGGCGCAAGCCGAGTACAAGACCCTCGAGAAGATGGACCTGAGCGCTGCGACCGCGACCGACGTGCGCGACAAGTTCGTCGAGATCAAGGTCCAGGCCGAGAAGGTCGAGGCGCTCTACCAGAACGTGTTCCAGAACTCGCAGGACCCCAAGGTGGGCGTCGAGTCGCTCGTCAAGGCGGCCGACCTCTACACGCTCGTCGCGAACCAGATCAACGATCTCCCCGACGTCAAAGGCCTGGCCCCCGCGGACTTGGCGACCTCGAAGAGAGAGGTGGCCGTGCCGCTGCGGGCGAAAGCCTTGGAACTCTACACCAGCGCGCTGAAGTTCGCCGGCGAGAAGAATGTGCAGAGCGAGTTCGTGGAGCACGCCAAGTCCGCCGTCGAAGCGGCCGGTAGCCCCACCGCCCCCAAGGTTCCGAAAGAGACCACCGGTGAGGCCCCCGCTCCCAACTGAACAAATATAGGGACCGAAGACAGAAAAAAGGGATCTAGCTTCTCCCATGTGAGAAACATCCAGTGCCTCCAGACGGCCACACACAACTTTCCCGGTTTGCACCTACGCCCTTCGCCTGAACCGCCTCAGGCCTCAGGGCCTCAGGGCCTCAGGCCTCAGGCCTCAGGGCCTCAGGCCTCAGGCCTCAGGGCCTCAGGCCTCAGGCCTCAGGCTTCAGTCCTCAGTCCTCAGTCCTCAGGCCTCAGACCTCAGGCCGGCCTCAGACCTCAGGCCTCACGCTTCTCTGGCGATTCAGAACTTGATGTTCGGACTGGCCAGCAGATCCATGGTCAGCCCGACGCCCCAGTGCAGCAGGGCGCCCAAGTAGATCGAGCCGCTCTTGAGGGCCAGGGTCCCTAGGATGATTCCTGCCGCAATGGCGCCGAGGGTCTCCGGCATAGGCTTGCCAAAGTGCACCATGCAGTAGGGGACGACCATGATGAAGACCGCGTAGTGCCCGAAGCGCTGGTAGAGCCCGAAGAGCAGAAAGCCGCGAAAGAACGATTCGAGCGCCAAGAATTGTAGCCCGTAACAGACCTCGTAGAGCCAGAACACCTGTCCGCCGTCCGAGGCGGCCTTGTAGAACGGATATTTATCCTGGAAAGCCGGATCGAGGCTGGCCAGGGTGAGAATCGGCACCATCGCGGCGAAAAGAGAGAGATAGAGCCAAGCGTGACGCAAGGAGCCGAGGCCAAACCCCCAGTGCGTCGGGCTCTCCCTGAACACGACGACGATCACCGCCAACGGAATCACGAAACGCAAGAACAGGCTGGCCGCCGCCCAGTAGACGTAGCTCGAGAGGCCGAACCACATGGGGTCCTTGCCGGTGAAAGCCCCGCTCTCCAAGAGCCCAGGTCGAATCCGCTCGGTGAAGTACGAGGCCTTGCCGAAATAGAAGTAGACCACCAGCAGGATCGCGGTGACAAGCAGCACCACCACCTCGCGAAAAGCGAGCTGAGGGCGCTGTGGTCCAGAGATCTCATCGTGAAAAGAGTGGACGAATTCTCGGGATTTCTGCCACACACCAACGACTGTCACTTTCGGCCTCCCTTGCTTCTCGGCGTCTTGTTTTGCCAGCCTGGCGCAGCGGACACAAGTGCGGAGATGAATCGAGACGTCGAGACTGGTCATGGCTTGGCATTGGAGTTAGAGTGTCTGCTTCATCGTCGGGTTGGATCTCTGGACTCGTATCGGGCCGCCTTTTTCCCCTGAGTCCGGACGGCGAAAGTCCCGCCCACTGGAGTGGCAGCGCATGAGCACGTCTTCAAGAAGACTCTCCCTGTTCGTCCTCTTCGTCTTACTCTCGAGCGCGTCCTTTGCCTGTGGCGGAGGCAGCGTGGTGCGCGGCCGAGCCGTTGATGAGTCGTCCTCGGTCCGTTTCGAGTCGGAAGAGATCTCCGCGATCGACGACCGGCTTGCGGCTTTGGAGCAATCCACCGAAGCGCTGCGCCAGAGCGTCGACGGCCTGCAGGGCCGTGTGGCCGCGAAGATGGGCGTCGAAGACAGCTTGGAGTTCAAGCTCGACCTCGAGGGGGGGACGACTCAAATCGAGTTCGACAAGAACAGCGTCATGCGGTTCAACGGCGTCGCCCTCTCCAAGAGCGAGGTCCAGCAGTATGCACAAAGCAAGGGGAAGAGCCTCTGCCAACCAGAACCCGTCGTCATCGTTCACCCACAGGCCAATTACGATACCGTCGCCTGGCTCTTGGACGTGATCTACGCCCAAGGGTGTGCGGGCGTCGACATCGTCGAGACGCCCAGAGACCGCTGAACGACCTCATGACCCGACTCACGTCGTGGATTGGCCTGTGGACCTTCACGACGGTTCTCATCGGGGTTGCACCCGGCTGTGGCGGAAACCAGACCGAAATCGTCATGCCCGATGGCGACCCGGAGATCGAGTACCTCGCAGCGCCCGAGAACACGCCGCTGCCGCCCCACCTCTTGGTCTGCGGCTATCACAAAAACCTCTCCGAGCCGCTTACGGTCCACACCTACAACGAGCCCGCGCCAGCGATCTCGCTCTACGATTTCTCGCACAGCGGCGCGCAGATGGTGGCCTGGATGGTGAAACACCCCGGCGGCCGGGCCTACCAATACCGCAAGCGAGCCGACGGTGACCAACGCGCGGGCATCGGGCGAGCCCTGTCGGAGCCTTGTTTCGGCGACGGCGACGACGCGGACAAGGTCATTCGCCAGATCGTCATCCACCGGGCCGCGGGAGCCGACGCGGTCGAGGCTATGGGCTCGCTACTTCGACAGGGCCGCACGACCCATTTCCTCATCGACCAGGACGGAGTCGTCCATCAGGCGCTGGATCCTGTCCACGCCGCCTTCGCCCCCACCGAGAGCAGCAACAGCGCGGTCTACATCGCTCTCGTCATGGCCCGACGGCCACCAGAGTGGGTCTCGCCCCTGCTCGCCGATGCTGGTGCTCTGGGCGCAAGCGGCACGGCTCCAGCCGTGGCCCTCGCCAACCCCCTGCTGCACTCTGCGGTGCCCGCCCCCAGCGATGTCTTCGCCACTCGTGAGTGGTGTACGGTCGGAGACCAGAAGCTCGAAAGCGAGACCCCCACCGCCGAACAGCTCGCCGCGTTGAAGGTCCTCTTGAAGGCGTTGCACCAGGAGTACCGACTGATCCGGCTCGAGTTCCCACTGGACAAGAACGGAACCCCGCTGCGGGGCCCCCTCGAGGATGCGGAGTTCCAACAAGGGCTGCTCGCCGACTACCACACGGGCGCCACTGTGGAGCCCGCGTGTCTGCCCCTCGAAGCCCTCGTTCCGTAGCTCAGAGCTGCTGACAGCGCTGAAGGGTTTCCATCTCGTAGGCACACAGGGCCCTTGTCCAGTGCGCAAGTTCGGCGCGCTGAGCGGCGGTCATGCGGGTCGCAGCGGGCGGCGACGTGAGCGCCAACAATCGCTGACCTCCCAAAGGAAGCGTCGACCGATCGTAGGTCGACCGCTCCAAGAGGGAGACGGCGCGCTCCAACGCCACCAAGGCGCCGGTGGGCATATCGAGCGCCCACGCCCGCTCGAGCCCCTCGGCATAGGTCGTCAGAGCTTGCCGGCTGCGCCCTGAGAGTGCCTCGAGGTTGGCCTCACAGAGAATGACGAAGACTTCGTCCTCGGGGGTCTGAGCCCCTGCGACCCCGGCCTCCTGCAAGCGGACAACGACCTCGTCGACGTCGTCGCTGGTCGCCCCGATGACCGCATTCGTCCACTGTGCACCCGCCTGCTCACCGCCTCTGATGTAGGCGTCCTCGGCCGCTTTCAGCCACTCCTGTCGCGCCGTCGCTCGAGCGTCGCGATGGGGGCCGAGCGCCAGCTCGACATAGAGATCTCCCGCCCATTGGAACTGGTCGGCCCGCAACAAGAGCTCGAGGGCCTCCTCGACGCGGGCGACGCCTAGGTCCTCGCGCTGGCTGGCAAAGTACACCTCGGCTTCCTGAACCATGACCGCTGCGGCGCCCAAATCGAAGCCGAGCCCATAGTAGCCCGATTTCGCCTGGCTGAGATTGGCGATCACGGCATCCGGAGCGGCCGTCATCCCCATCGTCTCGCTGAAGTGGAGGACGCCCGCTCGATGTCGGGAGGCGTTCGCCAGAGCCCCAGAAGACCCGAGGCTGCGCTCGCCGACAAACTCCAGCGCCAGGTGGCGCAGCCCCGCGAGGGCGTAGAGCTCGGCGAGTCGCCAGCGGGCCGCCTCTTCGTCCCCCATCAACGTCAAACCTGCGTCGACAGCGCGTTCGACGAGAAAGGGGCCGAGCACCTCATGGGGGTTGCCCAAGGCGACGAGCCCACAGAGCGCATCGATGAGGCCGCCGTTGTCAGTCTCGACGGGAAACCGCAGCGCCTGCTCGAGGAGGGATGGGGCCTTCAAGGTGACGCCCGACCGCTTCGTCTCGACCTCAAAGGCCGCCGGGTTGGGTCGGATGACCCAGTGTGTTGCGCCCTCGTTGGCGAGGCCGAGGGTCACGTCCGCCAGCGGAGCTGGGCCAAAGGGGCGCTGCCACTCCAGTCCCGTTGTCGTGATGCTCTGCACCTCGGCCGCCAGTCCAAGCGTCGTGAGACGGGCTTCGATGGCCGACTTCATCGTGTCGCCGTCGGTCACGGTGTCTTCGACTCCGACGCGAAGCAAACCGTATTGCGGCATGGGTCGGCTCCAGACCTCGACCAAGCGGTCTGCGTCTGCGACCTCGCCGACTTGGACGACGACCACTCCTGCACCGTCGATGGCGACCACTCCCTTGGCGAAGCGTTGAAGCCCTGCGGCTTGCGAGGGGGCCGAGCGAAGAACGAGGTACCAACCGGCACGCAGCCCACCGACGAAGAGGGGCTCAGCACGGAGCGCTCCGTCGCCTTCTCGTACGTGCGCCAACCCGAGCCCTTCCACGCTGCCATGCAGCGCGTCCACCGCCGCAAACGCCACAGAGGAGCCAGTGAGGCTCGGCATCTCAGAGACGACCCCCACGGGAACTCCAACCGTGCCGTCGGCCTCGACCATCATCACGCCGACGACGCGCTGAGGCCCATCTCCCTGGGGCGGCTCCAGCGCAGCGACCCAATCGCCCGCTTGCGACCAGACAGCAGAATCCCAATAGAGGCGGTCCTGGGGGTCGGCGCTCAGGCGACTGCCCGCTGCGCCTCCCCCAAAGTCTGCGAGGGGATAGTTCCCCCTCTGTGTACACCCCGTAAAGAGCACAGCGAACGCCAACGCACTGGCGAGAAATTTGGTCTTCATGGCTCTCTGTCTTCTCTTGTGACGGTTGACCACCAAGCTCGTGGTCGGCCGCTGGGCGAGAACTGTCGTTGCGCGCGTCCTACGCACAACCTTATGGGGTTACCGACGCTCCGCCATCCATGGCTGCGAGTTGTCTCTGTGAGCGCTCTTGTGAGTGGGGAGGCGCGATGCAACCCGCTGATTGTTCGGGGCTGGGCGCCGCACGTCAACCCGCCTCCCGTGCCGGCCGAAGTCGTCAGGGCTCGAATTCGGCCAAAGTGACATCGACGCAGGCCTCGGCCTCGAGCCACACTTGCACGTGCCCATCGCGCATCCCTTTGCGCAGCGGCAGCTTGGCGTAGGTGGTGGCGCCAGAAGGCAGCACGCCGCTTCCCTCGTAGCGGGCATAGCCAACGTCCGCCTCCGACTCGCGCAGCGAGACCACCCAGCCACGCCACGGCTCCTGAGTCGTGTTGCTCACCCGCACGAGCAGCTCGTCGTGGTGGGGCTGGATAGAGATCTCCGCGGGCCAGGCCTTGGCGACCAGCGTCCCTATGGGGGCGCCGAGAACGCGCGCGACGCCGTTCTCGACGAGGATGTCCGCAACTGCGTCCTCGAGGACGTAGCGCAAGCCGGCGCTGAGAACCAGCCGTCTCCCCGTTAGTGGCGCGTCCACCTCGAGCTCGATGCGTGTTCGCCCAGACATTGGGGCGAGGTTGAGCGAGGGGCTCGCCACCTCGTGCACAGCGACGACCTGCTCATCGACGAGGCAGGCGGCGCGCACGAGGACGAGCTGGACGTCGGCCGGCAGTGCGTTGACCAGCGAGACGCTCAGGGCTCGGTGGGTGGGGTCGGCGACCTCGGACCAGCGAATCGACGGCACCTCGAGACGCACGGACCCCCAAGCGTTCCAGCGGATGTTCCAGGTTGCGCTCGCCTCGACGGGATCTTCGGCCAGCTGCTCAGGCGTCAGCTCTGGGACTTGTTCGTCGGCATCGACACTCATGCTCTTGCCTTCGGCAGCGGTCTCTTCGGACTCCTCGACGACGTCCAGGCCGAGTATGGTGTCGTCATCGTGGTATTCGGGGGGCGCCTCGCCGTAGCATCTCGGCCGGTCGCTGGCGTGCTCGTCGAGGAAGTTCAAGGCCTGTTGCACGGTCTCGACCGCGCTGGCCGTGGGTCCGGCGAGCTGACGAAACGCTTCGAGGCCGTCTGCGAACGCCAAACCCAACAGGAGCCGTCGGTCGGCGGTCGCGGCGAGAGAGTCGAGCACGAGGCGGTCACCTTGTCGGGCTTGAACGAGGGCGCGGTGCATGAGTCCGAGGGGCGCACAGGCATTCGCGATCCGGCAGGCCAGCGAACTCAGCGCGTCGGAATCGACGGTGGCGGGGAGGTCCGAGGTGGTGAAGTAAACGGCGCCGCTCTCGAGAAAGCGCAGGGGCACGAGCCCTTCGAGCTCGTCCCAGCTGTGCAGGCGACGGAGCTCGTTGATGAGCTGAAAACCAAAGACGTTGAGCCAGTAGATGTCCGGGATGCCGACACCCAGTTGGTGTCGCCCGAAGGAGCGGATCATCTGGAGCCACGCGTTGGAGTGCCGACGGGCTTCGGAGGACGCTTTCAGGTGCTGCGCGTCTGGCCAGAACACCTCGTCGTAAGCGGTCTCGAACGAGTCGGTCACGGTGACGAACCCGTACCGCACGTCGACCGCCTCACAGAGCTTCAGGAAGGCTTTGCGATCGAGGTCCTCGCTTTTGAGCACAAGGCTCATGGAGCTGGGCGTGATGGCCCGAGGCCGGTCGCGCTGGGGATCGGAGAGCTCGACCAGCGCCGAGCGGTCGGCGGTCTGGACCGTCAAAGCTCGGTCGGCTCCTCGGCTCAGCTCGGCCTTTGTTACGGCGGCGATCGCCTGTTCGGTGGCCAGACCGAGGGACTCGTCGCCGAGGCGGAGCTCCAAAGCCGACGTCGAGGCGGTGCCCAACAAGGCGAGAAGAGGTCCGCCGACTCTGGATTTTAGGTCGTCGAAGCCAAGTCGATGAAAGAGCGCGATACCGATGTGTCGATCACTCATGACTCCCTCCTCTCCGCATAGTTGTTAGTCGAGGCGCCGAGGTTACTGTCTGAGGGCGAGAAGGTCCATGAGGTGCCGTGTCGACGAACGTGGGCAACGCGTGGGAGCTCGTGCGGGATTTGCTCTGAGGGCGAACCCTGAAATTCACGTGGTCTTCAGAGAAAAGTGTTCACTTTCAGCGGCCGGCCACATGGACTTACTGGCCTAACGGTCAACGGCCAGCAAAAGAACTTCCAGGAGCCGCCGAATAATCTCTCGAGGAGCGGATCGCAGGAGGGCTATTGACGACTCTCGGCCTCGGCAGTAGACCTTTAAGTACCGAAAGGTTGTTGCAGTCTTATGAGCCGCCAGAACTATCTTGGGGTTTTCGGTGTAGATGAAAGGCGAGAGTTGTTGCCCGCATCCTGCACGCAACTCGTGGGGTTTACACGACTCTTCACCACCCTGCCTCCGAGTTGCCTGATGAAGAACTCGCTCGGCGGACAACCAACCACGTGGGCTTGCCGGTTCGGCGGCGAACAATGTGCGCGTCCTGGAGGGTTTGCCGGCGAGCCCGTTCCAAGTTCCTTGGTGAGCCCTCGCCCAAAGCGCGATGGCGCGCAAAACTGAGGAGGCTGAGACGCCTCCCAAAACTCGACGGAGCGTGTGATGACACTGCCTGTGGCTCGTGACGATGCTGGCCGGACGATTGACTTGCTGACTCTGGAGGTGCGTTGGGCGAGAGAGTTGATGACGTCTTCGCCGGAGACCATCCATCCGTCCACGACGGTGAAACAAGCGGCTCGCATCCTCAGCAGCAAGGGCTTTAGCGCCATGCCGGTCGCCGACGAGACCAACCTGCTCAAAGGCGTGCTCAGCCAATCGGATATCGTGCGTTTCGAGCGTGAGCGGGGTCTCTACGCCGAGGTCGAGGAGAATCACTCAGGCAAGAAGAGTCCGATGGATAACTTCGCGGCGACTGGCGGGGAGGAACTCAGCACGGGATTTCACCTCGAGGCCGATGATTCGCCACCGATTTCGGAAATCATGACGCCGTTTTTGCTGTCGGTTGGTCCCGAGGACTCCCCCAGAACGGTGATCGAAACGTTGCTGCGGCACAAGATCCACAGAGTGTTCGTGGTCGAGGGAGACAATCTCCTCGGCGTCATCAGTGCCACTGATGTCCTTCGAAAGATGATCTAAGTTGGCATAGCGAAACGGAGATATTGCTTCTCTAGATCTTCGTCCGTTGTTCGGTTGAGGGAGCTGCGGGTCGGTTGTCGTTGGTCGCCAAGCCGAGCGGGTTTCGCGCAACCTCGCTACTGCCAAGCTCGGAGTCCAATGTTCTCTCACCGCGGCCACGACCAGCGACTCGAACCCTCGAGTGGTCGGCGGCAGCGCAGAAATCTTGTGGAGGTCGGGCCATGCGTCTCGAGAAAATCCTAGTCGCTGTCGATCTTTCGGAGAGCGCGTGGAGCGCCGCGATGGTCGCCACCAGTCTCACCGTCAAACTCAAGGCGAAGCTGATCGTTTTGCACGTCGACGAGATCCGCTCCTACGGCTTCCTCGGTTCCGACGCGCTGTCCGAGTACATGGTCAAGATGGAGCTCGCCCGCGCCAAATGGATGGAGCGGCTCGACGCAGTCCTATCCGAGCTCGAGGTGGACTACGAGATCCTCAGTGCCTCAGGGGTCGCGCACAAAGAGATTTTGCGAATCGCCGAAGCGAACGATGTCGACTTGGTCGTCTGTGGTCGCTTTGGTGCCTTGGGCGTACGGCGATTCTTCATTGGCTCCACCTCGAAGCGCTTGGTCCGCAAATCCGCGGTGCCAGTGCTGGTCGTCCCTCACGTCGAAGAACAACCGATGTTCGAGACGCCACCGCCGCTTCGACACCTCATGGCCACCAGCGACTTCAGCGAGGACAGCGAGCGCGGCGTGCGCTGGGCCTATCAGCTTTCGCGAGCGCTCGAATGCTCGCTGCAGCTCTTTCACGCCGCGGACATTCCCCCCGCCGCGATCGTGCCAGGAGAGCCACCCTATTGGATCCCCAAGATCGCCATCGAGGAGCTCGAGCAACGCTCGCTGGTCCGGCTAAAGGAGTTCGTCGAGGCCGAGAAGTTCGACTCGGTGTCCTACCGCTGCCAAGCCAGCACCGTGGTGGCGGAGACCATAGCCGAGGCCGCAGAGGCGCAGAACATCGACATCCTCGTCGTGCCTTCGCACAGCCGCGGAGTGGTGGAAGCCTTCTTCGTTGGCAGCACGACCTTGCGCGTTCTTCGGCTGAGCCGGGTGCCGCTGCTCGTGTTGCCTCGCACTCTCGCCTAGCGCCACGCCGAAGCCCTCAGAATCGATTCGAGAACCAAACGGCCTCTGACGAGCACAGTCTCCCTCGTCAAAGGCCGTTTTGCTTGTGGCGTCTCGCTGCGAATTGTGTGCTTGGGATGGCCCGACAGCTCACGCCACAAGGCCTGTTGCTCGCCCAGGTGATGGCCCCAGAGATGCGCGCCCAACGTGCTGTTTTATAAGCGTTATCTTTATTCACGAAAGGCAACCAAGGCTAGACCTTCGGCGGCTGTTGTGGTATGGTGTTGCGTCTTTGTTCGGGCCTTATGAGAAGCCTCACTGGCCCAACAAACCTCGCGCTCATTTCTTTCGCCCACGAGCGTTCGTGGCCAACCCACGGGAAGCAATGAATCGCGAGCACGAGAACCATCAAGGACGAGGCATATGAATCAAGCTGGAGATGTAGTGACCGAGACCGCGCAGAACATCGCCGCACGGGCAAGCGCGAAAGATATAGAAATTTCGAGTGTGACCAACGGGACCTACGACGCCGACTCCATCCAGGTGCTCGAAGGGCTCGAGGCGGTGCGCAAGCGGCCCGGCATGTACATCGGCAATGTGAACGAGCTCTCCGGACTCCACCAGCTGATCTTCGAGGCCGTCGATAACTCGGTCGACGAGGCCTTGGCTGGACACTGCGACAAGGTCTCCGTCGTGCTGCACATCGACGGCTCTGCCAGCGTCGAGGACAACGGTCGCGGCATTCCCGTCGATATGCACAAGAAAGAAGGCGTCAGCGCGGCCGAAGTCATCATGACTCGCCTGCACGCCGGCGGAAAGTTCGACAACAACTCCTACAAAGTCTCCGGCGGACTCCACGGCGTCGGCATCTCTTGTGTGAACGCCCTCAGCGATTGGCTGCGCCTCGAGACCCGCATCGCCGGCAAGGAGTACACGCAGCGCTTCCAACGAGGGGTCCCTGACGCACCCATTTGCGAGGTGGGCCCCACGACCCTGAAGGGAACACGGATCTCCTTCCTCCCCGACCGCTCCATCTTCGGCATCACGGACTTCAACTTCGATCAGCTCACGAACCGATTGCGTGAGCTCGCGTTCCTCAATCGCGGGGTCTCTATCTCGATCCACGACGAGCGTGACGAGCGACATTTCGACTTCCAGTTCGAAGGCGGCATCGCCAGCTTCGTCTCCTTCCTGACCAGGGGGAAAGGGGCCATCCACCCAGACCCCATCTACATCCACAAGGTCATCCCCGAGGAAGGAGTCACCGTCGAGCTCGCTCTGCAGTGGACCGAGGACTACAAAGAGAAGCTCGTCGCGTTCGCCAACAACATCCGCAACAACGACGGCGGAACCCACGAGACCGCCTTCAAGACCGCACTGACCCGCACCATCAATCAGTTCGCCCAAAACGAGCAGCTGCTCAAGGCCTTCAAGGGCGTGCTCTCTGGTGACGACATTCGAGAAGGGTTGTTTGCCATCGTCAGCGTCAAGCTCCCTGACCCCACCTTCTCCAATCAGACCAAGGACAAGCTCCTCAACAACAACATCCTCGGCCACGTGCAACAGGCCGTGAACGACGGATTGGGGACCTGGCTCTTGGAGGCACCAGCGCTCGCTCGGGCCATCATCGGCAAGTCCGTTGACGCCGCCCGCGCTCGCGATGCCGCCCGCAAAGCCCGTGAACTCGTCCGCCGCAAGGGGGCGCTCGAGTCATCGACACTCCCGGGTAAGCTCGCTGACTGTCAGATCAAAGACCCCGCCCAGTGCGAGATCTACATCGTCGAGGGAGAGTCCGCCGGTGGCACCGCCAAACAAGGCCGAGACCGAGCCTTCCAGGCCATCCTTCCCCTCAAAGGTAAGATCCTCAACGTCGAAAAGGCACGCTTCGATCGCATGATCTCATCGCAGGAGATCATGGTGCTCATCAGCGCGCTTGGCGCTGGCACCGCGGACGACTTCAACATCGACAAGCTGCGCTACCACCGCATCGTCATAATGACTGACGCCGACGTCGACGGGAGTCACATCCGCACCTTGCTTCTGACCTTCTTCTTCCGTCAGATGCCGCAGCTGGTCGAGCGAGGATTCCTCTACATCGCTCAGCCTCCGCTCTACAAAATCAAACGCGGCAAGAACGAGCGCTACCTGAAAGGCGAGCCGGACTACGAATCCTACTTGCTCAACTGCGGCACCCAGGGCACCCAGGTCGTCACCGCCACCGAGACCCTCGAGGCCGAGGAAATCCGCAATCTCGTCTCCTTGACCCTCGAATATCAGCGCAAACGCGACCGCTTCAGCGGACAGAACGATCCCCGCGTCATCGACGCCATGATCCGTGAGCTGCCTCTCTCCGAGGAGGTCGCCGCCGACCCGCCCCGGTTCGTGGAGTGGGTCCAGGCCCTCGCCCGCCTCCTCGACGAGCGTTACCAAGACACCAACTTCGACGTCCCTGCGGTGCTCGTACCCTCAACCGACGAAGACGCCTTCGATGGCCCTTACGTCGACTGGACCACCCGGCATATGGGCAACCTGAAGAGAACCCGCATCGACGGCGGTCTCCTCAAGCGTCGCACCTTCCAGCAACTCGTCCAGTTGAACGAGACCATCAGCACCAAGCTCGGACCTCAGTTCACGCTCATCGGCTCCACGAAAGAAAGCGTCGTTTTGACCAACGCCGACGCCCTCGCCGAGGCCGTGCTCACTGGCGGGAAGGCTGGCCAAACCATTCAGCGCTACAAAGGTCTGGGCGAGATGAACGCCGAGCAGCTCTGGGAGACCACCATGGATCCCACTCGTCGGACGCTGCTCAGGGTCGAGGTCGACGACGAATTTAACGCCGACGCCCTCTTTACCGTCCTCATGGGTGACGCCGTCGAGCCGCGACGCGAGTTCATCGAAGAGAACGCGCTCAACGTCAGCAACCTCGACATCTGAGGTTGCTCTTTGCAAAAAAACTCCCTCCGCATTTCCTGAGGGAGTTTTTCGTTTCTTGCCGCACATGGGCTAGAGCCAGCGAAAGGCTTCCATCGTCTGGATGGCATCGCAGGAAGGCTCGAACCCCGTCGCCGTCTTGAAAGCCGTGTCATCCACCACGATCGGGTACTTGACGTGGTTGACGATCCCAATGGGGAGCTTCGGGAAGCCAAAATGTCCGAGCATGAACGGGTAGATGGGTTCGGGAAGCGCCACAGCATGGACACCCGTCACTTTGCAGAGCAGCGAGAGGGGAACTGGGTCCGGACCTGCGACGTTGAAGACCCCCCTCAGCTTGGACTCGAGCGCCATGATGATGGCCTCGGCGGCATCGCGTTCATGCATGAGGTGGAAGAGAGGATCGAAGCCCAGCACCGTCGCCACTCGCCCGCCACCACCGAGGAAATTGGCCAAGGTCCCGCGCCTCGAGGGCCCGAGCGTGTAGACGAGCCGCAGGACCGCCGTGTCGATCTGTGGCCAGCGCCAGAGCGCTGAGGAGGCGTAGAAGTCGGCGGCGCTCATGTCGGCGAGCTCGGGGAACGTCGCACCGGCGAGCGGCGGGTCGTCCTCGGTGTGGTAAAGGGCCGAGTCCGCCGACGCGCCATACACCGTGTGACGCCCGATGAAGATGACCTGCCCGACCTCGTGCTCCGCGCACTCTTCGAGGATCTTGCGGGTGCCGATCAGGTTGATCTTGTAGCGCTCCTCGAAGCGGGTCGTGAAGTGCGTCACCGTCGCCATGTGGATCAGCGCGTCGGGCCGGTGCATGCGCAGCACATTCTCTGCTGGACGCTTGCGGATGTCTGCCTTGAACATCTGCACGCCTTGGGGAGCGCCCGGCCACGGGCGGCGGTCGATACCCAAGACCTGATGACCCTTGGTGAGGAGGCGCTCGGCGAGCATGCGCCCCAAGGTCGCTGTAATACCGGTGATGACGACTTTCACGGTGTCCCTTCGCTGGTGTGGGTGCAATGGGGCGCGGCAGGGCTCGTTGTTCGAAAGACCCCGTCGCGCCTGAACAGGCTCGGCTCGCGCGCAGGCACGCAGATGGCTCGCTTCGAGACCGCCCCGTGTCGGGGAGCGCGCGAAAGACGATCGACACTCAACGACGCATCTCCAGGCCCTTGCTGATCAGCCCACGGATGGCGTCCTTGACCTCCTCCACATGCTTCTCGATCTCCTCGTCGCTCTCCGCGCCGTCGCCCTCGAAAAAGAGGGGCGCACCATAGTGGATGGTGCACTTGACTGGCAGCGGCACGGGCAGAATCTGCCAGGGAACAGGGATGTACGGTGCACCGATCATCTTGGCCAGACGCGTCATGTGGAACATCGTGGGGATCGCCTCTTCACCGCCGATGAACGCAAACGGCACGATGGGCGACTGGGTCCGCATGGCGAGCCGAACAAACCCGGTTCCGAAGCGTACCAACTGGTATTTGTCCTTGTAGAGCTTGCCAGTCCCGCGGGCTCCCTCGGGAAACACGACAACAAGCCGATCTTCGCGGAGGAACCGCTCCGCATGCTCGGGCAGCCCCGTGAATTGGCCGATGCGGTTGAAGAACTGGGACACAAAAGGCCAATGCTGGGCGAAGTACTCGACCATCGAGTGGGCGTGTCGAGGCGGCTCGTGGTCGAGGAGCATCGACGCCAAGACCATGCCCGCGTCGAGGGGCAGTCCGCCGGAGTGGTTCCCAATCAAAAGGGCTCGCCCTTGTGCCGGAACGTTCGCGAGCCCAGTGCACTCCACCCGAAAGTAGTGTCGATAGGCGCGGCCCAAAATCGTGTGGAAGATCGACAGGTACTTCTGCGAGATCCCGTACTTGTCGAGCCCGTACTCATTGAACGAAAGATCGAGCTCCCGCACCCGTTCTGCGATCTCACGATCGATCAAAAACGCCATGTCCCCTCCGCTGAGCGACTCTCTCGTCCCGGCCGTTGAACGCTGGGCATCTCGAATCCAGGTGGCTGGCCGCAGAGCGGGAACGCTTGCCCGTGTAAACGATTGCTCACTGTGAAGCCGTGCCTACTCGCGATGGCTCAAGTTACCGTGAACAAGCACTTCGAAACAAGGCGGTGGTCTTCGCGTCCGTTGGGCCGACAGAGAAGGGGCGATGGCGTCAGCAACGGAAATCGGCGATAGTTTGGCCGTCTCCTGCTCGCAACCCTTTGGGTTCCCACCGCTCTTCGCTATCCCCGGGGTGCGAGCTCGCCTGGCGTTCGGCCACACTGATGTTCAGCCCAAGGGGTGTCCCTTGCCACGCAGAATCCTCCTGGATCCCAGCGGCCGCTCACTGCTGATCCGCTTCCGCTTCGACCCGGCTCTAATCGACACGGTGAAGAGCATCGCCGGCCGTCGATGGGACGGGCAGGCGAAGCAATGGACAGTACCAGCCACCGCTGCCAGTGAGGCGTTGGCGAAGCTGCTGCCTTTGGGGTTCGTCGCAGCCGCGGAAGTTCACCAGCTCTGCGGCAGCAGCGCACTCACCAGGCCCGTGGTGACGCGGACCGTCGACTCCGAGCAGGCCGAGCGACTGGTGCAGAGCAGCCTCAATCCCAAGCCGAGTGCGTACCGCGCGAGGGAGGATGTGGGCGATAACCCATCGCCCCCGTTCGCGGAGTGGCCCCGCACTGTCATGGAGGCGCGCACGCCACTGCCAACTGCACCGTCGGCTCCCTCCGCGGCGCCGCAGGAGTTGCCGCAAGAACTCGCAGCCAGGGCAGGATGCGCGCAACAACCCGAGGCGACCCAGTCCTGGAGCGTCGCGCGTCTCAATCTCTTCGTGCGCAACGCGCTGCGCGAGCGTTTCCCGAGGGACATCTGGCTGGTCGCCGAGATTCTCGGGCTCGATCGCGCCTCGCGCGGTGGCCAGTCGTTCTTCGAACTCGTCGAGAAGCCGCAAGACAGCGACGCCGTGCGCGCCCGTGTCTCCGCGACCTTATGGCCCGACGATCGGGCGCGCATCGAATACCGAATCCGCAACGCCGACGACCCCTTCGCCCTCGAAGATGGACTCACGGTGCGGCTCAAGGTCTCCGTCGAACTCTATGTTCCCAATGGGCGCTACCAAGTCATCGTGCGGGACATCGACCCGGTCTACACCCTGGGCAACCTCGCCCTGAAGCGCGAGTCGATCATCAAGGAGCTCGACCGCCGCAATCTCCTCGGACGCAATCGCGCCTTGCAGATGCCACTGGTCCCCTTACATGTGGCCCTCCTCACCAGCCTCGAGGGGGAGGCGCGCAACGATTTCCTCCATGAGCTGCAGAGCGCGCCCTGGGCGTTTGTCGTCGACGTGTACCCCATCAAGGTGCAAGGAAAACACTTGGTCGCGACGTTCACACGGGCCCTCGACCGAGTCCGTAGACATGTGGAGCGCGGGGCCCGCACCTACGACGTCGTGGTGATCACCCGCGGCGGCGGCAGTCGCACCGATTTGGCCTGGTTCGACGATCTCCCCGTTGCCATCCAAGTCGCCGAGTTCCCGTTGAAGATCGTCATCGGCATCGGACACCAGCGCGACCAGAGCGTCCTGGACCAGGTCGCGACCTCGGTCAAGACCCCCACCGCCGCCGCGAGCCTGCTGAACGACAGGGTCTCTGCCTACGCCTCCGAGCTCGAAACCCACATCACCAAGATCAGCAGTCGCGCGAGCGCCAACCACACCCGAGCCAGACAGGCCCTCCGCATTACGGCACAAGGCGTGACCACTGCCTTGCGTGCCCTCTTGGCCCAGCGGCGAGCCCGCTACGAATATTTGCAGGATCGCGTCACCCAGTCGGCCCTGCACCTCCTCCGCGGGCAAAGGACCCTGCTCGATCGCGCCTCGATGCAGATCGTCGAACGCTCGCGCTCCCACCTGCGGCTCCAGTCCCGCGAGCTCGACACCTTGCAGCTCAGAATCCTCTCCGAAGGGCGTGTGCGCACCATTCTGGCTCGCGAGAGGCGCTCTGTCGCGGAGCTCGAGAAACGCTTGACCCGGACAGCCTCCAGACCGCTGGAGGAGTCGCGCAGGGCGCTGGACGCCATCGACGCCCGCGTCGCCCTCTCCGACCCAAAACGCCTCTTAGAGAGGGGGTTTGCCTGGGTCAGCACAAAAGCGGACGGACGAACACTCCGCTCCATCCACAAGGTTCGTTCGGGCGACCTGTTACAGGTCGAGCTCGCCGATGGGACCCTGCTCGCCGTGGTTGAGTCCGTGAACGATGAGCGGCAATAATTCACAGAAACCGGCTTTCTCCCGCCAGCCGACAGCTGGTGGCAAGGCCAGTGATAGACTTTGTGGAGTTCGAAGTGAAAAAGAAGAGCAACACTCCCTCCAACGACTCCGAAGCGGACGTCGAGATCGGCTTTGCCCCCGCTCTCGACGAGCTCAGGGAGATCCTCGAACACCTCGATCGCGATGATGTCGACCTCGACGATCTCTCGGCTCTGGTGCGCCGCGCTGCTGAGCTGGTCAAGAGCTGTCGCCACAAGCTCGTCAAGACCGAGGCTCAGGTGCAGGAGATCATTGGCGATCTCGCCGCCGATTTGGAGGCACTGGAGGCACCCGACAAGGAAGGGTAAGGTTGAGCCCGGCTCGATGGTTGGACTCCGAAGGCGAGCACAGCGGCTCGTGGCCCGTCGTTGAACCCAACCACCACGGAAAGGTGTCTACGTTGACGGAGTTACGGGGCAAAGCTAAGTTTAGGAGACGGCGAGGGTGGCCTACCTCGATACACCCGCGTTGTGCTCAAGAGGACACACCCTATTGCGCTGGTTACGGACCAGTGTGCTCGAAGAACAGACCGACCGCCGCGGCTGGCACCCAGCAGGTTGCTCCATCGCGCGGCAAATAGGGCGATTACTGCACCGGGCGCTTCGTCGTGTGACCGAAGGCGCTGTCGGAGCCAGGATTGTGATGTATGAGCGAATGGGATGAAGGCGGTTGGGACCTGACAGGAAGTCCAGACATGGAGAACCTGACGGGCCCCTTCTCACCCGACGACATCCTGCTGCCCGGCTCCATCATCGACGACCGCTATGAGATCGTCGATATCCTCGGCGAGGGTGGGTTTGGCGTGGTCTATCGAGCACGCCAGAAGGATATGGGACGTGAGGTCGCGCTCAAGACCTTGCGCCGCAGCATCGCCGGCTATGAAGAAGCCGCCCAGAGATTCCGACGCGAGGCACGCCTCGCCCGACTCCTCACCCATCCGCACACCATCAGGCTCTACGACTTTGGGCAGACCTCCTCTGGAGTGCTCTACATCTCCATGGAGCTGCTCAAAGGCGAAACCCTCGAGGAGCGCATCGAGTCCAAGGGCCCCATCCCTCTGGACTCCTGCATGGCCATCGGCGAGCAGATCGCCAAGTCCCTCACCGAAGCCCATGAAAACGGCATCGTGCACCGGGATCTCAAGCCCTCGAACGTCTTCGTCTGCGAGATGGGCAAAGAGGATTTCGTCAAGGTCCTCGACTTTGGCATCGCCAAGGTTTCTCAGGCGTGGGGCGATGATGGCTTCACCGACAAGCTCACCCGAACCGGCACCGCCTTTGGCTCCCCAGCCTACATGAGTCCCGAACAGGTGCGCGGCAGCGGCGTCACCTCTGCGAGCGACATCTATGCCTTTGGCCTGATTATCCTCGAAGCACTGACAGGCGCTCAGGTCGTCGATGGCAACTCCCCCTTCGACGTCGCGGTCAAACAAGCCTCGCCCGAGCCCATCCCCATCCCCCCCTGGATCGAGCAGAGCCCTGCCGGCTGGATTCTCAAGAAGTGTCTCGCCAAGAGGATCGAGAATCGCTACCAGAACGCCGCAGAGCTCCTCAGCGACCTCGAGAAGATCAGCATTGAAGAGCTGCGCGAGTACACGAACCGGCTCTCGCAGAACATCAAGCTCGACGACATCAACAACCCAGCCAACCGCATCCGCTACGACCCAGAACCGACGGAGCGGATTTCGGCTGAGGATCTCGACCGCCTGCAACCTCGCTCCAGAGGAGTGGTCCTGTACTCCGCGGTGATCGTCGCCTTGGTCTTCGGCATCGTCGCGACCACGCTTATCCTCACCCACGGGCAACCACCGACGCCAGAAGCCGAAGCCGTCGATGGGGCCAAAGACGAAGTGCCCCCGCCTCCCGATCACGCCAGACTCTTGGGAATTCAGGCCACGTCGTCAATAATGGGGGCCGTTTCCAAACAGCACTTTCCGCGCAGCCCGTTCGGCATCGACGCCAGCCAGTTGCCCTTGCCGTTGCTGCCGCGTTCGAGCCCTGGCACGCCCGCCATCGTCTTGTACAACGTCTACAAGGCCATCAGCGCGGCTCCAATCATCTTGCCGATGAGCCAAAAGTCTACGGTCATCACCACTCACCCGTTAGGCTTGCCGCTGACCAAGGGCGCCATGATGGCCTCTTTCTTCGGCATCACTGCCTTGCCTCGGGTGACCCTGAAGTTCGAGTCCAAGCCCAGCGGCGTGCAGGTCTACCGACAGGGCGACCCCAACCCCATCGGTCGCTCGCCTCTCGAGTTCGAGGTTGTGAAGTCCGACCAGATGGCCACCTACCGGTTCGAGGCGCGCGGTTACCGTTCCGTCAGCATGGAGGTCTCCCACGCCGCGGCCTACAACGGCTTCGTCTACATGCAGAAGCGCAAGAAAACGCGCAACAACATGACCGTGCCCGACTAGCTTCGCCTCAGCCGCAGAGTGTTCTCTCCACCCGCCACTTGGACTCGAGATGCCTAGCCGTCAACAAACCGCAGCCAGAGCTCGACACGGCCGCCCATGAGCGCCCTCATCCAGAGATTCGGTGCGGCCTTCAGCCGCTGGGCACAGCGACTGGTCCCCGACCCCTTCCTCCTCGCGCTCGGCCTCACCCTCCTCGTGATGTTCCTCGGCGCAGCGAACCTGACGCTCGGCGAGGACGTTTCCGCGGCCCTCTTCCGCGACCTCGCCCAGGCCGACGCGCCGCCCGACCCTTCCATCTTCTGGACAGTCTTCGGCGCCTGGCTGGCCGGGTTCGCGAACCCTGGCGGCTTGGCCTTCGCCCTGCAAATGTGCCTCGTCCTGGTGACTGGACACGCGCTGGCCACCAGCCCGCCCGTGCAGAGCGCCGTCGACCGCATCGCGCAGCTGCCCCGAGACACCGCCAGCGCCGCCGCCCTCGTCGCAGGTGTCGGCTGCCTCGCCAGCGTCGTGCATTGGGGCTTGGGCGCCATCGTCGGAGCCCTTCTCGCCCGAGAGATCGCCCGCAACGCCACACGGCGCGGCCTCGTGCTGCACTACCCGCTGCTGGGAGCCGCCGCCTACGCCGGCTTCGCGGTCTGGCACGGCGGCCTTAGCGGCTCCGCCCCGCTCAAGGTCGCCGAAGACGGCCACTTCCTGCAGGCGCTCATCGGCGTCATCTCGGTCCGCGAGACGCTCTTCAGCAACGCAAACCTCCTCGTTACCGGCGTCTTGGTGGTCGGCATCCCGCTGCTCTTCTGGGCCTTGGCCCCACGTCCCGGCGCCGAGATGCGTGGCCCCGCGGAGCCGCTCGAACCCCTGCCGGCCTATGCTCCCAACCGCGAAAGTGGAGTCGTCTCCTGGCTCCAAGACTCCCTCGCCATCGGCACCCTGATCGGCGCCAGCGGGCTGCTCGGCGTCGCCTTCGCCTTGCGCACCGACCGGCTAGAGCTCGACATCAACTCCGTCAACCTCCTCTTTCTCTTCAGCGGCTTGGCGCTGCAAGGACGCGTGGGGCGCTATGTGCAAGCCGTCGCCGACGGCGCTCGTGGCGTCGGCGGCATCGTGCTGCAGTTCCCCTTCTACTTCGCCATCTTGGGCGTCATGAAAGAGACCGGCCTCATCACCGCCGCCAGTCACCTCGTGGCGGACGCCGCAACCGCCGACACCTTCCCCATCCTCGCCTTCCTTTCCGCCGGCTTCGTCAACCTCTTCGTGCCCTCTGGCGGTGGCCAGTGGGTCGTCCAAGGCGACATCCTCGTGCGCGCCGGGAAGAGCCTCGGCGTCGCTCCGCGGGCCACCGTCATGGCCTTCGCCTACGGCGACGCCTGGACCAACATGCTGCAGCCCTTCTGGGCGCTGCCGCTGCTCGGCATCATGGGGCTGCGCGCTCGGGATATCATCGGCTACACCGCGATTCTCTGCGTCGCCATGGGGCTTGTCGTGCCTTTCCTTCTGTGGATCGCCTACTGACCCGTCGAGCTGAGCGCAACCGCTCGTAGCCCCGAAGCTCCCCTCACTCGGATTCTCGCGCGCTGCTCGGAACAGAGGCGGCTCGAAGCGAGCCATCTCGCGTCCCTACGCGCGCTCGCTCGCTGGCGAGGAGGGCTTGTCGAACGGCAACCCGACCACGGTCACCGCACGTTCGTGGCACGAGAGCGAGGTGCCGACGGCCTCCCAGCCACGCTTCACCCACGCCAACGCGATGGCATCGGCGAACGCTGGGTTGCGCCCGACGGTGGTCAGGTGGCCCACGACGCTGCCGTCCGCGACGAGCTCTGCGCCCGAACTCGGGACGGTCTGCCCGGCGATCCTCACCCCAACCAAGAATCGATTGGCTTTGCCGCGAGAATCGACGCGGGCGATGATCTCTTGTCCGAGGTAGCAACCTTTCTCGAAGTTGAGCATGTGGTCGGCTCGAGCGCCGATGGGCAAGTCCCCCTCGAGAAGGTCCACGCCGAAGCGCGGCACACCAGCCTCGAGTCTGGCCTGCTCCAGTCCTTGGTAGCCACCGAGCGCGCCCCCATAGCCTGTGGCCGCGTCGAGCAACGCCGCCAACATCTCGTCAAGCTCGCTGAGATGGAGCCACAAGCAGGTCGACGGCGTCTCGCCGAGCCAGTCGGCGCCTGTGAGTTCGACGGGGCGCTGCGCCAACTGGGCGCTCACCCAGCCGTACTTGGCAGGGCTGGCGACGCCCAGCTCGGCGCGCACGAAGGCCGCCGAGCGCGGACCCGCGATGAGAACGGCAGCGAGCTCGGCGGAGCGAGCTCGAATCACGACTTTCTCGCGGAATCGGTAGCGGTCGAGGGTCGCAGCCAAGGACGTCGAGCGCTCGAATCCGATGTCGAGGAAGAGGTCATTCTCCCTGTGGCTGACGCGCAAATCGCACTGCAGGTGGCCACGGTCGTCGAGCAAGCCCGCATAACAGCCCTCGCCAGGCCGGAGGGCACGAACGTTGTTCGTCACGAGCGCGTCGAGAAATTTCTGGCGATCGGGCCCACCAAGACAGAGGGAGTCCCGGTCGATTAGGGGGACGATCAGGAGGTCATCGCGCAGGTGGCGCAGACCGTCATCGAGCGAGGCGGAGCTCGGGACGAGGCAGGTCTGGCAGTGGACGGCGGTGAGCGCCGCGGCGAAGGCCGCGACGCGAGGGTTTTCTGGGTTCGTGTTCAGTGTCATTTTCGAGTCTTCAGCGGGTTGTGGCTCGCCGAAGCGGCGATTGCGGGCGTCGCTGCGGCCAAAGGGGGGCGAACTTCGAGGGGCTCAACAATCCGCCGCTCGACCTCGACGTCAAGTGCATTTCGATGGTATCCAGTCCGCGCGACGGCGCCCTCGATGGACGTCATGATCCTCGTCTCTTTTCTTCGGCAACACCATGATAGACGCCCTGCTCGAACCTCTCAGCAGCGCAATGAGCGCACTCGCCGCCATACAGTGGGACATCGATCCCGTGGCGATCAAGCTCGGGAGCCTCGAGTTTCGCTACTATGGAATCCTCTTCGCAGCGGGTCTGATGAGCGGGTACTCCATCCTGCGTTGGCAGTTCCACGAGGAAGGCGAGGACCCCGATCGCGCCGTCCAGCTGACCTACGGACTGATCGCTGGGGTGATCATCGGGGCGCGTTTGGGACATGTCTTCTTCTACGAAGCCGAACGCTACCTCGCCAATCCCGTCGAGATCATCAAGTTCTGGAAGGGCGGACTCGCCAGTCACGGGGCCACCATCGGCCTGATCGTCGCGGCGCTCATCTACGCCTATTTCGTTCGCAAGTTTCCCTTTAGGGTGATCGCGGACCGCATGGCGTTGGCCATTCCCTTGGCCACCTCCTGCGTTCGCCTCGGCAACTTCTTCAACTCCGAGATCGTCGGGCGCGTCACCGATGTGCCTTGGGCGGTGGTCTTTCTGCGCTACGACGACCAGCCGCGCCACCCAAGCCAGTTCTACGAGGTCATGATCGGGTTAACGCTCCTAGCGGTGATGTTCCTCATCAACCGCCACTACAAGAATGCTGGCAAAGAGCGCCCGCTCGGCCTGATGCTGTCCCTGTTCTTGGCGGGCTACTTCTCGATGCGCTTCGGCGTCGAGTTCTTCAAGGAGTATCAGACCTTGGAGGCAAGCACTACCCTCACCATGGGACAATACCTCTCGATCCCGTTCGCGGCCGCCGGCTTCCTGGGCATCTGGGCCTCCTTGGCCGGACCTTGGAAGAACCAGCACGCCAGCCAATTCCAGAAGCCCGTAGACCTCGTGGCGAACGCCGAGAGCGCCGCTCCCGAAGCCGACGCCAAAGACACCAAAGGCTCCAAGAACTCCGAGGACTCCGCCGAGTCTCAGAAGAAGCGCAAAGGGGACGCTCAAAAGGCAGAGACTCAAGCCGAGAAGAAGAAGCGCCGCAAGAAAAGCCGATGAGTGATGCCCCCGCAGTAAAGCCGCCGACCGCATACCGCGCGACGACCGTGTTGCTCCTCCGCGAGGGGAGTGGCCTCGAAGCGTTCTTGCTCGAGAGAACCTCGAAGAGTTCCTTCATGCCCAGCGCCTACGTCTATCCCGGCGGACGGCTCGAACCCGCCGACGGTTCGCCAGAGCTGCTGGCAAGGGTGTCTGGTCGCTCCCCACTCCAGTGTGCCGAGGCGATCGGATTTCGCTCGCTTCCCAGCACAGAGGTGGCGCGAGGCGAGCCACCTTGGGCCCTTGCGCTCGCGAGCAAGAACTCGGAGCCGGGGATGACGCAGAGTCGTGTAAACCCGAAGGGTTGCGAGCAGAATGCGAGCAACGACGCGCTCGAGAACGTCGCCACGAGCTGCTTTGTTGCGGGGATTCGGGAGTCTTTCGAGGAGGCGGGTGTGCTGATCGCGCACCGAGCCAGTGACGAGACGCGCTCCCTGCTCGACCTCTCCGACCCCGTCAACGCCGAGGTCTTTGCGAGTTGGAGACGGAGCATTCACGCACGGGAGCGCTCGTTCCTCGAGATGGCCATCGGGGAAGATTTGGTCTTTCCCTTGGATTATTTGCACCCGTTTGCCCATTGGATCACGCCTGAGTGCGAGCGCAAACGCTTCGATACTTGGTTCTTTCTGACGCTGGCGCCAGCGAACCAGACGCTGACCCACGACGACCTGGAGACCGTCGCCTCCGAGTGGCTCGCTCCGGCCAAGGCCTTGGAGCGTCACGCGAGAGGACACCTTCACCTCTTTCCGCCGACCTTTCGGACGCTGGAAGAGGTGGCCCAGTTCGATTCCTGGGACGGGGTGGTCGCCTACGCCTCCTCGATCCCCAAGCCGCCGATCATGCCAGCGTTCGAGACCATCGATGGGGAGCTTGTCGCCATTTTGCCCGGAGACGAGCGCTACCCAGACGCCACGGTCGCCCCCGCAGTCGGTGGCACTCGCATCGCCCTCCAAGACGGCCACTGGCGCTCGCTCTGACCTCTTTTGCTGGTCATCGACCGCCAATGCCACCACAGTGACAACGCAATTCTGTTTCAATTGAGCGAACTCTCAGCGGGTCTGAAATGCTGACCGAGGAGCACAGCAAGAACGCGCTCGAGCCCGAAGACGACGCCGACTTCGACGATCCCACGTCCATCTTGAGGTTCTGGCGCCGGCGGGGTCGGTTCGAGGTCTCGTTGGCTCGACGCACCCTCGATCACCTCGTCGGCTTCTTGCTCGCCGCGACGACCCTAGCGGTCCTCATCAGCTCGTCGGACATCGGCTTTGCGCGCGACGAGGGGTTCTACTTCAAGGCGGCGAAGGACTATCTGCGCTGGTTCGAGGAGCTCGAACGCAACATCGAGACCGACAAGACCGACGCGAGTTTCACCCAAGAAAACATCGACCAGCACTGGAGCTACAACCCGGAACATCCGGCGCTGCTCAAGAGCTTGTTTGCGCTCAGCTACCGCTCCTTCTCACAGGAGAGGAAGTGGCTGCCGCCTTCGACCGCCATGCGCTTGCCCGCAATGGTCTTCGTCGCGGTGCTCATCTGGCTGATGTACGTGTTCATGGCGGAGGCTTTCAGCCGCGTCGCGGGGCTCTTCGCGTGCGGGGCGTTGATGACCATGCCGAGGGTCTTCTTCCACGCCCATATGGCCGCGTTCGACGCGCCGATGATGACCATGTGGTTCTTTGTGCTCTACGCCTATTGGCGGAGCACCAAGAGCCACACTTGGGTGTGGCTCACCGCCCTGATCTTCGGAATCGCGCTCAGCACCAAGCTCAACGCCTTCTTCCTGCCGGCGCTCTTGGTGATGCACTGGGGGATCGCGGGATGGTCGCAGTTCTACATCACGACGGACCGCTCTCGGGGTCGCCGGCAGTGGATGCTGCACACGCCCAAAGTGCCCATGAGCTTCTTCGCGATGGCGTTGGTCAGCCCCTTTGTCTTCTATCTCCTGTGGCCGCGGCATTGGTTCGACTCGTTTAACCGCGTCGCTTGGTACGTCGAGCGGCATCTCGCCCACGAACACTACGCCGTCTACTACTTCAACGAGATGCTGAAGATCCCGCCCTTCCCCATGGAGTTTCCGTTCGTAATGAGCGGGTACACGATCCCGCTCATCACCCTCGCGACCTGCTTCGTGGGCTGGCTGGCATTGGGGTTGGACGGCCTCTGGGGCCTCAGGACGCGCTTCGTCTGGCAACGCCTAAAGGCCGCGCTGGCCGGACCCCTGACCCGCGACCTGGCGGCATTGGCCATGGCTCCATTCGCCATGAGAGCGCAAGGGTTTCGCCCTGCTTTTCGAGCGTCCAAAGAACGGCTTGCGACCTTCAGAGAGGACGGACACCTCCCGCAGCGGCCCTATCCTTGGGATGATCGCGGCACGGTCCTCCTCATGGCACTCGGGGCGTTCGTGCCCTTCGCCATCATCGCGAAGCCGTCGACCCCTGTCTTCGGCGGCACCAAGCATTGGATGACCGCGATGCCTTATCTCGCCTGCTTCGCTGGCCTGGGCGTGAAGTGGGCCTTCGACCGGCTCATGCTCCTGTGCAGCGGCTGGGTCGCCGCCTTCCAACGTCCCCAGTTCAGAGCCGCGGCGACGTTGGCGCTGGTCCCCGTCCTCCTCTACCCGGCTTTCAGAGAAACCTACCACTCCAACCCCAACGGCACGGCCTACTACAACGAGCTCATGGGGGGCTACGTCGGGGCTGCAGATGAGGCCATGCAGCGGCAGTTCTGGGGTTATTCGGCTCGGCAGGGACTGGACTGGCTCAACGCACACGCGGACCAGAACTCGCTCGTGCATTTCCACGACACCATCGCGTATGCCGTCGATATGTATAAGGAAGAAGGGCTACTGCGCGAGGACATCCGCAACGGTTGGAGCTTGGAGAGCTCCCAGTACGTGATGTTCCATCAGGAGCACGCCTTCTACCCCTTCCTCTTCGAGATTTGGGCGACCTACAAGACCCAATCCCCGGTCTTTGTCGCCAGCGTCGATGGCGTCCCGGTGCTCAGCATCTACGCCAATCCCAACTGGGTCTCTCCCGCCCCTCAGGCCAGCCCCGTGCACGTCACACCCGTGCGGCGCACCATGCAGGAGGAGGGCGAGACGCCAACTTTGCAGCAGACGCGTGAAGTGACGACGCCAAAGCTCGAGGCAGTCCGCCCCACTCCGGCGCCAGAGACGCCGCAAACCCGGCAAGGCCCGAACCTGCTGCCCCCAAGAGCTGAGGAAACCCTGCTCCCCCGAAAGAAGACCGTCGTGCCAGCTACCAACGAGTGAGCAGCGAAACGCTCGCCGAACCGTCACCGACGCTCGGATAGAGATTCCAAGCCGTGTCAGACGCGGAGTCGTCGTTCATCCGCAGGAAGAACAGGACCGTCCCGGTGATTAGGGCCGCACCGCCAACTCCGTACATGGCGATGACGATGGTCTTGCGCGTCGAGATGTCCGATTCCAGCTGGTCGAGCTCGGCCTTTCGGCTCGCGTCTGTGCCGGTCGCGGGGTCGGTCTTTAGTGCCTTGTGTTCGTCGGCCAGGGACGCGCTCGCGATGTCGAGCCCAAGCCCGCCCAGCAATACCGCTCCTCCGCCGGCCATGACACCGATCGACAGCCAATCGGTGGGCGGCTCGAGCACGACGGGAGGCGTCTTCTCCTCGGGCGTCTGGACCTCGACGACCTTCACTTCTTCGGGCTGTTTTTCCGGGATGCAGGTCTCGGGCAAGGAGGCGATGTGTTCGTTGATCTTCTGCTCGTAGGTCTCGGGCAGCTCGCTGACGCGCTTCAGCGCGGAATCATAGAACTTCTTGGCGGCCTCGCACTTGCCGATCTTGTGGTAGCAACGCGCGATCGAGTAGTCGATCTCGGCGAGGTCGTTGATGACCTTCGCCTCGAAATAGAGGTCGAGCGCCCGGTCGAAATCCCCCTCGTTGTAGGCGCGAAGCGCGTCGCCGATGACTGCATCGAAGCGCTCGTTGGCGTCCGAGTCCTGCGCTTGGCACACAAATGGGACCAAAAGAAACGTCAAAGCGAGGATGAGGCCTGTGATTTTCATATGGATTCTCTTCACGACCGAGGCCATCAATCCGGCAGAGGGATCGACTTGCGTTCGGTCTTTTCGGGATCCTTCGTGGGATCCTTCGTGGGATCTTTCTTGGGGTCTTTCTTCGGATCTTTCTTCGACGGATCCTTCGCGGGGTCTTTCTTTCGGTGGTTCTCTTTGGGAACCGCCACAGCCACCATCGTGACCGCTACGGGCTTGGGATTGGAGAGGTCGACCTCCACCGTCATGGTCTCGAAGCCGCGGGTGCTAAAGGTGACCATTCGCACGTCCGCGTCGCCCTCGAACGTGGCGACGAGCGGAGTCTGTCCGAGAACTGTGTCGCCAACTTTGACCACCGCTCCCTCTGGGACCGAGTTCAAGGGGACCTCGTACCTGGGCATCTCGGCGAGGACGAGCTCGGTGGGCTCGGTGGGCTCAGTGACCTCACTGGGCTCAGTCCCACCTCTTTGGCCGGCCTCACCATTGTCGGCCACGACGGGCTCGTCTGAGGCCGTGTTTTCGAGCTGTGGCTTCGCCTCAGACTCTGGCTTCGAGCCACTCGTCCCTGAGCCTGGGGCCGTGTCGGTCACTCCAGAGCTGGTCTCCGCGATGGCTTTGCTCTCCTCCGGGCCCTTCTTGAGCACGAGGAAGTAAACCACCACGCCGGAGCCAATCAGCAGGACGATGAGCCCGATGAGAACGGGCACGAGCCAGCCTGAGCCCTTGCCTTGCTGGCTCGCCATCGAGACGGGACCAGAGAGCTGTAGTGAGTTGTAGTTGAGCTGACCACTGTGAACGAGCTGACCGGACGGAGGCGTGAAGCCGCCAGTGTAGATCTGCCCAGAGGGGGAGCCCGGATAGCCCGGCTGCAGCATCATCGCCGCTCGGTTTAGGTCCTGCAGCATCTCCAGGGCGTGGACGTAGCGCAGTTCGACTTGCTTCTGCAGGGCCTTCACCAACACCGGGCCGAGGGGGCTCTGGGCAAGCCAATCTGGGATGGGGATCGGGCTGGTCGAGAGCTGCAACGCCGCGGTTTCGATCGGAGTCCCGCCCTCGACTGCGGTCTTGCCGGTCAACATCTTCATCATCATCAGCGCCAGCGCGTAGATGTCGGTGTGGGGACCAAGATTGAGACCACGGATCTGCTCGGGCGCCATGTAGCTCGGCGTTCCGAACGAGCTGCCCGTCTGCGTCAACTTTTCCTCTTCGACTCCGTCGAGGTTGAGCGCTTTGGCGATGCCGAAGTCGAGCACCTTCACGAAATCCTTCTCGCCAACCAGCTCGCGCAGAAAGATGTTCGCAGGCTTCAGGTCTCGATGAATGATGCCGTGCTCGTGCGCTTCGGCGAGGCTCTTGAGCACCTGCGAGCAGATGGTGATCGTCCGATCGAGAGGGAGCTGCCCTTCTCGCTTCAACAGCTCATCGAGGGTCTCTCCATCCAGATACTCCATGGCGATGAAGAGGCAGCCTCCGTCGGTCTCACCAAAATCGTAGAGCTGAATCGTGTTGGGGTGGACGAGGTTTTTGGCCAGCTGGGCCTCGCGGGTGAAGCGCTCGGCAACAGTGTCGACGGAGGCCGCTTGCGGCAGGAGGACCTTGAGCGCGACAGGACGGTTCATACCAATCTGGGTCGCCTTATAGACCACACCGAAGCCGCCGCGTCCGAGCTCGCTGACCAGCTCGAACCGCGAAGCCACCACGTCTCCTATCTTGGGTATCTTCATCCCAGCGTCCATCCCGCCCCAACGATGTCGATTCAACGGCCAAAAAGATGACCAGGCCGTTTCCCGAAGCCCCGCAAGAGGTCACCTCACGATTCCCTCGGTCCTGACTTCGGCGAGCTCCTCGTCGGCCAGAAAGCAATTCATGCCTAACCTCTACCAGACTGCCCCAATCTATTCAACGCAGCCTCCCTCGCCTGCGCACCAGTGCACGCCTCGCAGGCCCGTGGAATCTCGACCTTACACGCGGCCGTTCGATCTTCGTTGTTTCGTAAGTTCGTACGAAATGGGCCAGGTGAAGTGCTAGAATACCAGCCCGCCCATTTGGGTTTCTCGCCTCGCTTCCCTACAACCGCTTTTCGCTTCATTTTGATGAGTTGCGACACGATCCTGATGGCTTGTTCGCTCCATTGCCCCTCGTGAGGTCCTGATGAAAGTGTCCCCCGCCAAACCGTCCCTGAAAGACGCCATCGACCAACAGCTCCTCATCATCGATGGGGCCATGGGGACAATGATCCAGAGGCACCGCCTCTCCGAAAGCGACTTTCGCGGTGCCCGCTTCGCTGACCATCTCAGCGATCTGCAAGGCAACAACGACCTCCTCAACCTCACCCAGCCGGCGATCATCGAGAATATCCATCGGCTTTATCTCGAGGCTGGTGCGAACATCATCGAGACCAACACTTTCAACGCCAACGCGCTGTCTCAGGCGGATTATGGCCTGCAAGACCTGGTTGGCGAGCTCAACCAGGCCGCTGCCCAGACCGCGCGGCGAGCGGTCGACCGCTTCCTCGAAATGCATCCCGAGCGCCTCTGTTTCGTCGCGGGCTCTGTCGGCCCGACCAACCAGACCCTGTCGCTCTCGCCTGACGTCGATGACCCCTCCATTCGGTCCACCACCTACGACTTGATGCGGCAAGCCTACGAAGACCAAATCACTGGCCTTGTCGAAGGCGGCGTCGATCTCATCCTCATCGAGACGATCTTCGACACGCTCAACGCCAAGGCCGCCATCCATGCGGCCCAAAACGTCGCCGAACGGCGAGAGCTCGACCTGCCCATCGCCATCTCCGTTACGCTCCCAGATGCCAGCGGCCGAACCCTCTCGGGACAGACGCTCGAGGCGTTCTGGATCTCCGTCCAGCACGCCAAGCCCGTCTTCCTCGGCCTCAACTGCGGCCAAGGCGCCGCCGAGCTGGAGTCCTACGTCGCCCTCGCCGCCCACGACTTCCCGGTGCCGATCGCCTTCTACCCCAACGCCGGACTCCCCAACGAGCTGGGCAACTACACCCAAACCCCGGAGGACATGGCGAACACCCTCGGAGCGCTGGCCAAACGAGGCTGGCTCAACCTCGTCGGTGGGTGTTGTGGAACGACCCCCGAACACATCGCCGCCATCGCCGCTAGAATGCCGGCCGCAACGCGAAGAACCCCTCCCGAGAGCACGCACATCACCAGCCTGAGCGGCCTCGAGCCAATGGTCCTGCGCCCTGAGCTCGGCTTCGCCATCGTCGGAGAGAGAACCAATGTCACAGGCTCCCGACGCTTCGCCAAACTGATTCGAGAAGGCGACCTGCGCGCCGCGCTGACCGTGGCCCGCAAACAGGTCGAGGGCGGCGCCAACGTCCTCGACGTCAACATGGACGAGGGCCTCCTCGACTCCAAGACCATCATGGTCAACTTCCTGCGCGCGCTCGCCACTGAACCCGAGATCGCCAAGATCCCCATCATGGTCGACAGCTCCAAGTTCGAGGTCCTCCTCGCCGGGCTGCAACAGCTCCAGGGCAAGGCCGTCGTCAACTCCATCAGCCTCAAAGACGGCGAGCACGAGTTCCTCGCCCGCGCCAAAGCCATCCGCAGGATGGGCGCCGCCGCCGTGGTCATGGCCTTCGACGAGCAGGGTCAGGCCACCAACACCGAGCAGCGCGTCGCCATCCTCACCCGCGCACACCACCTCCTCATCTGCCACGGCTTCCCCGAGGAAGACATCCTCTTCGACCCCAACGTCCTGACCATCGGCACGGGCATCGAAGAGCACGCCAACTACGCGCGGAGCTTCATCGAGACCTGCGCCCTACTGAGTCGTCGCTTCCCCTTGAGCAAGCTCATCGGCGGCGTCAGCAACCTCTCGTTTGCCTTCCGTGGCAACGACACGGTGCGCGAAGCCATGAACGCGGCGTTCCTCTACCACGCCATCGCCGCCGGGCTCGATCTCGGCATCGTCAACGCCGGCCAAGTCGCGGTCTACGAAGAGATCCACCCCGAGCTGCGGGCGCTCGTCGAGGCCGTGATCTTCAACACCTCCCCCAACGCCACCGACGAACTCCTCGAGCGAGCCGCCGAGTTCACCAAAGACCCCAACGACAAAGCTGCCCCCGAAACCGACTGGACCACCCTCGGCCTCGAAGAGCGCATCGTCTCCTCTTTGGTCCGCGGCATCGACGAGCACGTCGAGGTCGACATGACGGCCGCCCTCGAGCGCTGGAAAGACCCTGTCCAGATCATCGAAGGTCCCCTCATGAACGGCATGAATCGCGTCGGCGAGCTCTTCGGCGCCGGCAAGATGTTCCTGCCTCAGGTCGTCAAGAGCGCCCGCGTCATGAAGCGCGCTGTCGCCTTCCTCGAGCCCTTCCTCGAAAAGAAAGGCGGCCAGGTCCGCCACCGCGGCCGCATCCTCATGGCCACCGTCAAAGGCGACGTCCACGACATCGGCAAGAACATCGTCTCTGTCATCCTGCAGTGCAACAACATCGACGTCGTCGACCTGGGCGTCATGGTGCCCGCGCACCGCATCGTCGCCGAGGCGCTCGAGAAGAACGTCGATCTCGTAGGGCTCAGCGGCCTGATCACGCCATCGTTGGACGAGATGGTCTTCGTCGCCCAGCAGCTCTCCGAGGCCGGCTGGACCAAGGGGCTGCTGATCGGCGGCGCCACCACCAGCAAGCGCCACACCGCCCTGCGCATCGCGCCCGCCTACGCCGGCACCGCCCATTACGTGCCCGACGCCTCTCGAGCCCCCAAGGTCGCCCTGGACTTGCTCGACGACGTCCGCGGGCCACAGCTCGCCCGGGAAACGCAGCGCGCCCAAGAAGAGCTCCGAACCCTCTACAAAGAGCGCAGCCGCCCACTCATGGCCTACGCCGACGCGGTCGGGAACGCCTTCCAGCGGAACGACTACACCTCCCCAGCGCCACCCTTCTGGGGCCCAATGGTCCTTACTCCGAGCGTCGCCGACCTGGCGCCCTTCATCGACTGGAGTCCACTCTTCAGTGCCTGGGACCTGCGCGGTTCTTACCCGAAGATTTTCGACGATCCGGAGAAAGGCGCGGCGGCGAAGGAGCTCTTCGCCAACGCACAGACGCTCCTCGCCGAGGCCATCGAGAAAAACTCCCTGAAGCCCTGCGGCGTCTATGGCTACTTCTCGGTGCAGGCCACCGGCGACGACGTGAACGTCTTCTCCGAGCACGCCAGTGCGCAGCCACTCGAACAGCTCATCTTCCTCAGGCAGCAGCAGACCAAGGCCGGCGAGGAACAAGCCAACCTCTCACTGGCCGACTTCCTCGCCAGCGAGCAGCGAGACGTCCTCGCCCTCTTCGCCGTCTCGAGCGGCTTCGGCGTCGAGACCCTGGCCCAGCAGCACGTCGACAATCACGACGACTACAACGCCATCCTCATCAAGGTCCTCGCCGATCGACTGGCCGAGGCCTTCGCCGAGTGGCTGCACCAACGCGTCCGCAAGGAGTGGTTCGCTCCCAACGAGGACCTCACCATCCGCCAGCTCCACCAAGAGCGGTATCGAGGGATTCGGCCCGCCTTCGGCTACCCGGCTTGCCCCGACCACAGCGAAAAGGACAAGCTCTTCGCGCTGCTCGACGCCACGCAGCGGTGCGGCATCTCGCTCACCGAGAGTTGGTCCATGAATCCGGCCGCCTCGGTCTCCGGCATGGTCTTTTCCAATCCCCACGCCCGCTACTTCTCGATCCCACGCATCGGACCCGACCAGCTTCGGGATTGGGCTCGTCGCAAGAACCTCGACGTCAATCAAGCCAAGACTCGGCTCGCCACGCTCCTCCAGATCTAGCTCGAGTGCTGTGCGGAGCCCCCGA
>PFUG01000038.1 GCA_002789955.1 Deltaproteobacteria bacterium CG_4_9_14_3_um_filter_63_12 | reverse complement strand
TCGAGACCGGGCCCCTCCCCTTCGGCCCCCGCACCAGCCGGGAGCTGCTGACGCGCAAGTGGTACCGCGCCCTCGATGCCGAAGGGCAAGAGCTCCTGCGCGGCTTCATCCACGAGGTCGACTGGCGTGAGTGGCGACGCGGAGAAGCGCTGCTGCACCTCTCGAGCTGCCTGGACGCGTGGATCGCCGGCGAGGTGCACGACTCGGGTGGAGGTGAAGCGAGACCTGTCGGCACTCGCGATGTCGATGGCGAAGCACGGGCCATGTTCGAGCTCGACGACGAGCAGGGCGACGTGTTCGAGAATTTCTTCCGGCTCTTCCGAGGACTGCGCGCCATGCGCGCCCAGCTCGCCGCCGCCCTCGCCTTCGAGTCTCCAGACGAGCGCACGCTGCGGCTCAGCTCACTCCTGCACAAAGCGCCCGGCAGCCTGCACAGCGCCATCGAGCTGCTCGACTCTCGCATCGCCGAGTTTCAGGGGGCACAGGGATGGAGCACCTTCCTGTGGGTCTTTTCCCAAGAGGTCGGCGCGCTCATCGAAGAGGTCGAGTCACACCCGAACCAGACCGGCCTCACCGCGCTGCTCGGCAAACTGCGCACGACGCTGGCCCCCGTCGCAGCCTACTGGCAAGAACACCCTCATCGCCAAAAAGCCTTCGCCGATCTGAATCAAACCAAGGCGCTGACCTTTCTCATGAAGGAGCTCGGCTATGCGCGCTGAGGTGTTTTCCCAAAAACTCGCCGTAGACGACGTGAACGCGCGCTTGGACTTCGGCTCCTCGGGCATCGAGGCCCCCATCGCGCTGGCCCAGCTCGACGGTACGACGGCGCTCTACAACACGCTTTGCGACCACCGTGTGGCCTACCTGGCCGACGAGGTCGGCATGGGCAAGACCTACCAAGCGCTGGGTGTGATGACGCTGGCTTGGATGTTCAGCCCCCAGGCCAAGGTGTTGGTGTTGGCGCCAAACCAGCCGGTGCAACACAAGTGGAGCAACGACTACCGTCAGTTCCTCGACGCCAACGTGAAGCGCTGCGGCGGCCGGGTTCGCGACGTGCTGATAGGGAGCCCGGTGCATACCCTGCAATCCTGTGACAACCTCAACGACCTCTGCAACGCACTTCTAGCAAACGAGAACACGCTCTGCCTGGCGCGCCTGAGTTCGTTCTCGCACCTCGCCGGCTCGATGGGCATCGACCCAGAGAAGACGAAGACGTCGGCCGAAGTGGCCGACCGCCTGCGGAAGCTGAAGTTTCATGTGCCAGAGCCACCGGAGACCATAGGGCCTTTGTCTGGGAGTCTCGACGTCAATGAGGAAGCGGCGAGGCAGCTCTCGGTGATCTTGCCCCGCTTCGACTTTATCATCGTAGATGAGGCGCACCGGCTGAGGAATCGTGGCGGCAACATATTCACGAAGGTCATGGCTTGGTTGCTGGGGCTGCGGCCGCCGAGTGCTGCGGCTTCGGATGAGCCTACAAAGTGCCCCGCGGTGTTGATGCTCAGCGCTACGCCCGCCCACCGGGCCGAGCAAGACATCTACAACCAGCTCGCCTTCGTGCGCAGCGACGCGGACACGATTCATCAAGCGCCCAACGCCACACGCGAGGCGTACTTGAAGCAGTTCTTCGTGCGGCGCTTGAGGCTGCTTCATGGGCAGTCGAAGTACGACTATCGGCGAGAGCAAGGGCAGCCGGCGCGGGCCATCGACCTGGAGAGTGGGCGGCTCGACGAAGAGCTCTTCTTCGTGCTCGCCCAGAAGCGTCTCGAGGAGGCCTTGGCGGCGCAGGAAAAACGGCTCAACAACCGCATCAAGATCGGCTTCCTCGAGTGTTTCGAGAGCTACGAGGCGGGCGAGAGCAACGTGGCGGCCGAGTCGGAGGACGAGGAAGGGGCGGCGACGCACACGGATGTAGGCGGTGAGACGCATGCACCGGACTACGACGCGATGCGCGGCTTGGTGAAGCAATATCAGGAGGATGTGGGCGGCGTGCCCCCGCATCCGAAGCAGCGACTCATCGAGGAGACTTTTCGCGATAGCCTGCGGGCGCACCCACCGGAGAAGTTGCTCATCTTCGTGAGGCGGCGCGCCTCGGTTCGTGAGTTGGTGCATCGCATCAGCAGGGTCTACGACGACGAAGCTCTGCGGCGACTGGAGCTCGCCATTGGGCCTGAGCGGATTCGAGAGGTCCTCGACGGGTCGAGCCCAGCGCCCAGCCCCGAAGAGGCCCAATTCCGCTCGGTGGAGCGCTTTGCGCGCTTCGCCAACAACGTCCTGGGGCGCGAGGGCGACGCCGACACGGCAGAGGTCGAGGCCACGGATGAGGAAGAGGACGCAGAGCTCTCGAGGTCTCAGGTCCTCGAGGTGTTCGCCAGCCGCCGAACCAGCGCATCGGCCTCCAACCGCTTCCGCCAGCGGTTCAACGCCGATCGACCCCTCTCGGGGGTTTTCGAAGAGAACCGCGTCCGCCACCTCTTCGAGCTGATTGAGCCTGGTGGCCAAGGGTTTCTTGCGTTTCTGGACACGCATTACGATGTCGAGTTCGACCGCGCTGTGCAGTGGGTGTTGCAGAAGGACCAAGAGAAGGAGCAACCTCTTTTGCACCTTCGGACACCTGGCGGGGTGCTGCGACCCAGCCGGGTTCGGAGTCTGCTGCACGAGCTCTTTCTCGCTCGGTTCGATCAGAACAGAAGCCTGCCGGGGCCGTGGGGAGAACACGCCCGGCAGCTGTTGCACATCATCCGAGTTCTGCAGGGACAAAAGACCGCCTTCCCAAAGGCTGAAGAGATTGCGGCCGTTGAAACCTCAATGGAGTTGCGCGACAAGTTGATGGGGTTTCTGCGAGAGAGGTCGGTCTGGGATTGGCTTCGAGGCTGGTCGAGTGAGCACTTGAGCGAAGACGGTCAGGTCTTGCGCCACAAACTGCGGGAATCGGTGGCGCTGGAGGAGCGCGAGTTCCTCAAGAACGTCCTGGACAAGAACTTGCGCATCTCCGATGGCGTGCTCGACGTCTTCATCGCCTTTGTTCGCAGCGACCACACGGTCGACGAGGTCTCGAAGGAGTTGGCCAAGCAGCTCTTTGGAGCCGGCGGCAAGAGGACACTTTGGAGGTTGGCGGAGACGGCGCGGCTCTACCCCCAAGTGAAGAACCTGCTGAGTGGTCAGACCAAGAAGAAACCCCTCTACACAGAGACCACCTGGCCGATTTTCAACCAACAGGATCCCGTGCTCGGGGTCATGGGCGGGAGCTCGTCGAGGACACGAGCGATCGTTCAGTTCAATATCCCCTTTTTCCCCGATGTGCTGGTGACCACCGACGTCTTTCGTGAGGGAGTCGACCTGCACCTGAGCTGCCGACGGGTGTGGCACTTCGGCATGGCGTCGACACCAGGAGACATCGAGCAGCGCACGGGGCGCATCGACCGGTATTTTTCGAAGGTACACCGCGCGCTCAAACATGCCGACGGCCGGCCCGACTCGACCCTCGAGGTGGGCTATCCCTACCTGACGAGCTCGGTGGACGAGCAGCAGCTGGCTCGAACGCTGCGTCGAAAGCTCGAAGTGCAGCCTCTCTTGGACAGCGGCGTCACCTCCATCGCAGTGCAGGATGGCCTGGACATCGACGAGAAGATGTCCTGGACCGTCGACGAGCTCTTTTCGAGCATTCGCGAGATGAAGGACCACAAACTCTACGCTCCGTTTTGGCCCGAATCGCAGCTCACTTCGGAATCTCAGTTGGGAGCGGAGACCGAAACGTCGCGCGAGGAGCTGGCCAGCAAATTCGTGGAGGAACTCAAAAGAGCGTTCCAGGTTCTGTGGACTCAAGGGGTGTTGTCCACAGAGCCGTATTGGCTCGACGAGACGAATCGACTGGATAGACCTCTGTTCCTAACCAACGTCACAATCGTGCGCGACGGCGACCGCGCGCGGGTCGTTACGATGCCCGTAGAAGGTGTGGAGCTGCGCGATCAGCCGCTACGGGTGCAGGTCTTCCCGTGGACTGGGACCGAGTTGTACTTGTTGCGCATCTCGACTCCTTTGGGGCAGCACCCTCGCGAGGTCGCACAACAGCTTACCTCAAGGCTTTGGGAGCTGGCGCCCACAGCTCCGTGTTCGGTCCATTTCCATCCGGCCGAGAACAGTGTGTGGCAAGTAGAGGTGCGCACCGAGCTGCCGTTTTCTTTGAAAGGCAACGGCTCGCTCGTGCCAAGTATCACAGAGCTAGAGGTCTGGCTCGTCCGCGTGGCCAAGCTGGCAGACGATCTGGAGTTCGGGCTGAGCGAGGCCCACAGCGACATCCCCTACGCAGACGCTCTAACGAAGAAGGGGAAGAGCTGATGAGCAGCGCACGGAAGCTCGACACCAAACCGCTCGACACGTTCATCGACCGGCTGCAAAGCCATTCCACCGAGGAGTTCTGGGAATGGATCGAGGTGGACGTCGCTGGTCGAATGCAGAGGGTGCAGGCTGTGCCTTTCAGTGCCACGCCGGGCTCTGCGTTTTCGGTAATGGTACGAACCGTCGTCGCCTCCGGCGACCTGATTGCGCTGCTGACAATCGTAGACGTGGAGACCAAAGACCTCGTGGGCTTCCACCTGAAAGTCGTGCACCACGTGTTGTGGTTGAGCGTGTGGGTAGATCCCCAATGGGAGCGCAGCCGATTGATGGAGGTCGTGCGCAAGCTGGCGCTCGTGGGAGACCGAATGGAGTTCCGCTGGAGCGATGGCGGAGATCTGTGGTGAACCAAACGAATCGTCACTAACGGAGCCCCCATGACCGACGACGTCACCCACCTCGAATCCCAACTCGCCGCCACCCGCGCGAAGCACATCGTCCCCCTGCAACGCTACGCTGACCTACAAGCTGCGCTCGGCCGCGCCCAAGCCGCCGCCCTCATCACCAGCCTCACCGACGAGCTCGCCCAGCTCTCCGAGGAGCTCTTCGACCTTCAGAGCTCCATGCTAATCAACTGGGTCAGCCGTCTCTGCGAAGAGTTCGGTGTCCCGGAAAAACACTCCGTCGCCTGGATGCGCGACTGGCTCGTCGAGCGCCCGGCCTTCTGGCGCATGAGCTCGAAAGTCCGCCACTATTACGCCGAGTTCGCCGAGGTGCCCTACGCCGAGGTGCCAGGCCACGTGCGGGACGGGCGAAAGGTCCGAAAGCACGTCCGGCTGTTGGGCTACGAGCATCTGTTGGCGATGAAGGGCTGCGAGTCGGTGGTGGCGGAGGTGTTTCGGGTCGTCGTGGAGCGGGCTCGGCGGCGAGGCTAGGCTGGGGCTTGTCGGGCGGCGCGCCCACCGCTCGCGCCAACGCCCATGTCGGTCGTCAGACCCGCAAGCCCCCCGACGCCGCAGCCCGCCGCGGCCAACCAAGAGGAAACAAAAGGAAAACAAGAAATACTGATAAAACGCGCAACCTTTTGCTGCGCATTGCCGATAACTCAGCATTCGACAACACCGACACGCCGTTGAGCGGCCAAGGAGGATGCAATGGGTCTGGAGCAGCGAAAGAGCCGAAGTCGACACAAGAGAAGCCGAGAGCGAGCCCACAGCACGCCAAGCAATCGGTTTGCAGCCCGCGCACTCGATGACGGCCGCATTTTGATGATTGTCGAGCAGCCGGGTCGAAGCGACGCGATCGCCACCATCCCCATGCTGGGACCCACTTGTGAAATCGCATTTGGACGCGTCGCCGGTCCGTTCATCCCCCAGCCAGGGAAACGCGCCCTCGACCAGCCGTTCTTTGCAGGCGAGGTCCCGATAGTCCTCATCATGCTGCCTGCGGGCGAGGCTCCGGCCGTCGACCTGGTGGAGCTCGAAGGCTTGGACGGGCTGCAGGCCGTTCAGCTCCCCGATCTCGATGGGAGCTGCATGGTTGCGTTTGTCGGGTTCGCAGGGGCTCGCCCCCTTGGGATCCTCGCGGTCACCGAGCCGGCCGAGCGCGGCTGGCCACGTTTGCATCAGATTGAAGCGCTCGCCGGGCTCGCAGGCCACGCGCAACTTCTGGTCACTGCGTACGATGATATCGTTGCCTGCGCCGGTACGTCTTCAGCTCCGCCCGTACTCCTCGAGGCGAAAGTGCGCATGCGGCCCACCGTCGAGCCGCCGGTTGAATATTGGCCGGGCGTCGGCACGGGGATTCGGTTGGAACTTTCATGAGTTCTGCACAGATGCCAATTCAGGGCGATCGGAGGCTGCAGCCCGCCGCTCTCGCCACACCACCGCCTCGAGGGCCTGCTCGAAAGAGACCAACCTGCGAAGCATCGAATTGTATCGGTAGTAGGGATCGCTGACCTCACTCGAGACGAGGAGCCGATAGAGCTGCAACTCAGCCTCTGTCGAGCCGGCCTCGGCGTTTGGAATCTCCAACCCCAGAGCGCGCAGCCTCGTGACGGCACAGGTGACGAGCCATGAGTGCTCGGTGAGCCGTCCATCTCGAAGATCGCAGATGCCTTTCTCGACCAGCTCCCAGCCCGGGAGGTTCGAACACTCTTCAAGGTTCATGCGCTTTCGACCTCTTCAGTACTTGCGTGGTCTTCAGTGAAAAGTGTTCACTCTCAGCGGCCGGCCACGTGGACTTACTTGCCTAGCGGTCAACGGCCAGCAAGAGAATTCCTCTCGAGGAAGGCTTGCAGTCGGGCCTGGAAAGCCTCCGCGTCAATTCCGGGGTAGCGAATGAGCCCAGGTTTCATTTCCTCGAAAAACTGCGAGAGTTCTTCCTCACGAATCAACCCAAGTTGGAGCATGTGTTCGACATCGGAGACATCTCGGTCGTGTCCACGAGCGATTTTGGATAGGGCTTGTGCGTTGAAATCGTAGTGAAAAAAGTCGACCTGACCTTCTCGGCTGATGAAGACACTCCGAATGCGCCACCCCTCGAGCTCGGGAAGAAAGTCCTGTGGGGAAGCAAGCTCGATGTTCATATTCAAATCTCGCTTCAAATCTCGAATGGCTTCGAAAGCTCCCTGCGGCTCGGGGTCGAAGCGGATATCGACATCTGCTGTCGAGCTGCGCCATCCAAACAGCAGCGCGCTCGCCCCGCCCGTCAGGTAAACTCGGCCTGGACCGCGAACCTTACTGCCCAGGTTCTGCATGAACCGGCGAACCCGCTCCTCATCCAACTCGTGTTGCATCGTATTTCCGGTTGCTTCTTTGGACCGTGAGGTGAGGGCATCCGATCGCGCGCAGGTACGCGAGGTGTCTCGCCTCGAGACACCTCAGTTCCGAGGTGCGCGCGAAAACCTGATGAGATGAAAAGACTATCGACAAGCTTGGAATCTGTCGACGACGAAGAGGGCGTCCACGGTCCCAAACAGAAGGACGGATTCAAAACAATCCGTCCTTCACACAAGGATGGATATTGACAAATCCGTCTCCAAAGGGAGGACGCATGCCGCTCAGAGCCCTTTGGGGGCTTGCCGCTCAGGGTCCGACGCGGGCCTTCGTTCCCGGTATCGGACGCTGGACTCGCAAGCCCCAAAACCACGCCCTTCTCAACGAGGTTATGGGCTCTCGGGCAACTTGGGGCCCGCGCGCCGGGCCAGCGGCATGGTCATACAACGCGGCCCGCCCCTTCCTCGCGAGAGCTCATCGCCGTCGAGCTTGATGGCGATCTTCTCGCCGTGCGCGAAGTCGCTCTCGGCGTGGTAGGACAAAAAGCCGTCGACGGAGACCACGTGGTAGCCCGCCTTGCGAAGCTCCTCGAAGGTGCGCGAGTTGCGGTCGTAGCCGATGACCACCGAGGGCGCCAACGCGAAGAAGTTGGCGCCGTCCGTCCACTGCTCGCGCTCCTGGTTGAGGCGGTTGCGGCCGCCGCAGGCGTAGAACGTGAGCGGCCGCTGCAGCACGAACTCGAGCGCCTCCTTGAGGTTGTAGTGCATCGTGCACGTGAACGTCTTGGGGTCGGTGCCCGCCGTCAGGCGCAGCACGTTGTTCACGCCGCTGACGTCGATGATGGGCGGGTAGACCACACACTCGTCGGGCGAGATGAAGGTGAACACCGTGTCGAGATGCATGCAGGCCCGTTTCTTGGGCAGATTGATCACGATGATGGATTCGATGGGCGTGCTGTCGAGGAGCTCCCGGGCGACCGACATCACGGCGCCAAACGACGAGCGCTCGGAGTGCCCGATCAGCACGGTCTTCTCGTCGACGACCAAGAGATCGCCGCCCTCGAAGGTGACCCCGGCGGGCAAATTGATGATGTGGTTGCGGTAGGGCAAAAGGGCCGGATGGTGGCGAGCGACCGTCCGCATGATGACGCTCTCGCGCCGCCGTGCGCCGGTGGCTGGGTGGCTCAGGATGATGCGGTCCCGGACGATGCAGGCGACGTCTCGGGTGAACATCAAGTTGGGCAAGGGATTGGCGTGGATCGGGAGGGGGGACACTCCTGTGAGCGCGAATCGACACAGCGACTGGGCGTCGAGGCTCTTCAGCTCCCGCTCGAAGGCCTGCAGGTTGAGGTCCGTGGCGACGGCGCAGAGCTCTTCGACAAAGCTCTCCCGGGCATCGGCCTCGACGAACGCCTCGCGCAGCAGGTTCGAGAGCTGCAGGACGGCCCCCGGGCGAGGCACGATCTCCTCGAACACCGCACACATGCGCTGGTGCTCGACCTTGGCTTGGGAGACGAAGAGGATGTCTTCCATCAACATCTGCTCGAGCGCCGACGGAGAGACGAGCTCCATCTCTTCGCCCGGGGTGTGCACGATGACTTGCTCGAGAGGATCGGTTTCCGAGCGAATGTCGAGCACACACGCGCCGGTCTGAACACTATTCATTTGGAGCTCCCTTGGTTCACATTCGCGTGAACGTCTATACCTGAGCTGGGACTCCGGTGCACGTTCCCTAGCGTGCGCTGGGCGGCAAGGGGTAGAAAGACGCGTCGAGAATGAGTACCTTGTGCGTCTTCCAAAAGACGCTGCAAGACACTCATCGGCTTCGACGAGACTCTGTGCGGCAAACGAAATTGCCGAGCGGACGACCGAATTTCGCGGCACAACTGTCTGAGATGACGCACAAAATCGGTCGTGGTAAGCGAGGCAAGAAACAAAATCGAGGGGCAACCGATGGGCCTTTTCTTCAACCGCGACAGTATGAGCAAAGAGGCTGGTGAGTGGGCGGCCATCGCGATGGCGTGCATGTGCTACGCCGACGGTGAGGCGACCGACGAAGAGCTGCGCATCGCGCGACGCCAGGCGGCCTCCAACCCAGTCATTCGCAAATCCATCGGCGCCAAGCGCTCCAACGAACTCTTCGAAAAGACGATCCAAGCCATCTTCGAGGTGCCCAGCGCCATGTTGGCCTCCTACGAGGTCAGCCTTCAGGAGCTCGCCGCGGAGATCGACGAGGTCGACGAGAAGAACTTCGCCCTGACCACGGTGATCGCGGTGGCGTTAGGCGATCGGGCCGTGTCCGAGCGCGAGCACGCCATGCTGACGCGCTTCAAGGAGTCGTTGAAGGCGACCGTCGAGGTGCCCGACATCGGCAGCGTGGTCGCACCAGTGCTGCGCCAGGCCGCGCAGCAGGCGCCGGCCAATCCGGGAGATGTCGTCGACGAGCGCATCGTCACCTGTCGAGAGTGCGGCAAGCTCACGAGCTTTTTCGAGAAGTATGGCTACTGGTGTGCGTCCTGCGAGCTCTACACCGAGGTCGTGGGGGCTACCGATGCCCTTGCTGCCTTGAATCCCGGGGCTCCGGTCGAAGCCGAGACGGCGCCAAAGGCCATGGTCTGCAAGACCTGTGGACAACCCGTGACGTACTATGAGGGCTATGGCT
>PFUG01000265.1 GCA_002789955.1 Deltaproteobacteria bacterium CG_4_9_14_3_um_filter_63_12 | reverse complement strand
ACGAGGTAGGCGACCTGCCAGCCGGGACCGAGGCCGAGGGAGAGACGACCGAGCAAGATGAGAAAGCACGTGAGCTCTATCTCGTTGGACGCGATCTTTATGAGGCGGGCCGTTACCAGGCCGCCCTCGAGGTCTTCGAAGAGGCGCACAAGCTCAGCCCCCGGCCGCTGCTGCTCCTCAGCTTGGCGAGCACCTACGAGAGGGTAGGGCGCTACGAGGACGCGCTCACCGCGCTGCGCCAATACGAACCCCACGCCGAGGAAGACAAACGCAGCGTACTCGACAAGCGTATTCAAGGACTCGAAGAGCGCCTCGCCAAGATCGAGAGCGCCGCGGCCAAGCCAGAGACGACCGAGAAACCTATCGTTGAACCCGCTCCCGCCCCGCTCCCCGCTGAAGGCACCGACCTCGCCATCTGGGGCTGGACCGTTGGCGGCGTCGGCCTCGCCATGGGAATCACCGGTGGCGTGCTCGTCGCGCTCGGCGAATCAGACCACGTGCTCGCCAAGGACGACGCGCAAAAGCTGACGCCCCAAGCCTACCAACAACTCGTCGACGACGGGGACATGAAGAAGACAACAGGGTTCATCGTGGCCGGTGTCGGTGGCGCCGCTTTGATCACTGGAATCGTGCTGTTGGTGCTGGACGACGATGAGGCTGACACCACTCCACAGGCTGGATTGATACCAACGAATGACGGCGCCTTGATGACGCTCACTGGGAGGTTCTGACATGAAAGCAGTTTGGATGATTTTTGTCGTGAGCGTTGCGCTCGCCGCCACAGCGGGTTGTACGAACCCCGACGACCTCGAATACCTGGACACCAGCGCCCCTAACGACACTGCCCAGACCGAGGTCAGCGGCGACGTTGCCGACGAGGTCGACGCTGAAGAAGAGGTCTTCATCGTCCCAGACTTCTGCGATCTGAAGGAAGAGTGCGGTCCCGGCTATGTCTGCGACAAAGAGAACCGCAAGTGTCAGGCGGCCTTCGATGGCGTCAACGGCGTCTTCGCCGACCACCTCGTGCTGGGCATGAGCGCCGACTTCGGCGGGCCGGCCAAAGACGCGGGGATGGCCATGCGCCTCGGGATGGAGGCCTACTTCACACACGTCAATAATGCAGGCGGGGTCAATGGCAGAACCATCGAGCTGCGTTCGATCAACGACAACAACAACGCCAACACCGCATTGCAGAACGTCAAAAACCTGATCCATACCGGCAACGATCGCGAAGTTTTCGCCCTCATCGGAAATCAGGGCGCACCCATGGTCGCTCTGACCGCGCCCTACGCCAACGCGCACCACACCGTGTTCTTCGGCCCCTTCGCTGGCGGCTCTGAGACGCGCAAGAACGATCGCTACATCTTCAACTTCCGGGCGAGCACCGAGACGGAGACGTTCACTATCGTGGACTACCTCACGAACAACATGGAGCCCATGCCGGTCCCGCCGCCAAACGTGATCCTCTTTGCGCAAGCCGCGAGCGCGGGCGCGCTCGACGAGTTGGGGCAGGCGGGGTTGGTTGGCGTGGCTCGTGGGCTCCAACCCCACGGCATCATCCGTGAGAACGTGCCCGTCGTGAGCTACGGCGCCGGTACCACCAACGTCGACGCCGCCTTACAGCAGTTCTTTACCTGGTTCGCCAGCACCGACCGCACCCACTTTCCAGATGGCTCGAGCATGAGCCTCGTCGTCCTGGTCGCCGAAGGGGCGCCCGCCGCAGAGTTCATCACCAAGGTCGCCGATGAGATGGAAAGGCTGCGCACGGGCGGCGCGTCGACCTACGGTCTCGACGCCGAGGCGGCAGGCCGTGTAGCCATGTCCATGCCCATCATCGCCGCCGCGTCTTCCGTGGGCGACTCGATGAAATCCATCCTCAAGGGCCGCGACCCTGCGAAGTACTGCACCCAAGTTCTGCTCTCCCAGGTCGTCCCGTGGTTTGGTTCGGGCATGACCGGCGTGACAAACTACCGCAACCAACTCGACGAATACCAAGCCAACACGCCCCCAGAGTACGTCTCTCTCGAGGGCTACATGACCGCACGGATGTTCGTCGAGGCGTTGCGCGACGCAGGTCGCGATCTCTCGGACGAGGTCCTGGTCGAGGCTCTCGAAGCCCAGAAGGAGGTCGATCTCGGGGTCGACGTCACCTACTCCTTCTCGCCTCAAAACCACAACGCCACGGACTGGGTCTGGGGTACCTTCTTGGACAACACCTGCACCGTCCAAGAGTACCCGCGCTGACCCTCGCAGCCAGAGCGCACCCCAGCCGGTGGTGCGCTCTGCCTCTTTCTTGGGCCCCTCGAGCGGGGACTTATGGGCTCTCGGGGCCGCTCGGTTTGGGTTCGTCCGCTCGACGCGACACGATCGTGAAGCTCGTCCCTTCACCAAGATTCCTCGCGACGTAACCCCACCTCGAGCTGACCGCCGTTCTACTTGACGATGCGAAACACCGTCACGAGCCCCAAGCCGGTCCCTTGCTCGTTGGTCGTGTGGAAGGGCTCGAAGAGCTCGTCGAGCTCGGCACTCTCGATGCCGCACCTTCGAGCTGAACCTTGGTGTTTGGGGCTCAGAACGCGAGGCAATAATCCAAATTAGTGGCCGAAAACGCAGAAGAGCCGCTCCTTGGAGCGGCTCTTCTGCGTTTCCTGGAGTTTGTACACTTGTGGGTTCGGGCGGTCGGACGCGGTTCCACGTCGTGGGTTCGGGCGGTCCGATGCGGTTGCACGTCGTGGGTTCGGGCGGTCCGATGCGGTTGCACGTCGTGGGTTTGGGCGGTCGGACGCGTGGCCCAGCGCTTCGCATTGGGCTACTTCCTGTGACGGCCCATTCAGGGCCGACGCCCTAGTTGGGGTGCGCCGGAAGTTCTGATGCCCACAAACCTGGGCGGGAGGTGACCTGCCCACACCTCGAACCGTGTCGAAACCGCCGAGGGCAAAGCCCGAGGCATCGGCCCCTCGGGGCCGAACATTCCCCAGCCCAAGGTGTGACCTTGGGGCCCAAGGTGTAACCTTGGGCAAAACGCAGAAGAGCCGCTCCTAGGAGCGGCTCTTCGTTTCGAAAGCTCAGTCACTCGTTCATGCCCTTCATGTCACCGTGGTCCATGCCACCCATGCCGCCCATGCCGCCCATGTCGCCGTGGTCCATGCCGCCCATGCCGCCCTTTTGCGTCAAGTTCATCCCGCAAATCGCGCACTTGCCGGGTTCCATGGAGGCGTAGTGAACGGTGCCCATGTCACACATCCAGGCGCCGTCGGGGATCTGTGAAACCTCCACTGGTGGATCGAGCTTGCCACCCGTCTGGGCGATCGCGATGGTTGGCGCGGGTTTTTCGGCACCCACCTCGGCAGCGGCCTCTGGCTTCGCTTCCTCCATCTTCATTTCACCCGGCTGGGCAGCCTCGCCAGCGGCGGCCTCTGTTGCGGGCTTCTTCTCATCAGCCTTGGCTGGCGCCTTTGCTTCGCAGCTCGCCAGGAGCGCTGTGACCAGGAGAAGAAGGGGTAGACTGGAGAGCGACAAGAAGGTCTTTCGAAAGTTCATAGCGTGCCTCGACAGTGACTCATGAATTCTGGCTTCACCGTCGCACTATGCGGACGATGACGTCACGTAGGCATTCGCAACGGCTGTGCCAGGACCGCGCCGTTGAAAGGGTGCAGCGATATCGAATCCTTACGCCGATCCTCTGGCGCTGGAGTGACGCCCTGCAGGATAGTCCGCAGGCCACGCTGCGGACTATCCTGCAGTGGTGTCAAAGGAGTGCCGGTGCGGGTGTCCCGAAGGCACGCTGGACGATGTCGGCCTGCTCGAGTCTGTGCGCGCGCGGCGAGCCAGTCGCTGGGCTGGCGCTAGCGTTTCGGTGGACCCAACGAAAGCGCGGCCCGCTGCCAAACATCTCGAGGATCCGCGGCAACAAGTAGTGGAAGGCACCCATGTTCTGAGGCTCTTCCTGGCACCAGACGATCTCCTCGAGGTTCGGCAGCGCTCCCGTGAGCGCGGCGGAGAACTCGGCCTTCGGGAAGGGGTGGAGCTGCTCGAGGCGCACGACGGCGACGCGCTCTCCAGTGTTGTCCCGTCGGGTCACCAGGTCGTAGTAGATCTTGCCGCTGCAGACGATGGCCAACTTCGCTCCCACGGCCAGCTCGCTGGTGTCCGGAATGACCCTCTGGAATCGGCCTCTGGTAAAGTCCTCCCGCGAGGAGGTCGCCTTGCGATGGCGAAGCAAACTCTTCGGCGTCATCACGATGAGCGGCTTGTTGAAGTCCCGTAAGATCTGGCGCCGTAGGGCGTGGAAGATCTGGGCTGGGGTCGTCAGGTTCACGACCTGGATGTTGTCGTCGGCGCAGAGCTGCAGGTAGCGCTCGAGCCTCGCCGAGGAGTGCTCTGGACCTTGCCCTTCGTAGCCATGTGGCAGCAGCATGACCAACGGTGCGCGCTGCTCCCATTTGTCCTCGGAGGCTGAGATGAATTGGTCGATGATCACCTGTGCGCCGTTGGCGAAGTCGCCGAACTGCGCCTCCCAGGCGACGAGCATCTTGGGTCGACTGAGCGAGTAGCCGAACTCGAAGCCGAGCGCGGCGGCCTCGGAGAGGGGGCTGTTGATGATCTCGATCTTGGCTTGCTCGGGCGAGAGGTGCTCCAAGGGGAAGTAGGTCGCGCCGTTGTTCTGGTCGTGCAAAACCGCATGACGGTGGCTGAACGTCCCGCGCTGCGCGTCTTGGCCGCTGACGCGGACCGGGTGGCCCTCGAGCACCAAGGCGCCGTACGCCAGCAACTCGCCGGTTCCCCAATCGATGGAGGGCTCCCCTTTGAGCATCCCTAACCTGGAGTCTCGCAGGCGCTGCAAGACCCGGTGTGCCTTGAAGCCGTCGGGCCAGGTGTTCAGGCCTTTCATGACGTGCTCGAACACCTCATCAGAGATTCGAGTCTCGGCCTCGGGGACCTGAGCGTCCCAAACGTAGAACGAATCCAGTTGCTGAAGGTCGACCTGCTCGACGCTGGTCGGAACCTTCGGGTTCGTTCGTTTCTTTAGGATTTCCAGCTCGTTGCCTAGGAGTTCCTTCTGGCGTTTGGAGATCTCCGTGACCTCCTCGATGCTGACCAGCCCACGCTGGGACAGACGTTGTCCATAGATGACGTGGACGTCTGGATGTTTGGCAATGACGTCGTACATCATGGGCTGCGTGAAGCGGGGCTCGTCGGCCTCGTTGTGGCCGTAGCGCCGGAACGCGTACATGTCGATCACGACGTCTTGCTTGAACTTCTGTCGATACTCGGCGGCGATCCGGCTGACCTGCACCACAGCCTCTGGATCTTCGCCGTTGACGTGGAAGATCGGGACGTCGAGCATCTTGGCGATGTCCGAGCAGTAGATGGAGGAACGGGAGTCGACCGGATCGGTGGTGAAGCCGATTTGGTTGTTCACGACGATGTGAATGGTGCCACCAGTACCGTAGCCTGGCAGCCGCATCAGGTTGAGGGTCTCGGCGACCAAGCCTTGCCCGATGAACGCGGCGTCGCCGTGGATGAGGATGGGCAGGACCTCGGCCTGACCTTGCTCTCCGAGGACGTCCTGGCGCGCTCGCGCTACTCCTTCGACGACTGGGTTGATGGCCTCGAGGTGAGAGGGGTTGAAGGTCAGCGTGAAGTCGAGCTCGTGCCCTTGCCGTGTCGTGATCGTGTTGCGGCAACCGAGGTGGTACTTGACGTCGCCGCGTCCGACGTACGACTCGGCGTTGGTGTCCGAGAACTCTTCGAAGATGGTGATGCGGTTCTTGGAGCCCAAGTTTGCCAACACGTTGAGGCGCCCACGGTGCGCCATGCCCATGACCACTTCGCGCACGCCCCGTTGGGTCGTCTCCTCGATGATCATCCAGAGCAGTGGCAGGAGCGACTCGGCTCCCTCGAGTGAGAAGCGCTTGGCGCCCAAGAACTTGATCTGCAAGAATTCTTCGAAGGCCTCGGCGGCCCCGAGCTGCTGCAAGATGAAGAGCTGCGTCTCGCGGTCGAGCTCGCAGAAGTTGCGGGTCTTCTCACAGCGCATCTGCAGCCAGCGCTTGGCTCCGACGTTGTTGATGTGCATGAACTCGCAGCCGATGGTGCGAGTGTAGGTGTCTTGCAGAAAGGAGATGAGCTCCCGCAGCGTCATGGTCGACGGGCCGTTGATGGCGGCGGTCGAGAAGCGGCGGTCCATGTCGCTCTCGAGCAGTCCCCAATGGGACGGCTCCAGCTCTTCGATCACCAGGTCACGTTTGCGACCCAAGGGGTCCGTGTTGGCGGCCAGGTGTCCCAGCCGACGATAGGCGGTGATCAGCTGGACGATGCGCACCTGCGCGGCGAGCATTCGGGCTTCGGGGGAGTTCTCGTCGAGCCCGCCGACGGGATCGAAGATGCTGCGCGCTTCGAAGGTAGGTTCCGGCGCGATGGGCGACGAGATGAGCGTGAGACCTTCCTCGGTCTGAAAATAGGCCTGCCAGCTCTCGTCAACGCTCTGAGGGTCGGTCCGGTAGCGTTGGATCACCTCGAGCAGATACTCCAGGTTGAACGGATTCAGCACATCCATTGCGTCGCTCGTCTCTAAAGAACCGTCAATCAGTGGACGGTTTGCGAAGGTCGGTGCCGGCAAATGGCCTGAACACTGGGGTTGGGAGCCGTAAGATAGAAAGCCGCGGCGGCAATAACCACCGCCGCGGAGGCAACACCTTCCACAGCGTCAATCGTGCGGGAGGGTGCCTCGATGCGAGCGCAGGAACGAGCTGGGCGTCAGCCGCCCGAAATTCGAGACCCGCGACGTGTAGACATCTGCATGACGCTCGATCTGCCTGGCGAGGTGACTCTTGTCGTTGCCGGTCCGCATGAGCAGACCCCAATTGCGGTTCACCATGCGGCTAGAAGCCCGCGCCATGGGGGCCACCCGCTCGTCGATCTGGTCGATGGCGTCGAGCAACGCTTGGCGCTCGGCAGGCTCCTCTCGGAGGTCCACCGGGCGTCCATGAGCGAGGCGCTGGGCCTTGAGATCCAGACGGTCGATCTGCTGCTCGAGCAGCATCTTCTCGCGCATCAAGCCGTTGAGCGCCTCCTGTTTATCCTCGAACTCCAACATGGCTTCGACTTCGCTCTCCAGCTCACGAATGATCACGCTCGTGCGCCAACGACGCACGGCTTTCGACACGTGCACGTCGCTGTAGATGTGGTCACCGACGTAGAGAATCTCGCTGCCATCGACGCCAAGATACTGCTCGACCTGCGTCGCGTCGCTGCCGAGATAGGCCAGCGCTTCGCCCTCGAGTCGAGCGTCTGGGAGCAGCGTCCCTGAGGCGTCTGTGACCACGAAGGTCGGTTGGTTCTCGAGAAAAAAATCGGGTTTGCGGGCTGACACCACCACCAATTCAAAGAGCTCTCGCCAGGAGCTCATCCCATCCGGCAAGTAGCGGTCCACGCAATAGGACATCATCTGCTGAGTGAATGGCCACCCCGAGTTCGTGATCAAGAGGAGCTTCTTGCCCGCATCTCGCTGATCGAGCAGCGTCGACACGATTTCGGGGTCCAACTCCACGAAGCGCTCGGGGTCGGCGACGATCATCGCCTTGAGCTCCCCCTCCATGTGCGCCAAGTCGAGCGAGCTGCGCACCAGCTTGTAGAGATCGAGGTAGGTCTGCATGGAGGAGGGCAGGGCCTTCTGATCGAAGAGCCCCACCAGCTGCGCGAACATGCACGCTTCGGAAAGCGAGAAGAACGTATTCAGGAAGCGCCAGCGTGACTCGCCCAAGTCCACCACCGCTCGCCGGTACACCGCGCGCTGCTCCTTGTGCGACAAGAAGCGCATCGAGTGACAGGCTCGTTTGATGTACCCAAAGCGGTTGGCCTTGACGATGTTCCCTAGCTCCGTATCCATGACCAAGCCCCGGGTCACGAACTCCGAGTCGTACTCCAGGTCCTCGACAGGGAATCCACGCTCCAAGAGCTTCCGCTTGATGAACGAATAGGCGCAACGCTCCCACTCGACGACGTCGTAGTGGACCAACGTGTAGTCCATGTCGTAGCCGATGGCTTGGATCCCGCCGAGGTTCAACGTTCGATTGCAAAAGAGCCCGCGTTTTCGTTCTTCTTTCGTCATGTCGTCTCTAGGTTCGAGTCGGCTTGGCTTGTCGTCAAAGCTCGGGGTCATACCGTCCCATGAGCACGATCGGATCACCCCGTGTGGGGGCTTTTAGCGCCACAATCTGGAGATGGCGAGCGTTCGCGTCGAGACAACGCGCACCTGCGAGAGTGAGCAGGACAGGGTTGACAGCCCCGACAAGCAGCGCAGGATTGACGCCCGCTGGTTCTCAGCCACCATCGGAGTGGTGATGGCTTACAGAGACAATTCGTCACCCATCAAGGGTCAACCAAGGTCGCTAAGCGGCCAGCCACACAGATATTCTTGTCTAGCGGTCAACGGCCAGCAAAAGAATTGTTCTCGCTCAGCGGCCAGCCTCACGGACTTGAGATGCCTAGCGGTCAGTGGACAGGAAAGTTTGCCGAGCGGACGACCGCTTTTCGCACCGTAACTTATCGAAACCAGGTGAAATCGGTCGTGGGCAAGCAAGGCAATAGTCCAAATGAAACGAGGCATTCGCAAGTCCAATGAGTGAGCCCGAGAAGAACTACATCACCCCGAATGGCTATCGAACCCTCCTCACCGAACTCGACCACCTCACCACCGTAGAGCGCCCAAGGGTCACCAATGAGGTCACTGTCGCCGCTGCACAAGGAGACCGCTCCGAGAATGCCGAGTACATCTACGGCAAGCGCCGCCTGAGGGAGATCGATCGGCGTATGCGTTTTTTGAGGTCTCGTCTCGACATCGCGTTCATCGTCGATCCTAAGGAGGACCGCGGAGACATCATCTACTTCGGCGCCACCGTCGTACTCGAGGATGTCGACTCCGGCGAGGAGGTCTCCTACCAACTCGTCGGCAGCGACGAGGCCGACGCGCGCAAAGGCTTGATCAGCTACCGTTCGCCTGTCGGCGCTTCACTCATGGGCCGCACCATCGACGACGAGATCCGCGCCAAAACCCCAGGCGGCGTACGTTCCTTCGTCGTGTCCGAGGTCCACTACAAATGACGGACAGGGCATGAAACTCAACATCCTCATCGTCGGTGCTGGCGCCGTCGGCCAGACCTATGGTTTGCACCTGCACCGCGCCGGCCACAAGGTTACTTTTCTGGTGAGAGATCGGGTGGCCCGGGAAATCAGAAAGTTTCCTACCCTGAGCCTGCATCGGCTCCGTCTCCTGCGAGCTCCACAGCCGGTACGCTTCCAAGACTTCGCGGTCCTGGGCGACAGCGAGGCGCTGACACAACACGTCTTTGACCAAGTCTGGCTCTGTGTCTCCTCCACCGCACTTGCCAAAGGGGACTGGCTGCCGGCGTTGGTCCGCTCCCAGCCCAAGGCCACCATCGTCACGCTCCAGCCGGGACTTCGCGACGGCGACGTCGTTGGCAAGCTCTGTGGCGAGGCGCGCCTCGTCATCGGCATGATCTCTTTGGTCGCCTACCAAGCCCCACTGGAGGCCGAGGTTCCGCACCCCGGCGTCGCCTACCTCTTGCCCCCCGGCGCCCCGAGCCCCTTCAGCGGCGCCGAGCCCGCCCGCGTCGATGCCGTCGTCCGCGCCCTGGTCGACGGAGGCTGTCCGGCCAAACGGGTCGCCGACGCCAAAGCGCCCGCCAGCTTTGCCTCTGCCCTGATGATGCCTCACCTCTTGGCGCTGCAGGGCGCTGGCTGGTCGCTGGGAGCCGTGCGCCACGGCAGCTGGCTCGACCGCGCCGCCGCAGCCAGTCGGGACGCGACCGCCGCGGTCTCTGCACAT
>PFUG01000514.1:8019-34300 GCA_002789955.1 Deltaproteobacteria bacterium CG_4_9_14_3_um_filter_63_12 | reverse complement strand
CGGATTGGTCCGGAAACCTCTCGGTGCCATCATCGTTGCGTACGTTCAGTGTCTTTGCCATCAGTGAGAGCAGCCCCATCACCGGCGAAAGAGGCAAGCTTCAAGTCGTCGCGCTCTCGGTGTCTTCAAACCTGTTCGATCCGACCACACAGAACAACCAGCTGCACCTCACGCTGGAGATCGATGCCGTCAGAGGACTGGGCGGCACCTCGTCCAACCACCGTTTCTTCGCGCTGACGGCGCGGCGGATTCTAGAGCCAGGGACCTTGGAACCCCTAACCACGGTCTATGGCGCGACGGAGATCGCGCCAAGGAATTACGACAGTCTGGTGAGCGCAACGGTCGTCGACGAGTGGGACGGGACCGACGACAGCGGCGTGACTTTGGAGGATCTCAAGGCGTACCCTAGCGACCTCTCCGTAGCGGTGGTGAAGCTCTACGCCGGCAATGGTGTGGGGCCCACACCAGCATGGAAGCCGAGCGCGCTGGGGCTGTCTCACGAGCAGATCGCCGAGATGATGATGGTGGTGGGGATGTTCGATGTGCCTGCGCACCCAGTTCTGAACGTTCTCGTCGACTGGGTGCGTCGAGATATTGTGTTTGTCAGCGGGCCGTTTGCGCGCATCGTGTCAATGACAAATGTTGTTCTTGCTGCGTTCGACCCCACCCGGAATATCGCGCAGAGTTGCGGCGAGGCTTATGTGGCTTGTGTGAACACCACGATAGATCCAGAGAACTGCCAGGCGTGCTATGAGAAATGCAAGTCGTACTGTGACGATGTTATTCATACCTGCAGGTGGCCGGACAACGCTGGTGGTGGCAATGGTCTTGTGTGTGGTTACTGCAACTCTCCTTTCTGCTTGTTGGAGGAAAGTGCTGCGGCTTGCCTCGCAAATCCCAGTGGAAGCCATGAAAGTAGTGCCAGGGCACCATGTCCTCAGACGCCAGTCTTAACGAAATCTACGATCTACTGCGACCGGCTGTCTACAAGTCCAGGAGAAATACTCGTTGGATACAAGCAATATGTCGGAACTTGCACATACAGTTGCGCGGACTCCGATCTATGTGTCAGACCCGCGACGGTATTCGAGGTGCAAGCCGACAACTGTTACACGCCAATGCCTCGCGCTACACTTGACTGCGTTAACGCCTATGAGATTGAGTTTTGCCCTCTCGCCAGCTGCGCGGATCATATTGCAGGCATGGTTGCTTGCAAATATCAATGTCAAAGTCCCCACCAAGCAGTCAGCTGTTTGAGGTACGAAGCATCTTGCGAGAATTGTGAGAGCATGGCGGCCTGCGAGGACGCAAATCCATGAAAATCACCGTTGCGAGATGTATCGCTCTTGTAATTGCATCAATTACCTGCATTGGATGTGGGGCGAACGTTAGTGAAGAGATACGTGTCAAGCAAATTGGCGATTGCCATGGCATTAATACTCTGAATGGTGCGGACGGTGAAACGTTTAGGATTTCAGACGCTGGACCCGCCGACATTTCGGAAGATGGAATGGCAATTGTTTTCCAGACGAAGAAATCGCTGAGCGACAAAGACACGAACAAAGTGTCAGACATCTATTTGCTGGACCGACGTTGCAATGAGGTAGTGCTGGTAAGTGCCCGAAACAATTCACAGGTCGCTGGAAACCGGTTGAGTTGTCAGCCTCGTATTTCCGGAAACGGACGATATGTCTCTTTTGTCTCTAGTGCGACGGATCTGGTTGATGGAGACACCAACGACTACGATGACATTTTTGTGAGAGACCTCGACCAGAACAGAACCGTACGCGTCAACATTTCCGAAGAGGGGGTTCAAGACAACGCGGACAACTGGAAAGTCTGGGCATACCCGGGATGGGGACCGCAGATTTCATGGGACGGACGGTTCATCGCCTTCTTCAGTGCCTCAAACCAGTTGGTGCCAAACGATACGAACAATGTGGGAGATATCTTTGTTCGTGATATGCTTGCCCACACCGTCGTGCGAGTGAGCGTGTCCTCAACTGGTGGGGAAGGAGAGTATTGGAGTACTGGACCAAGTCTATCCTCCGATGGCAGGTACATCGCCTTCTGGAGTTCTTCCGGAAACCTCGTGAGCAACGACTCAAACGACGAGGGTGACATTTTCGTTCACGACACTCTTGGTGGCACGACCAAGAGAATCGAAACGAGCCTTCAAGGGATTGAGGGGAGTCCCACGGACCGAACTGGAGTGATTTCAGGCAATGGTCGCTGGTTGTTCTTCGGTTTGGAGCGAGAGGGGAAAGTTGTTCAAGACTTGTCCATGAATTCCACGTACCATCTCGTTGAATCGGTTGGTGATGACTACCGTGCAGGGCTTCTCGATTTCACAGTTCCCGTCAGCGTTTCGAACGACGGGAGCCGAGTTGCCTTCGAGTCGAACAAGGATGTGAACAATGGCGACGGCGCCTATTCCAATGTTTTTGTCTACCTTCGCGACGAGGATATTGTCATCCCGTTGAGCGTTTCTCCTTCAGGAGAGCTCGGCAATGGTGCCAGCGGGAACGCTCAGATCTCGGGTAACGGACGGTGGGTTGTTTTCAGCTCGAGCGCATCAAACCTCGTTGAAGACGACTTAAACACTGAGTCTGATGATGTCTTCATCGTTCCTGTTGAACGAAGACCTGTCACACCCTGAGAATGGCTCTTGCGGGGTAACCGTCCGATAGCCTGATTGGAAAAAAGGCGTCTCGATAACCGATCCTGTTGCTGTGCGGCTCAGCGCAGCTACGGCCAAGCCGCGACCCTCGCGTCCTCGATACCGAACCTCGATACTGTACCTCAACGCCGCCCTTTCGGCTGCGCCCCGTACTCCCGAACGGCTGCAAAAGTATTCGACAGCCGCTAAAATCGTTCGAGGTTACCGGCTCCGACAATCTCCGCACCCACTCACTCCCGAGCCGGGAGCGAGCCAAACGGACGTCGAGCTCGGAGGTCAGGCGCCGGTGGGAGTGTCGAACACGGCTTCGAAGCCCCGGCGAGTAAGCCCCCCTCCCGTCTCTTCTCAGAGCGTGAGAGACACTTTCGTTGCCGGTTTGGATTCTATTTTCTGCGACCGTGTTGCCCCGAAGAGCCCATGACTCCTCTACTTGCCGCCCTCTGCGCTTTCGTCGTCTACTTCCTCGGCTATCGCTTCTACTCGAAGTTTCTCGCCGAGAAGCTCTTTACCATCGATCCGCAGCGGAAAACGCCGGCCCACACCATGACCGACGGCGTCGACTACCTGCCGACGCGGCCGAGCATTCTCTTCAGCCACCACTTTGCTTCGATCACCGGGTTGGCGCCGATGTTGGGTCCAGCGGTCGCGGTGATCTGGGGATGGCTGCCGGCCTTGGTTTGGGTCGTGGTTGGCGCGCTCTTGGTGGGCTGCGTGCACGACTTCGGCGCGCTGGTGTTGTCGGCGAGGGCTCGAGGGCTGTCGGTGGGGAAGGTCGCCGAGGGGGTCATCGGTCCTCGGGCGCGCACGCTCTTTTTGTTGATTATTTTTTTCGGCATCACGCTGGCGATGGGGGTCTTCGTCTTTGTGATCTCGCGGTTGTTCTCGGTCGAGCTGGCTCCTGGGCACCCGGGCTACCCGCAGGCCGTGCTGCCGTCGGGCGCGCTGATGCTCGTCGCCGCCATCGCGGGCTATTTGTTGTATCGCAAGGGCGTGCCGCTGCTGCCGGTGGCCATCGTGGGGTTCTTGTCGCAGCTCTTCTTCATCTGGCTGGGCATGCGTTATCCGACCGTGGGACTGGCCCCCGCGTCGTGGCCGGGGCCGACGACCTGGACCTTGGTGCTGCTGGCCTATGCGTTCATCGCCTCGGTCTTGCCGGTTTGGGCGTTGTTGCAATCCCGGGATTTCTTGAACTCGCTGCTGCTCTATCTCGGCGTGGGTTTGGCGTACATCGGCCTCTTCGTGGGCAACCCGCAGTTCGACGCGCCAGCCGTGGTGCTCCACCCGGAGGGGGCGCCGTCGTTGCTGCCCTTCGTCTTCATCGTCATCGCCTGCGGGGCGGCGAGCGGATTTCATGGGATGGTGAGCTCGGGGACGACCTCGAAGCAGTTGGACAACGAGGTGCATGCTCGTCCTATCGGCTACGGCGCGATGATCGGCGAGAGTTTGCTGGGGTTGCTGGCGACGTTGGCCTGTACTGCGGGCTTTGGTTCGTCCGAGCTGTGGCATGGGCACTATGGAAGTTGGGCGGTGGCGGGCGGGCTGACCACCAAGATCGACGCCTTCATCATGGGGACAACTTCCTTCGTCGTGGAGCTGGGCCTGCCCGCCGACCTGGCCGCCGCGCTCATCGCCATGGTCGTGGTCTCCTTCGCGCTGACGACCTTGGATTCGGCGACTCGACTCCTGCGTTTCAACCTCGAGGAGCTGGCCGCCAGCTTCGGCTTGCCTTTTGCCGACAATCGCACCGTCTCCTCGCTGCTGGCCTGTGGGGCCATCGCGCTGTTTGCCTTTTACAAGGTCGATGGACAACCCGCCGCGCTGGCCTTGTGGCAGCTCTTCGGTACGACGAACCAGTTGCTCGCTGGGTTGACGTTGGGCCTGGTGACGCTCTACCTGAAGCAACGCGGCAAGAACGTCTGGTTCACGGCGGTGCCCACGATCTTCATGTTGGTCAGCACCTTGATCGCCATGGCCGAGAACCTCCACACCTTCGCCTTTGGCGCCAAACCCGACATGCTGCTGCTCCTCGTAGGAGGGATGCTCTTCTTCCTCGCCCTGTGGCTGCTCGTCGAGGCGGCCCTGACGCTGCGCAAGCTGACGCCCACAAACGACCCGGAAGTCCTCCTCGAACACCTCTCCCCTCCTCAAGGTGAGGCGAAATGATCAACGGCCGAGATTTCTTCAACGCGACCCCGTGACATGTTCACGGGCTCCTCTGACGCTGCAGAATAGCGCCGTGAGTTGCTCACGGGCTCATCTGTCGTTGCAAGAAAGCGTCGCGCACCTCCCCATGAGCTCATCTGACGCTGCAGAGCCTCTCATCGACCTGTCGTTCGACTCGTCTGACGCTGCAGAGCCTAGGAGCCACAGGTCGCTCGGCCGGTCTAACGTTAACGTTGCGAGAGAGGTCCCACCGATGTGCGAGGCCGCGCCCGCAGGTGGAGAGGCCCGCCTCGCTACGTGGTGTCGGCAACTAGCGCTCCGAACCCTCGCCCGCCGGCTCCTCGCCGGACTCCATCCCGGGCTCGTCTCCAAGCTCTGGGTCCACGTCGGGCGCGAGGCGTGAGGTCTCGACGAACATGCCGTCCTTCCAGTCGTAGGTCACTTCGGTCCCAATCTCCTCGGGATTCTCGGTGCTCTCGGCGAGGGTGAGGACGATTCTCGTCTCCACCATGTCGAAACTGTAGTCCCAGCGTTCGGTGGTCTCGAAGCTCTCTTCGGGCTCGATGCCATACTCGTTCATGTACTCCTCGTCCTCGCCCTCTGTGCACTCTTGAAGCTGGTGGCTGGAGAGTTTTGTGTCGAAGACCTGAGAGACGACGCCTTCGCGAAAAGAGAGGAGCGACAGCTCGACGGCCTCGGCCTCGCCGCCACATGGGTAGCCGATGAGGTATTCCGTCGTCGTCGTCTCTAGGACCACGAGCGGCAGTTCCCCTTCTGGCCCCATGAAGACCACGTCGGAGGTGACCGAGGAGGAATCGAAGTCGTCGCCCATCATCTGCGACGAATCTTCATGGAGCCTGTCGGCAACCAGCGGATGTCCGTGTTCGTCGACGACGATCGCCTCGAGGGTCGAGGTGGACTCTCCGCCAGAGAGCTCCCACTGCCCTTCGTAGCTGGATTCGTCGTTCTGTTCGGCTCTGGTGTCGCAGAAGGTGAGCGGAGTATTTCGGCCTGTGGCGATGAAGTCCCCTGCGACCTCTCGGCAGGTCGCCCAGTCGCGTCTGAACGAGAGGGTGGAGGTTTCGGTCGGCTGCCCTTCGTCGTCGTAGGACTGGGCCGCGAAGTCGACGGCCTCGAGCAGGATGAGGCTGGCGGCCTGCAAAGTGGGGGGCTTGGAGTCGATGGCGAAGTCGAAGAGGGCCAAGGTGTGCTCACGCCGCCAGTCGGTGATGGCCTCCTGCATGGGCTCACGGTCGATGAAGATGTCGAGCTCGCAGGTGACGACGCCTTCGCTGAGCTCGTTCTCGCCTTGCAGCGTGAGTTGGTCCTCGGTGAGCGCCTCGAAGGGCCAGGGCTGGTCGAACTCCAAGAACCCTTCGCCGAGGAAGGTGACACGCAGCGCGGCCGCGAACTCTGTGTCGCTCGAAAGCTCGGTCATGAGCTTGTCGCAAGTAGTGAGCTCCGCCGCAATCGGGTCCGCGTTGGGGTCGACGACCGTATCGGGATGAGGTTTGGGTCCACAGCCGAGCAGGCCCAAGACAAACAGCACCGCAAAGAGCGAGCGAATTGGCGTCATTTTCACCTCAGACGAGTGGAGCAATTCAGGGTCGGACGTCTATCACAGGCCCCAAGTCTCGAACAGACTCCTCCCTCTGATTCTCAGCGCCGGTGGGCGGCTCGGGCGAGCCAGCGATCGAGGGCGTTGGCGAAGCGCTGCTTGTCGGCGGGCCCGAAGGGGGGTGGACCGCCGCTGTCGAGGCCGCTGGAGCGCAGGTCTTCGCTGAAGTCGCGCAGCGAGAGTTGCTCGCGGACGTTCTCGGCGTCGAGCATGTTCCCCTTGGGCCGCAGGGCCTCGGCGCCCTTCTCGACGACGCGGGCGGCGAGCGGGATGTCGTTGGTGATGACCAAGTCGCCGCGCTGCACGAGCTCGACGATGGTGTCGTCGGCCACGTCGGCGCCTTGCTCGACTTGAATGCAGCGGACGTTGCCGCTCTTGGGCGGCTGGGTCCAGCGGTTGGAGACCAAGACCAGCGGGGTGCCCCTTCGCATCGAGGTCTTGAAGAGGACCTCTTTGATGGGGCGGGGGGTGGCGTCGTCGTCGACCCAGATGGTGGGGCCAGTTTCTCCTGCAGTCGTCACGTCTCTCCTTGCCCCCAATTCCAGGCGTCGGCGTTTGCCGACAGAGCCTACGGTGACCGCTGTGACTTTGGCGATCTTCAACGCGGTGCGAGGGCAGCATGAACCGCTTGGCGTGGAAGACAAGCCAGCCGTTTCTGTCCAAAAGAAAAGTGCCTTTGTGGTGCGCTGCACCACAGTGGACGTATGCCCCGGCATAGATCGGGTTGTGAAGATGTGCTCATCGTTGAGGAGCAGCTCCCCGCCTTTCGTCGGGGCCTTTGCGGTTTTCAGCGTTCTGCACCAGCACCTGACGCGCCCTGGAGCACAGAAACTCAGGCGGGAAGCCGATCGATGTTGGCGCCCAACGATCGCAGCTTCTGGTCGACCTTCTCATAGCCTCGGTCGATCTGGCCGATGTTGTAGATCGTCGACGTCCCCTTGGCTGCCAGCGCGGCAATGAGCAGCGCCATACCCGCACGAACGTCTGGGCTCTCCAAACGCGCTCCCATCAGCGGAGTGGGACCTGCGACCACGACACGATGCGGGTCGCAGAGGATGATCTGCGCGCCCATCGAAATCAGTGAGTCGACGAAGAACATGCGCCCTTCGAACATCTTTTCGAAGAAGAGCATCGTGCCACGACACTGCGTGGCGAGGGTGATCGCGATGGACATGAGATCGGTGGGGAAGGCCGGCCACGGTCCGTCGTCCACCTTTGGGACGGCGTTGTGGAGGTCGGTCCGGACGATCATCTCTTGCTCTGCGGGGACGATGAGGTTGTCGCCTTCGAACTCGACGCAGATGCCGAGCTTCTCGAAGATCATCCTGACCATCCGCACGTCTTCGGCGCGCGCACCTTGAATCGTGATGCTCGAGCGAGTCACCGCGGCGAGCCCGATGTAGCTCCCGACCTCGAGGTAGTCTGGTCCGACCGAGTGGGTCGTTCCGTGCAACCCCCCAGTGCCGTAGATGGTGAGCGTGTTGCTGCCCACTCCTTCGATGTGCGCCCCCATGGAGATGAGCATGCGGCACAGACCCTGGACGTGTGGCTCACAAGCGACGTTACGAAACGTGGTCTTGCCGCGCGCGAGCACCGCCGCCATCACGGCGTTCTCAGTGGCCGTAACCGAGGGCTCGTCCATGAAGATGTCGGCGCCGACGAGGGTTTTGGCGTCGAGGCGATAGGTGTTGCCGACCTCCACCGAAGCGCCGAGCCCGCTGAAGGCGAGGAAGTGAGAGTCCAGCCGGCGGCGGCCAATGATGTCGCCACCGGGAGGCGGCAGATCGCAGTGGCCGTGTCGCGCGATCATGGGCCCGGCAAACAAAATCGAGGCCCGTACCCGGCGACAAAGCTCCTCCGAGAGCTTGGTCTTGTTGACACCCTTTGCGAAAACCCTGATCTCGTTATCGCCGATGAACGCGGCCTCGGCGCCAAGATCTCTGAGGATCTCCAACATCACGTAGACGTCGGCGATCTCGGGGACGTTCTTGAGGATCACCTCCTCATCAGTGAGCAAGGTCGCGGCCAGGGTCGGCAGGGCTTCATTCTTGTTGCCGCCAGGTCGCATGGACCCAGAAAGGGTGTGGCCACCTTCAATTACGAACTTTTCCATGTCACCATCCTTGGTTGACACATGATGTGAAGAACGCGGGCAACGGCGTACCACACCGCAAACACGCTGACAACCCCCTTGTTGGGCCCATTGGGGGTGCTTCCGGGTGCCATTGTGCGAACCCATGCAGAAGGGGTATTTTCGGCCAAGCGTTCGAGTGCTAGTCTTTGTTTTATGAAGAAATTGGCGATTGGCTCTCGAGACAGCTCCACTCACCCGACGACGAATCGCGAGACCCTAGATGGCGCGCGGACCACTCTTTGGCTCATCTCGGTGATGGCCCTTCTGTTGTCCTTTGGCTGTTCTGACGAGGCCGGCATGACGACGTGCCGCGACAACGGCCAGTGCGTCAACGGCACCCGCTGCGTCGACGGCGTCTGCCTGCAGAGCCCTTTGGACGCTTCCGCTGACCAAACGCTCGACGGCGCCGATGGGGTGGACCTGCACGATGTTGCCGGCGACGCGCCTAGAGATGACGCCGAGATGCCCTCTGATACGAGCCCCGACATGGAGATCGAAGACACCACGGGGTGCGCCAACTGCTTGGTCGCGCAGACTTGCTGCGGCGATCGCTGCGTTGACCTGCAGGAATCGGCGACGCACTGCGGGGCCTGTGGCGTTTCCTGTCTGGGCTTGGCCCAGGTAGCCGCGTCGAGCTGTCAGGCGGGCGTCTGCGTTGTGGACGCCTGTCACAGTGGGTGGGGCGATTGTGATGGAGACAGCCCGAATGGCTGTGAGACGCCCTTGAATCACCCAGACCACTGCTCGTCGTGCGCGAACGCCTGCGGAGTGGGTGAAGGGTGCGTCGGTGGGCTCTGCGCTTGCGGTACGGCCTCGAGTTCGGCCGCCGTTTGCCCCGCCAACCAAGTGTGTTGTGACGGCGCTTGTGTCGCGGCCGAAAGTCCGACGTGCACCTGCGCACCCGGTTGTGGCGCGGGCGAGGAGTGCTGCGGCGGAGTCTGTATCGAGGTCAGCACCGATGCGTCGAACTGCGGAGCCTGCGCTGCCCCTTGTGCACAGGGAGAGACCTGTGTAGCGGGCGTCTGCGCGTGCACCGTGGGCAGCCTCGGCGACGATCAGAACTGCGGGGCGTGCGGCCAAGCATGTGCGGCCTCGACGCACTGCATCGAGGGCCGCTGTGCTTGTTCGGGCGGGGGCCTCGTGGGTGACGACAACAACTGCAGTGCGTGTGGCGTCGCTTGTGGGTCCGCGGAGACCTGTCTGGCAAACGCCTGTGTGTGCTCGACGGGGCAGCTCAACGACGACTCGAACTGTGGGGCCTGTGGGGCGGTTTGCGGGCCAACGCAGAGCTGCATGGCGCGCAACGCGGCGTTCGTCTGCCAGTGTGGGTCTGGCACCTCGGAGTGTGGCAACGGTGCGTGTGCTGACCTGACGGCCGACCCGGCAAACTGTGGAACGTGCGCCAAAGTCTGCCCGGCGAGCTCGACCGAGGACGCGGTGTGCTCCGGTGGCCAGTGCTTCAAGCAGTGCAAAGCCAACCGCGGGAACTGCGACGGCTTCGACTTCAACGGCTGCGAAGTGAGCTTGAGCGACTCGGGTTCTTGTGGTGTGACCTGCGAAACCTCGGTCGGCTGCGGCTGGAACGAAACCTGCTCGACGGCGCCGCTCAACCACTGCCACTGCGATGATGGCAACGACTGTAACCCAGGTGAGCGCTGCGTCTCTGCGATCGACGGGGTCGATCACTGCGAGTGTGGATTGGGCTTTGCTTGTGCCGCCGGCCAGTTCTGCTGCAGCGAGTTCTTTGGGCGCACCTGTGCCGACGTGATGACCGACAGCACGAACTGCGGCGACTGCGGTCGTCAATGCAGCAACGGCCAATCCTGCGTGTCAGGAGTCTGCCAGTAACTTAGGGTCTGCCGGAAAATAAGGAACTACACGATCGCCCCGAACGCCAAGCCTTCCGGTCTAAGTGCCCAAAAGATCTACTTATTTTCCGGCAGACCCTCAGGGTGTACGAATGATGGGCAGCACGTTCCCAAAGCCCGACGAGGTGCCGAGGAGCTGGCCGCTCAACCCTGAGAGCCGCTCGTAGAACTCGGCGGAGACGATGATGTTGCCGTGCTCGGTAGCGAAGATGGGCTCGTAGCGCGTGCTCGGGTGGTCAAGGATGCGGAACGAGTAGCCCGTGAGCCGATTGCAGCTCACTCCGTGGGAGTCCCAAAAGAACTCCTCGTAGGGGTTCAGGGTCCACTCGCATTGAATGACGGGGATCAGCAGACGATAGAACATCGTACCGTTCCCCGGCCCCATGAAATGGGCGATGCCGCCATTGCGCTCGATGTAGCTCTTGGCAATGTCCTTGAGGTCGAGCTCGGCTCTGGAGAGCACGATCCCAGTCTCGGCCCCCAGCCCCACCGGCGACTCCAGCAGGATGTCCTCTTCACAGCCTGTGGAGCGCATGAGCGCTCGCCCGTCGAGACTTGAGGGGACGGCGTCGACCTCGAGGTCGAACTCACGCTCGAGCGCCTCTGCGATCTCCCAGTAGAGAAGCACATCTCCGTTGGGCAGATAGCCCAGGAACTCAGGCCGATTGCACTCCGGTCGCAGATTGGCGGGCGGGTCGATGTGGTCGATGTTGTAGCCGACCTGCAGGTGCGGATAGTGCCACTCACAGGGCTCTTCGGTAAAGACAGGCAGATCGGTCCAGAGCAGCTGCTTGCGGTCCCATTGCGGCGCTGGCGCGATGCGCAGCCCAGGCTCCCGGCACATCTGGACGTGCACGCTGTACTGCAGGCCCATGGTCTGCACCTCGATCGCAGCCTCGACCGAGTTGTCGTCGTCGAGGAGTGGGAACGAGCGATCGGGCCAGAGAGGCTCCCGAATCTCAGGGAAAAGGTAGCCGCTGGGCCACAGCAGAGAGTCGTCGACGTGTCGCTTATTAGGGGGTAGCAGCTCGGTGATGTAATCTGGAGTGTCCATGGCGGTCTGGTCGCAGAAGCCTCGTCGAGTGAAGGAAGAGCGAGGCTGCAGCGAGCATACTCACTTCTCGAGGCCCGAGCTACCTATTGCTCACCCATTGCTCGGACACTCGAGAGCAAGCCTCAGTGGGCCCGCAACCGGACGATGTAAGCCCCGAAGTTTCCGTCGCGGGTGATGTCCGGAACGAGCTCAGCGACACGGGAATGGCCTTGGAGCCAGGTGCGGGCGACCTCTTTGAGCACGGGTGCGCCCTCGGAGTTCTTGCCCTTTCCTGTGATGACACGGACGAAGCGTGCGTCCATGGCAATGGCATGAGCGATGAACGCCTCGAGCCGCTTCAGCGCGGTCTCCCGATCGAGCCCGCGCAAGGTGGTCTCGCTCATCTCCCCCATATTCCTCGCGTACCGCTTTGCGGCCTCGAGGAGCTTCTTCTCGTTGCGATTGAGCGAGACGCTGGCTTCATCGTCGAAGCTGCTCGGGGGCGGGGTATTGGGGCTTGTTCGCCCAAACTTCGGGCTCAGGTTCACGGGCTGCGCGATCGCCTTGGGTTCCATTTTCTGCAGCCCGTCGCCAGCCACCTGCGCCTCGAAGAGCTCCATCTCGGTGAGCCCAACCTGTTTAGGGGCCTCTCGAACGGGGCTTTCGACTGTGCCAAACTTGTTGGAGTGCAGCTCCGCCGCCCGCGTCCCCGCCACTGCCCTCTCGAAGAGCTCATCGTCCGAGAGGTGAGCGTCCTCTTCGTCGGCTTCAGGAGCGGGCTTGGGAGGCGGTGGAGGAGGCTTGGGCTTGGACGCCGGTTTGAGCTTCTGTAAGCTCTTGAACGCGTTGTTGCTGAACTCCGGCTCCTTCGGCGCGACGACGGAGGCGTTCTTTTTCTTTTTGGCCATGGAAGCTGCTCAGCGGGGGATGCGATCGCGAGCGCAGGACGCGAGGTGGCTCGCTTCGAGCCACCTCAGGGCCGGGAAGCGAGCGAAATCCGATCGATCCCAGCGTAGGGACGAAGCACCTCGGGCACAACCACGGAGCCATCCGCTTGTTGGTAGTTTTCGAGGATGGCGACGAGCGTCCGGCCAACGGCCAGCGCCGAACCGTTTAGGGTGTGCACGAACTCCGGTTTGGCCTTGGGCTCGCGACGGAACCGAATGGACGCCCGACGTGCCTGGAAGTCCTCGAAGTTGGAGCAACTGGAGATCTCCCGGTAGCATTTCTGTGCCGGGAGCCAGACCTCAATGTCGAAGCACTTGGCGGCGGAGAAACCCAGATCGCCGGTGCTCAGGGCCACGACGCGGTAGGGCAGCTTCAACCGGCGCAAGATCTCACAGGCGTTGTCGAGCAGCTTGTCGAGCTCCTCGTAGGAGTTCTCGGGCAGGACGAACTTGACGAGCTCGACCTTGTCGAACTGGTGCTGCCGAATCAGTCCGCGGGTGTCCTTGCCGTAGCTGCCCGCCTCGAGGCGGAAACACGGCGTGTAGGCGACGTAGCGGATGGGCAGCTGCGCCCCGTCGAGGAGCTCGTCTCGGTGGTAGTTAGTGACGGGGACCTCGGCGGTGGGGATGAGGAAGAGGTCGTTGTCCGTCTTGAAGGCATCGGCCTCGAACTTCGGCAGCTGCCCCGTGCCCGTCATGGCCGCCCGGTTGACCAAGAACGGCGGCAGGATCTCGTGGTAGCCGTGCTCGCGGGTGTGGACGTCGAGCATGAAGTTGATCAGCGCCCGCTCGAGACGGGCGGCAGCTCCCAGCAGGAAGGTGAAACGGGCGCCGGAGACCTTGGCGCCGCGCTCGAAGTCCAAGATGCCCAAGGCCTCGCCGAGCTCCCAGTGGGGTTTGGGCTCGAAGTCGAAGGTGGGGAGCTCGCCCCAACGCGTGATCTCCTCGTTGGCGCTCTCGTCCTTGCCCACAGGGACGGAGGCGTGCGGGAGGTTGGGGATGACTAAGAGCAGCTCGCTGATCTCGGCCTCGACCTTGGCGAGCTCCACGTCCCACTCCTTGAGCCGGTCGCTCATGGTCTTGAGTTTGTTGCGCAGCTCGGTGAAGGCCTCACTTTTCTTGTCGATGGCGCGCATCTCGTCGTTGGCTTGGCGCTGTTCGAAGCGCGCCGCATCGTGGAGAAGGATGAGCTCTTTGCGGCGCGCGGCGAGCTGCTCTAGGCCGGAGAAGTCGAGCTGCGAGTTGCGATTGGCCATTGCGGCCTTGACGTCATCGAGCTGATTTAGAGTAGTCTTCAGATCGAGCATTGCCCTCTCCTGTTTCTTTTGCGGCCCACGGGGGCGCGGGCGTGTCGAAAGCTTCAGTGTCGCGAACCGTAAAAAAGGCGCGCAAATCCTCGAGCGACGCCGGGGGCAAAATGTGACAACCGCATCGGCGAGTCAACCGCTGGGGCCTTTGCCTTGCCATGGTGCCTGGTGTATTCGGGCGGTGGTTCGACGGTGAAGGGCTCCTCCACAAGCGCTTCCGCACAAGAGAAGGGGAAGATTCGTGATTCCGCTGACCTGGCGAGCTTCGGCCCACACCTCTCTCAGGGTTCTTCTGGCGCTCGCGTGGCTCGCGACGGCTTGCTCGAAGGGCACACCAGAGCCCGAGCCCACCGAACACAAAGCGCTCGCGCCCATCGAGGACGTCGACTCTGACGCCGCCATCGAAGACGTCAGCTCCTTGCCCCCCTTGCACTCCCTGACGCCAGAGCAACAACTGATCGCGCTGGCGACCGAGCGAGTCCCGTGGGTCGACCTGGGCGAGCTGGGGACGTCGCTGTACGACGCGCGCCTGCATCTGCACGTGGTCCAGGGCGGTCCGGTCTACGATCTGGGCGAAGCAAACGCGCTCAAGCTCATCCAAGGCCGCTGGCGTGCGCCCTGGCTGGACCCCATCCGCATCACCGAGGCGGAGGCCGAGGAGGCCAAGCTTCCCAGGCTCGCCAACCGCCGTGTCGTGTGGAACGAAGGCGCCTCCGCCTCGGTGCGCTTCCCCCTCGCCGACGACCTCCCGACCGACAAGAACTACACGCTGGTCATTCGCCTGCGCCCCAAAATGAACCAGTTCATGGAGGTGCGGCTCAACAGCTTCGGCGCCATCGAGACCGTGCCGCTGCAGCAGGGTTGGCAGACGGTGAAGCTCACCATCTCGCCGAAGAAGCTGAACTTCGGCGGCGAGAACACCCTCTCCTTCGTCTTCGCTGGGAGCTTCTTCGAGGGCACGCAACGCGTCGCCGCGCGCTTCGACACCCTGCGGCTGCTGCCCGAGGGCGAGGTGGAACGCTGGCAGGACGAGCCACCGCCAGGCGATCTTGCGGTCCCTGAGGCGCGGATCCTGACCACTGAACATCGTTCGTTGGGGCTGCCCTCTCCCCTGCGCCTAGACGGCTACTATGTGCTCCCTGATCATCCTCGCCTGCGCGTCTTCATTGGACCTGCGCCCTACACACAGATGCCCGTGCCTCTCACCATTTCGGTCCGCAGCGACTTGCTCGAACGGCGAGTACTGTTCAACGGCTCCATCGAACCCGGCGCGCCCTGGAAGCCGTTCGAGGCCGATCTCACCGACTTTGCTGGGCAAGCCGTGCAACTCTCCTTCGAGGTGTTGGAGGGAGAGCAGGGCGCGACCGGTGAGAGGCCTGCGGTCTACCTCGGCGAGCCAGCCATCGTCGAGTTGCGCCCCGACGCTCCGGCTGCCCCCACGCCGGCAGGGGACCCTCCTCGGCCCGAGCGCGTGGTGATCATCGGCATCGACGCGCTGCGCGCCGACCGCGTCGCGCCGGCTGGAACCCTCACCCATGCGGCGACCCCGAACCTTTCGCGCCTCGCCAACGAGGGAGCGCGCTTGGACGCCTTGGCCCAAGGGGCCGGAACCATCGTCCCCACCTCGTCGCTGTTGACCGGGACTTACGGCGACAAACACGGGGTCTTCGACACGGCCACCTACCTGCGCACCTCTTTGGTGACCCTCGGCGAGCTCTTCGATGGCGCCGGGTGGCTGACCTCCCTGCTCTCGACCGACCCTTACATCACGTTGGCGCGCGGCTACGCGCAGGGCTTCGACGGCTACCGAAACCTGGTCGAGGAGGACGGTCCTGCCCGCACCAGCCGCCTGATGGACGTGGCGGTCCGAGTCCTGAAGAAGGCCTCGACCCGGCCACAGATGCTCTTCATGCAGATCGGCGGCCTGCGGCTTCCACATCAGCCCGACGCCGCCTCTTTGGTGCAGTTCTACTCGGGCGCCTATGCGGGCCCCATCACCGTCGAGACCTTGCTCAATCCCGCGGTCCTGACGCTGCCACTGGCGCCCGAGGACGAGCGCTACCTCAACGCCCTCTACGACGCCGAGCTCTTCGAGATCGACGGCTACGTTGGCGAGCTGGTCAGGGTGCTCGAAGAGACCGGCGGACTGGACAACACGCTGCTGATCATCGTCGGGGTCCACGGCGAACCACTGGGCGAGGATCCGATGCTGGGCTACGGCAACCGTTTGAGCAACGCCGAGCTGCGTGTGCCCGTCATCGTTCGCTTCCCGCCGAGGTTCAAGCCGGGGACGCGCCCTCGCCAGACCATCGAGCTGGTGGACCTCCTGCCGACCGTGGCCGACATCGTGGGTCTCGAGCTCCCCGAAGGCGTTCAGGGCGCCTCGGTGGTGAAGCTCCTCGAGGGGCGCCGAGACAACTCGGCCGACGCGGTCTTTGCCGCCGCGGGCGACACCCATCGCGCCGTCGCCCAAGGCCGCTACCACTACCTGTTGCGCACCGGCGACAACGACCTCCTCTTCGACACCCTACAGCCTGGACGCGAAGGGACCAAGGACCTCAGCCAGACGTTGCCCATCGCGCGCCGCGCGCTGCGGGACACCTTGGCGATATTCTTGGGCTACGCCAGCATCTGGGAGAAGCCGAAGTTCGGCTCACCGTCGTCGCCGCGCTCGGCGTTCGCAGACTACGCGATCGAACGGGGGTGGTGAGGGTTTGCGGTTGGTTGGGTTCTTATCTTAACGCAAAGACGCTAAGTGCGCAGAGACGCAAGGAGTTTTTTTTGGGGACTTCGTCGTGGGCTCTGGGGGATTGCGGTTGGGTGGCTTCGATCTTCATCGCGGAGGCGCAGAGCCGCAGAGAGCTTGGGGTTGAGGGACTTCGCCGTGTTGCTCTGGGCTCCGATGGTCGTTCGGCGAGTCTCGAATGGGTCTGCCACCCCGTTGCAGCCCGCCACACGGGCGCAGCCCGCGGCGTCGGCCCTGAAGGGCCGCCCATCACGGCCCGGCGTGAAACGCCGGGGGAATCGCGAGGGCCGCAAGAATAAACGCCGGGCGGTTCAACACCGCCCACGCCTACGCCGCATGAACACCACGCCCAGCACACTCAACGCCGCAACCCAAGGCCAGCCGCGCTCTTCGCGCGGCTGGCCTTGGAGCTGGCAGGCGCAACCCGAACCGGAGACCGTCTCGTTTGCGTCGAGCGCGGCGTTGACCTCCTCGGCGTCCGCCTCGGCAGGGACCTCCGCGACGTCGGACAAGGGCTCGACGTCTTCGAACTCGGCGAGCTCTACGAGCTCTGCGACCTCGACGGCCTCCTCGTAGGTCGGCTCGAGCTCGACCTCCGGCTCTGGCACCGACGCCAAATTGCTGAACTTGAGGTTGGCGATGCGGCCGTCGCCATCGCCGCTGTTGACCACCGCCACAGCGTAACGCCCTGGCTGCAGCCCTTCGACATACGCCCGGTAGACCTCGAGCCCGTCGGCAGAGCCGACGCGCTCGATGTCGAAGAGGCTGGTGCCCTCGGCGCTGACGTCGTAGCCGACGCCGTCAGCCGACGGCACATAGATGAACGTCGCCGGGCCGTCGGCGCGCAGCAGGCCGCGGTAGCTCGACTGGCCGCCGTAGCCCAGGAACTGGAAGGGAAACATGGGCGGCGCGGCGACGAAATCGAGCTGCAGCACCGGCAAATTCTCTGGCACGTCGACCATGACCTGCAGCGCGGGCGGCGTCCACGGCTTGATCCAGCCGCCGCCTCCCGCGGTGAACGAGTCGCTGACGGACTCGATGTGGGCTTGGTCCACGACGCGCTCGCAGCCCCACAGGCCGTTGGCGCGGGTGTGCGCCTCGAAGGCGTCCGCGGTCGCGTCGCCAAAGGCGGCGCGGACCGCGTCAGTCGTCACACGCGCCGCGTCCTCGAAGCCGTCCCGGCTCATCAACATCGCCATCCCCGCCAGTACGGCGGTGTCGAAGTCGGTGCGCTGCGAGGCGTCCAACCCATCCCTGAACGCCCACAGCGTCCGGGACCACAGCAAGCTGTCGTCGTGCACCTCGCCGCGCAGGTCTTGCGGGCAGCGAGCGGGGAGATCGAGGCGTCGCAGCGGCTTGGGCAAGACCCGAATGGTGTTGCGGCCGAGCTTGAAGCTGGGGCTCAAGTCGAAGACGTAGGCGCCGATCTCGACCTGCTCGTTGAAGACCGCGCCGAAGTAGTCGGCGTAGCCCTCGTTGAGGGAGCCGGGCTGCGGGTTGAAGCCCTGCTCGTCGTAGAATTCCGAGGCGAGGCCGGCGAGGCGTCCGACGATGAGGTGCGTGAGCTCGTGGGTGACGATGGTGGCGTCGTAGGCGAAGTCGCCGATGTTTCCTTGGCCAAAGAGCAGCGTGTTGTTTTGGACGGGCAGGCCAAAGGCGGCGATGAAGTCGCAGTTGCCGGCACCACAGGCGAAGGCGTTGGGGAAAGGCAGCAGGTCGCCGTTGGGGGACATGGCCTCGAGGAGCTGCCAGACGTCGGGCACCCGCAGGTTGACGACAATGTTGGTGGGCCCAATGAGCCCGGGAAAACCCAGGCTCTCGAACTGCTGAACGGCGCGCGTGACGTGGTAAAAGGCCATGACCTCGGCCAGCTCGTCTTCGCCAGAGGCTGGGTTGGTCGGGTCGTCGAGGGGCGTGAAGAGGAAGTCGCCGCTGGCGTTGGCCTCGGCTTTGGGCTGCGGCGAGCACATGTGCACGCTCAGGCCCGCCAGCCCGACGGGTTCCAGGTCGTAGAGCTGGCCATCGTCGATGCAGTTGAGGGTCGTGAAGGCGCCGTTGCTGAGGAAATCTCCGGCCGAGGCCGTGTCCATTCCGGGCAGAGCGACGCGGGTCAGCTGCCCGTTGTCGAGGTCAGGGTCGTGCAAGAAGACCTCGCCTTCGCCGACGGTCTGCAAGAGCGGCTGGGCGTCCAGGACGGACAGGTCGCAGAGATCGAGCTCGAAAGAGACGCCGAGGCGCAGGGCCTCTAATCCTCGCGGAACCAGGCGAACGACGCGGTGGCCGGTCTGCGCCGAGTAGCCGTACGTCAGGCCGGGCTCCAGGGTCAGCGTCGTGCCGAAGGCCTCCTCGACCCGTCGGACCAGTGTTTCTACGGGCACCTCGCAGGCTCGCAGGGGCGGGGTCGGCACCACGGCTCGGGATGCGCGGTGTCTGGGCGAGCGCACGCTGATGGCATCGCTGCCAAAGACGGGCTCGCCGTGGAAGACAGAGCGGTGTCGCGACACCGTGAGGTCGCCGAAGTGCAGGTCGCCGGTTGGGGTTTCTTGGGCCGACGCCGTCGAGGCCAGCAGAGAAACACAGAGAACGAGAAAGAGAGTTCGAGGTGCGTTCATTGGGTTGCTCGTGCGGTCCGCCGACCATGGATGGGAAGTGGCCGGAATTCCTAGCTGTGTTCGGATTTTTGCCGGTCCGCTGGAGAATTGCCGGAGGACGTGAGAAGGTTTTGGGCGGTGACGTCGATCTTGGGCGCTGTCTCCCGGAGCGCAGTGTAGAGGAAGAGGGTCGGCGCTGACAGTGGAAGGAGGGTTCGTGCGCAGGTTTAGGTCGCTCTTGGTGTTGGCGATGCTCCTAGTTCTGGCAGGGGGGTGTGGCGACGAAGCTTCGGTCACGCCGTGCGACCCCTGCGACCTGGCCGACTTTCGTCCAGGCGACGGCGAGACCGCCCCGTTGGACATCGTCGCAGCCGACCACGTGGAGTTGGCCGAGGAGGTCGACGCCGAAGTGGACGAGGCCGACGTCGACCCTGACGCGGTGGTCTGCGGCGACGGACGGATCGACGGGCGCACCTGCAGCCCAAGTGAGACCGAGTGGATCGGCGGCGCCGAGGCGACGTTGGTGGGGGTGGACTGCGACGGGAACCCGTTTGCGCGCACCATCGTGACCGACTCAACGGGGCACTTCTCGTTCGAGAACGTGCCCAGCGGCACCCACAGCCTGACCGTGAGCAAGGGCTCTTTCAGCACCGAATACCAAGTGCGGGTGCGCATCGGCGAGACAACCGACATCACGAGCGGCGCGCAGAAGGCGTGCCTGATCGACGAGTCGGTGCGCATCGCGGTAGTGGACGGGGCCTGGGACAGCATCCACCACATAGTGGACCGGCTGGGCCTGACGTTCGACTACTACTCGGACGTCGCGACGCTGCCAGGTGGCACCTCGGCCGCCGAAGCGTTGCTCCTCGATCCAGTGGCGCTGCAGGCGTTCGACATCGTGATGATCAACTGCGGCGAGCAGTACTTCAACTTCAGCGAGGGGTTCTTGGAGACCGAGCGCGCGACGCGGCGCTCGGACATGGCGGGGAACCTGCGAGCCTTCGTGGAGGCCGGGGGTTCGCTCTACGTGTCGGACTGGGCCTACTTCTTCGTAGAGATGGGGTTTGCAGAGCTCGTGACCTTCAAGTCGACCGACGGCACCTACGAGGGCGGCTTCACTGGGGCGGCCGGCAGCGTGCTCGCCGACATCGTGGGGCCTGGGTTGCTGGTGGCCATGGGCAAATCGACGGTGACCATCGACTTTCCGCTGGAGCGCTGGGTGGTCTCCGACACCGTCTCGGCCGAGGTCGTGACGATGGTCTCCGGCGACGTCTCTCTGCTCGATGGCAGCGCGCTGAACGCGGCGCCATTGCTGTTTCGGTTCCGCCCGACGCCGACCAGCGGCAACGTCCTCTTCACGTCTTTCCACAACGAAGCTCAGCTCAGCGAGGACATCGAGCGCATCTTGCAGCAGGTGATCTTCTCGCTGTGAGACGAGCGTTCGCTCCTGGGAATTTGGGGACGAGCGACAATCCAAGGTGGCCGCCGGCCGCCCTACTCTGTGTGCGAACGGATTTCGCGCTGCCATCGGTTGCAAAGGGAATTGGTTGGAGCGGGCTTTGCGGGTATAGTCCGGGCATCGTCGGCGCAAATTGGGCTGGCGAGGGTTCTTGTGCCGTCCCAGCCGGTGACGGCCGAGCCCTGAAGTTGCGACAAGTGTGCCGCTAAGCGGCCACCTGAGCGACCGTGCGGGTCTTGTTAGCCCGCGCTCGCTCCGTTGAAGGGGTCACGATGCGCGTCTCGTCTCTCCGGATGTTGGGTTTGGCGGGGTTGATGGTCCTGGTGCAGCTCTCAGGCTGCGCCGACGAAGCCGGCCAGGGTGGGATCGACGTGCTCTGCTCGGAGTCGGCGGACTGCCTCGACACGAGCGGTGGCGAGACGGGTCTGCAATGCCTCGACGGCATCGACAACGATGGCGATGGTTTGTCCGACTGCGACGACCCGAACTGCGGCGACGTGGCCCGCTGCCAGTTTGCCGCCGAGAACACCGAGAGCCGCTGTGGTGACGGCGTAGACAACGACAAGGACGGCCTGAAGGACTGCGAAGACGACGAGTGTCTGCTCTTCGATCGCTGCTCGAGCGTGACCGAGGACACCGCGCCCCTCTGCGACGACGGCTTGGACAACGACCAAGACGGGAAGACGGACTGCGACGACGAGGAGTGCGTGGAGTTCTTGTTCTGTCAGGGAGCCGTCGAGGACACCGACGCCCTGTGCTCGGACGGGACCGACAACGATGGGGACACCAAGACCGACTGCTCCGACGAGGATTGTTTGGCGCTGGCGAGCTGCGCGGACAGCGACGAGACGACCACAGCGCATTGCCAGGACGAAATCGACAACGACGGCGACACCCTCGTCGACTGCGCGGATCCCGGCTGCGACTTCGACTTCTGCGCGAGTCAGCGCGAGAACACGGCTCCTGCGTGCCAGAACGGCCTCGATGACGACGGCGACGGGCTCTATGACTGCGACGACAGCGATTGCGCTGCCTTCGTGTTCTGCGCCTCGGTGGCCGAGAACACCGCCGCGCGCTGTGAGGACGGCCTCGACAACGACCGCGACACGCTGTTGGACTGCGCGGACGACGAGTGCTCGGGCTTCGTCTTCTGTGTCGAGACCTTCGACGCGGTCTGCCAAGACCAGAAGGACAATGACGGCGACACCCTCATCGACTGCTTCGATCCCGACTGCCAGGCCTTCGAGTTCTGCCAAGAGGACACCGACGCGCGCTGCCATGACGGCGCCGACAACGACGGCGACGGGGACACAGACTGTGCCGACGCGAACTGTGCTGCGGCCTGTGAGGAAGTGAGCTACGAGGCGTGCCACGATCTGCAAGACAACGATCAAGACACTCTTGCGGACTGCGCGGACAGCGACTGCGTTGCGGCCTGTGACGAGAGCACCTACGAGCACTGCCACGACGGTCTCGACAACGACGCCGACGGCAACTTCGACTGCCTCGACGCCACCTGCACCACGGTCTGTAAAGAGAACGACGACACGACCTGTGACGACAACTTGGACAACGACCAGGATGGCAACTTCGACTGTTTGGACAGCGACTGCGCCGGATTGCGGCTCTGCCTGCCGGAAGAGAGCACAGCGGCCCTCTGCCAGAACGGCCTCGACGACGACGCCGATACGACGATCGACTGCTTCGACGACGGCTGTCAGTCCTTCGCCTTCTGCCAAGAGAACGACGACGCGCTCTGCCACGACGGCGTGGACAACGACGGCGACGGCAACACCGACTGCCTGGACACGAACTGTGCGGCCTTCTGCCTCGAGAACGACAACGCGCTCTGCCACGACCTGCGCGACAACGACCAGGACACCCAGGCCGACTGCGCCGACGGGGGCTGCACCTCGGTCTGCGACGAGACGACCTACGCCAACTGCCACGACAACCTCGACAACGACCAAGACACCTCGTCGGACTGCAACGACGCGAGCTGTGGCCCGGTCTGTGTCGAGAACAGCGCACCGACCTGCACCGACTCCCTGGATAACGACAAGGACGGCTTCACCGACTGCGCCGACGCCCAGTGTGCTTCGGTGACGGCCTGCTTGCCGCCCGAGAACAGCGCCGCCTTGTGCCACGACGGCCTCGACAACGACGGCGACGGCGGCATCGACTGTGTCGACAGCAACTGCGTGAGCTTCTGCATCGAGGACACCGACCCGCTCTGCCACGATGGCGCGGACAACGACCAGGACGGCGCCACCGACTGCCTCGACAGCGCCTGCACCAGCTTCTGCGGCGAGTCCACCTATGCGGCCTGCCACGACGGCGCCGACAACGATCTGGACACCTTCACCGACTGCGTCGACCCCGATTGCAGCGGCGCCTGCAACGAAACTGCGTACGCCAACTGCCACGACGCCAAGGACAACGACCAAGACACGTTCTTCGACTGCGCCGACGGTGGCTGCGCCGCGGTCTGCCAGGAGAACACCGACGCCACCTGCATCGATGGCCTGGACAACGACCAAGACACCTTCTCCGACTGCAACGACCCAGGGTGCGCCGGCACCATGCCCTGCTTGCCCCCTGAGAACACCGCCGCGGCGTGCACCAACGGCCTCGATGACGACGGCGACGGCCTGATCGACTGCGCCGACCCTGACTGTCAGGTCCTGCTCGTCTGCGTCGAGAACAGCGACCTACTCTGCCACGACGGCCTCGACAACGACGGAGACACCGCCACCGACTGTGGCGACGTCGGCTGCTCTGCCTTCTGCGTCGAGGACAACTTTCCGCTCTGCCACGACGGCCGGGACAACGACCAAGACACATTCACCGACTGCGCCGACACGAACTGCGCCGCGGCCTGCAATGAGAGCACCTTCGGCGCTTGCTACGATGGTGTGGACAACGATCAGGACAGCCTCATCGACTGCGCCGACCCGAACTGTGCAGTCTTCCTGCAGACCGACCTGAACAACTGCGGCAGCTGCAACAATGTGTGCGCAGGCGGGAACGCCAACTGGGCGTGCACCGCTGGAGCCTGCGCGCTCAACAGTTGTCTGCCGCAGTACTACAACCACAACGGCCTACTCTCCGACGGCTGTGAGTACCATTGCCAGTACTCGGTGCCCTCGCAGGAGACCTGCGACGGCACGGACCAGGACTGCAACGGCATCATCGACGACCCCTTCGATCTTCAGACCGACGTCGACAACTGCGGAGTTTGCGGAATCGCGTGTGGCTCGCCGTCTGGTGGTCTGTGTTGCTCAGGCCTCTGCCGCAACTCCGACGTGAACAACTGCGGCGCCTGTGATCACACCTGCACAGAGACGTCCATCTTCTTCAGCGAGATTCATGTCGACCCCAGCGGGGGCGGACTTATTGCGATCAAAAAGGAGTATGTCGAACTCTACAATGCGACGAACTGGGATGTGGATCTACGCGGCTTCGTGCTCTCTGACCTCGACACGGACACGCTCCAGATCAACTCGTCCTCCCCAGTAATCGTCCCAGCTCAGGACTATGCGGTGTTGGTGCGTACCTCCTCGGCACTCGAGAATGGGGGCATCACCAACTTCGTATTTGTCTACGGGGGGGCCTTCCAGCTCGGTAACACCGGCGACGAAGCGGTGCTCAAAGCCTACACACAGGAGCTCGACCGCGTCGTCTGGCCGGGCACCTGGGATGTCAACTCCGCCTCGAACGAGCTGAGTCTCAACCACTACGACCCGGCGCTCAACGACACGCTGACGAACTGGTGCACCGCGACGACGCCCTACGGAGACGGCGACAACCTGGGAACCCCAGGCCTAGCCAACGTCTGCACGAAGTAACCTGTGGCCAGCATCGGCAAACACCACGAAGCGAAGCGCACTCGGGTGCTCCTTCTTCTTCAGAACGAGGACTCACCAGGGCGCTTCCTCGCCCGGCTCGTCAATCACCGAGTGATGATGCCCAGCCTCGAGGTTCCCGGTCCCATGCCTGCGGATGGCGGCCTCGACGCCGCGCAGCGGCTCACCGCAACGCTCTTGGGGCAAGAGCTCGCTTGCGTGGCGCTGTGCACCGAAGCGCTTGCGCACGGTGGTCGCGAGGTCGGCGTCGGCGCGGTCTTCACCGCCAACGTGTCGTTCGCTCTGCCAGGTTTCGACTGGATGGGCGGCGCCGAGCTCCTGCGCTCCTGGAGTCAGGGGGCGCTCTTGCTGGCGCCCGAGGTGCTTACCGGGTTGCGTGCGGCCCTGGGCTCGACTGCCCAAGAGTCGCTCCCCGCCTGGACCTCCGGCCTGCGCACCCTGCCCTTGCGCAGCCCCACCCTGCCCCCCGCGACTCACACCAATTGCTACCTGCTCGGGCACGCCCGGCTCCTCGTCGTCGACCCAGGCTGCGTCGACCTCGACGAGCAGCAGCGCCTGCTGGCCGCCATCGACGGGCTACACCCCGAGCGGGCGGCAGTGGTTTTGACCCATCGGCACCGCGATCACATTGCCTTCGCTCGGGGTCTTGCCGAGCGAGGGCTCGAAGTCTATGCCCACGGTGAATGCGCTCGCCTAATCGCCAACGAGGTGAACGTCACCGCGACCCTCGAAGACGGCGAGGTGCTCGATGGGTTCGAGGTCATTCACACGCCGGGCCACGCGCGAGGGCATATCTGCTTGCGCCAGCAGCAAACCGGTGCGCTCCTGTGCGGCGATCTGATGGCCTCGGTTGGAACCGTGGTGATCAACCCGCCCGACGGCGACATGGGCGACTATCTGGAGAGCCTGCGACGGATTCGGTCGTTGTCGGCGCCCGTTATCTTCCCTGCGCACGGGCCGCCCATCGAGGATGTTGTCTCCCATATCGACGCCACCATCGCCCACCGCTTGTCACGGGAGCTGCAGATCCTCGCGGCTGTGGCGCGTGAGGGCCTTTCGAGCTTCGACGTGGTGGAGCGGGTGTACACGGACGTTCCACGTCACCTCTGGCCACTGGCCGAGGGGAGTGTGCGTGCCCACCTGGCGAAGCTGATCGACGAGGGGAGGGTGTCGTTCGACGGTCGCAGGTACAGAGCAATCGAGGTGGGGTGAGGGTGGTTCGTGAACGCCGCGCGGTGGGCGAGGACAGAGATCTTGACACCGCTTTCGGGGGTGTGCTAGCTCTGCCGCGCTTTGCGCTGCCTCGAGCCGGGAGCACGCGAATCGAAAGCAAAGAGGATGTCCGAGCAAGGAGATTCCGCCTTGCTTTCGCGGCAGGAACGAAGGTCGAACCTATGCTGATGCCTAACGTCGAGGGATTCCTTGCAGCTGGCGCCGGTGCTCCGAGCATCGACGTAGACTTCACTCTATTTTTCCAAGCCGCGCTGTTTATCGGGCTGTGGATTTTCCTGACGGGTCGGCTCTTCAAGCCCTATCTGAGGGCCCGCAAAGAGCGTGAGAGCTTGACCGAGGGGGCGCGCGAAGAAGCGGCCGTCTTGCGTGCGCGAGCGACGGAAATTCTCACTGGATATGAGGCTCAGCTGGCTGCGGCACGCGGTGCAGCGGCGGCGGCCCGAGAATCTCTGGTCAAGGATGGCCGGGATTCGGCAGATCAGGCGCTCAAGAGCGCACGTGAGGCCTCGGCTAAGGAGCTCGAGGGCTCCCGCTCGTTGTTGGAGAGCGAGCTGAGCGGCGCTCGCAAGAGCGTGGAGCCTCGGGCGAAGGAGCTCTCGAACGTCATCGCCGAGCGCCTCCTGGCCTAGACTCGGA
>PFUG01000514.1:0-7985 GCA_002789955.1 Deltaproteobacteria bacterium CG_4_9_14_3_um_filter_63_12 | reverse complement strand
GACTCAAACGACTGTTGCAGCGGGGGACATCCTCACTGCTGGCGCCGAGAGCGCCGAGATTGGAGAGAGAGATGCCCAATAAGTCCGAGCGAAGTCAGGCTGGACGTTGGATTTGGACGGCCGCGTTTGCGGCGGTTCTGTTAGTACCCGCGCAAGCATTCGCGTCTGAAGGCGGCGGCTCGAGCTGGTCGTGGTACTGGCAGGTTGCCGGCGGCATCGTGAACTTCTCGCTGTTGGCCTATGTGATCATCCGCTTTGGGGGTCCGAAGGTCGCGCTCTTCCTCGACGCCCGAAAGGACCGCATCGAGAAAGAGATGAGCGAGGCGGCTCGGCTCCGTGAGGAGGCTCAGACCCAATTGGATACCATCGAGGCGAAGATGAAGGTGCTCGACGAGGAGCGCCAACGGCTGATGGATGACTATCGCGCGGCTGGCAACGCCGAGAAAGAACGGATCATCGCGAGCGCCGAGGCGCAAGCGTTCCGCATCAAGGAAGAGGCTCGCCTCACCGCCGAGACCGAGACTTCGCGGGCCCGAGCCCAAGTCGAACGCGAAATGATCGAGCTGTCCTTGCAGATGGCGGAGTCGACCCTGCGCGAGCAGATGAAGCCTGCGAAACAGACGGAGCTGATCAAGAAGACCATCGACTCCCTCTCGGCGCTCGGCTCTTCGGCCTCATAGCTTTTTCCCGAGGGATGTCCCTCCTCCAACCCCAAGGACTGAGAAGTGCAGACGGATTCGGTCGCAGAACGCTACGCCAAGGCCTTGCTAGGCATCGCTTCAGACCAAAACGAGATTGAGCCATTCGGCAAGGACATCGCCGCGGTTGCGGCGCCGTACGCCTCGAGCGCGGAGCTGCGCCTCGTCCTGAGTCACCCCGGGATCGCCATTGTGCAGCGCAAAGCCGTGTTGAATGGGCTGCTGGCGAAGCTCCCGATCAACCCGATGGTGGCGAACTTCTTTCGGCTCCTGATCGATCGGTCACGCTTTGGCCTACTTCCGCAGATCGTGGTCGCCTACCGGCGGCTCGCCGACGAGAGGGCTGGTCGCGTGCGAGGGTTGGTCCACTCGGCGGTGGCGCTCTCCTCGCTCCACCTCGCCTCGCTGACGAAGGCGATGGCTGGAGTGGTCAACCGCGAGGTGATCTTGGAGGAGGTCGTGGACGAGTCGCTCATCGGCGGTCTGCGAGTGGAGATCGAGGGTCGAGTGTACGACGGAACTGTGAAAGGCCAGCTGGCGCGAATCCGCGAAAAGCTGATGCCTTAACGATATTGTCAGAGTCAGACTTTTTTTGAGTGTCAAATGCGCTGCCCTGCGGCGCTGGAGGTTGGGTGTCGATGGCCATCAACATCGAAGAAATCAGTCAAATCATCCGCAAGCAGATCGAAGACTACGACAAGCAAGTCGAAGTCAGTGAGACCGGCACCGTCATCTCGACGGGTGACGGAATTGCGCGCGTCTACGGTCTCGAGAACGCGATGGCGGGTGAGCTCTTGGAGTTCCCGAACGGCGTCTTTGGCATGGTGCTCAACCTCGAAGAGGACAACGTCGGCGTTGCGCTTCTTGGGGATCCGCAGGCCATCCGCGAGGGTGACCCGGTCAAACGCACTGGGCGCATCGCCGAGGTGCCGGTCGGAATGGCCATGGTCGGGCGTGTCGTCAACGCGCTGGGCCAACCCATCGATGGCCTGGGCGCGATCGACTCGGATCTGCGACGAACGGTGGAGCTGAAGGCCCCTGGCATCATCGCTCGCCAGTCGGTCAACGAGCCACTGCAGACGGGCATCAAGGCGCTCGATGCGCTCGTGCCCATCGGTCGTGGTCAACGTGAGCTGATCATCGGCGACCGTCAGACCGGCAAGACCGCGGTGGCGATCGACACGATCATCAACCAACGCAGCACTGACGTCTACTGCATCTACGTGGCCATCGGTCAGAAGCAGTCCACGGTCGCCCAGGTGGTGGACGTGCTGCGTCGCAACGACGCGCTGAAGTACACGACTGTCGTCTCGGCGACGGCGAGCGAGAGCGCACCGTTGCAGTTCCTGGCGCCCTACACGGGGGCCACGCTCGGCGAGTACTTCCGTGACAATGGCATGCACGCGTTGATCATCTACGATGACCTCTCCAAGCACGCCGTCGCGTACCGTCAGTTGGCGCTTCTGCTGCGTCGTCCACCGGGACGTGAGGCCTATCCTGGTGACGTCTTCTATCTGCACAGCCGCTTGCTCGAGCGCGCCGCAAAGATGCGCGAGGACTTCATTGTCGTCGCCAAAGGTGCGCCAGACACGATGACGAAAGGGGTGGACGGCGAGGTGTACCAGGGCATACAAGCCCACGAGAAGGCCGAAAAGGCTCTGAAAGACGGACAAGAACTGCGCCGCCTGCCGAAGTCTGGTGGCTCACTGACGGCCCTTCCTATCATCGAGACCCAGGCCGGCGACGTCTCGGCGTACATCCCGACGAACGTCATCTCCATCACCGACGGCCAGATCTTCCTGGAGACCGATCTCTTCAACGCCGGCATTCGGCCTGCGATCAACGTGGGTATTTCCGTAAGCCGCGTCGGCGGGTCAGCGCAGATCAAGGCGATGAAACAGGTCGCTGGCTCCTTGAAGCTGGAGCTCGCTCAGTACCGCGAGATGGCTGCCTTTGCGCAGTTCGGTTCCGACCTCGATGCGGTGACCCAGGCGTTGCTCGCCAAGGGTGTGCGCATGACCGAGATGTTGAAGCAGGGGCAGTATGACCCGCTCTCGGTGGAGAAGCAGATCGTGGTCATCTACGCAGCGACTCGCGGCTGGGTCAAAAGCCAGCCGGTCACCAAGCTGGTGGCCTACGAGCGGGAGTTGCTGAAGTACATGGAGGCCAAGCACCAGGCCATCCTCGACACGCTCGCGAAACAAAAGAAGTTGACCAAGGAGAGCGAGGCCGACCTCGACAAGGCACTCGAAGCGTTCAACACCCAGTTCAACGCGTAATCTTTTCAAGCTTCGCGAGCGCAGATGAGCGATGACGCCCATTTGCGCTCGCTCACTCGGCGGGCCCTTCGAGAAGGGCCCAACACCCATCGAGAATACTCGAGATGGCGAATCTCAAAGACATCCGAAAGCGGATCATCAGCGTGGCCAACACGCAGAAGATCACCAAAGCCATGAAGATGGTGTCTGCGGCAAAGCTTCGGCGAGCCAAAGACGAAGTGCTGGCGACGCGGCCCTATGCGGCAAAGTTGGTCGAGGTCATCGAGCACCTCGCCGAGCGCGTCGACACCGAGAGCCACCCTCTTCTACGTGAGCCCGAGAAGTGCAAACGCGGTCTGCTCCTCGTGATCACATCGGACCGTGGTCTGTGCGGGGGCTACAACTCCAACGTCAACAAGGCCGTCCTTCGCTTCCTCGAAGAGCGAGCCGGAAAGTACGAGACGCTGGAGTTGACCGTCGTCGGGCGAAAAGGGCGTGAATTCCTTCGTCATCGAAAGATCGACATCGACACCTTCGAGGAGCGAGCCTGGAAGGAGCCCAACGTCTTGTTCTCTCAGCGCATCGCCAAGGACCTCTGTGAGCGTTTCGCTGACGGAGGCTTGGACGAGGTGTTCGTGCTCTACACGCGTTTCAAGAGCGCGATTGCCCAGGAGGTCGTGCTCGATCGAGTGCTGCCGCTGCGGCTCCCCGAACGAGACGAGCAGGAAGTGCCCAACTTGGTCGAGTACCTTTACGAGCCCTCGGCCTCTTTGTTGTTCGATGAGCTCCTCCCCAAGTCTGTCGTCATTCACGTGCAACGCGCCATGCTCGAGAGCCTGGCCAGTGAGTATGGGGCACGGATGACGGCGATGGACAGCGCGACGACCAACGCCGGCGAGATGATCGAGAGCCTGACGCTCCAATACAACCGCGCTCGCCAAGCGGCGATCACGAAGGAGCTCATCGAGATCATCAGCGGCGCGGACGCGCTGTAGTCCAAGAATTTTCTAGAAATCGAGCGAAAGAGTTTCGCAAGTCATGAGGCGAGGGAGAGCCCGCCTCGATGGAGGTTCCTGAATGAAAATCGCATCGACCAAGACCAACGGCGACGAAGTACTGGGGACGGTACTGCAGGTCATGGGACCGGTCGTCGACGTCGCGTTCGAGGGTGAGCTGCCAGAGATCTTCACGGCTCTGCGCATCACCAACCCCGCGATCGACGATCGCGAGTGGAATCTGGTAGTCGAGGTGGCGCAGCACCTCGGCGAGCACGTCATGCGGACCATCGCGATGGACACGACGGACGGACTCACGCGCGGCATGAAGGTCAAGAGCATGGGTGAAATGATCACCGTGCCCGTTGGTCCCGGCGTGCTCGGCCGAATCATCAACGTGATTGGTGAGCCCGTGGATGAGCAAGGCCCGGTGGAGTGCACCGAGCGCTGGCCCATCCACCGTCACCCGCCAACTTTCGAAGAGCAATCGGTGAGCGTCGAGACCTTCGAGACGGGGATCAAGGTCGTGGATCTGCTCGCGCCTTATGCCAGAGGCGGCAAGATCGGCCTCTTCGGTGGAGCGGGTGTCGGCAAGACCGTTCTGATCATGGAGTTGATCAACAACGTCGCCCTGAAACACGGTGGTTACTCGGTCTTCGCTGGTGTAGGCGAGCGCACCCGAGAGGGAAATGACCTCTACTGGGAAATGATCGAGTCGGAGGTTATCAAGGTCGGCAAGAAGCGAGGCGAGTCCAAAGCCGCGCTGGTGTACGGCCAGATGAACGAGCCACCTGGAGCGCGCGCCCGCGTTGGTCTCTCGGGGCTGACCGTAGCCGAGTACTTCCGTGACGAGATGGGGCAGGACGTGCTGCTCTTCATCGACAATATCTTCCGCTTCACGCAAGCCGGAGCGGAGGTGTCCGCCTTGCTCGGCCGCATTCCGTCTGCTGTAGGCTACCAGCCGACACTGTCGACGGAGATGGGCGAGCTTCAGGAACGCATCACGTCTACGAAGAAGGGCTCGATCACGTCGGTGCAGGCGATCTATGTGCCCGCAGACGACCTCACGGACCCTGCGCCGGCGACGACGTTTGCGCACCTTGACGCGACCACGGTTCTCTCGCGGCAGCTCTCCGCGCTGGGGATCTATCCCGCCGTAGATCCGTTGGACTCGACCTCTAAGCTGCTCGATCCCAACGTCATCGGGGAAGAGCACTACGAGGTCGCGCGCGCCGTGCAAGAGACCTTGCAGCGCTACAAAGAGCTGCAGGACATCATCGCGATTTTGGGTATGGACGAGCTGAGCGAGGGGGACCGGCTGGTGGTCGACCGAGCTCGCAAGATCTCCAAGTTCCTGAGCCAGCCTTTCCACGTCGCCGAAGCGTTTACAGGGATGAAGGGCGTCTATGTCGAGCTCAAGGACACGATTCGCAGCTTCAAGGCGGTGATCAACGGCGAGTACGACGACCTTCCCGAAGCGGCCTTCTACATGGTCGGCACCATCGACGACGTGATCAAGAAGGCCGAGAAGCTGCTGGCGGAGGTTTAATCCAATGGCCGAAACCTTGACACTCGAGTTGGTGACCCCGGAACGCCTGGTTCTGGCGAGAGAAGTAGAGAGTGTGGTCGTTCCTGGGGGTCTCGGTGAATTCGAGGTCCTGCCGGGTCACCTTCCGATGTTGGCCACGATGAAGGTGGGCGAGTTGGTGGCAAAGACCGCGGACGGCGAAGAGGCCTTTGCGGTCGGTGCTGGCTTCGTCGAGGTCCTTTCGCACCACGTCACGGTGCTCGCAGACACCGCCGAAGGCGCATCCGAGATCGACATCGAGCGCGCCAAAGAGGCCGCCACTCGCGCACGCGATAGGCTCGCCAATCTGGGGCACGAGAGCCAAGAGCAAACGTTCGTGTTTCAGAGCGCACTGGAGCGCGCACAGTCTCGAATCGAGGTTGTCGAGCACCGGAAAGAGCGCAAGAAGTAGGCACAGCCCGCAGGATCGCATTGGAGAGAGGGCATCGGGTGAATAACCCTTTGCCCTCTCTTGGTGCACGGCATTCGAAATTGCGCGCACTGCTGCCGACGTGATAGCTTGTACGAGCCTCGTGGGGCATGTCGCCCCGTGCGCGACGGCACGAGTGCGCGGTGAGCCCCTGCCAACAAGTGGGCAACAGGAGGAGTTCTATGGAGTCTCGACCAAATCTTGGCGTCAACATGCATCAATTGCTCAAGTTGATGGTCGAGAAAGGCTCGAGCGACCTGCACCTGACCGTGGGGTCTCCACCTCAGGTTCGCGTGGATGGTTCGCTGATTCCTCTGAAGATGCCGAAGTTGGGAGGACGGGAGACTCGGGCCTTGTGCTACAGCATCCTGACGGACGCTCAAAAGGCAGTCTTCGAAGAGAGTAACGAGCTCGATCTTTCGTTCGGTATTCGCGGTCTCTCGCGTTTCAGAGCCAACATCTTCCTGCAGAGGGGAGCCGTTGGGGGTGTGTTCCGACTCATCCCGTTCGAGATTCGCACGTTCGATCAGCTCGGATTGCCCCCTTCGGTGCGCCAGATGGCGGAACGCCCGCGCGGGTTGATCCTGATTACGGGTCCGACGGGCTCGGGGAAATCGACGACGCTCGCGGCGATCATCGACCAGATCAACCGCACGCGGCATCAACACATCATCACGATTGAAGATCCCATTGAGTACCTGCACGAGCATCGCAATTGCATCGTCAACCAAAGAGAGGTCGGTGCTGACACCGCCAGCTTCAAGTTGGCGTTACGCTATATCCTGCGGCAGGATCCCGACGTCGTGCTGCTGGGCGAGATGCGAGACTTGGAAACCATCGAGGCCGCACTGACCGTTGCGGAGACCGGCCACCTTGTGTTCGCGACCTTGCACACCAACAGCTGTGCGCAGACGATCAACCGCGTCGTGGACGTCTTTCCGCCACACCAGCAAGACCAGGTACGAGCGCAGATGTCGTTCGTGCTCGAGGGTGTCGTCTGTCAGCAACTTGTGCCAGCGGCCAGCGGTCAAGGTCGTTGTATGGCGATGGAGGTGTTGGTCCCGACCCCCGCCATTCGCAACCTGATTCGAGAAGACAAGGTCCATCAGATCTACAGCCAAATGCAGGTGGGTCAGAAACAATATGGAATGATGACGTTGAATCAGTCTCTGTTAGGCTTGTACCTGAAGCGTCTCATCACGCTGGACGAAGCCTTGATGCGATGCAGCGATGTTCAGGAGTTCAGGAACATGCTCAACTCCGCCGGTGTAGCCACCAACACTGGGCGACAAGGACGATGAAGCGGATGTCAAAGCGCAATGATATGGCGGGGAGGAGCTAATGCCAGTCTTCGCATGGGAAGGTCGAACACCGAACGGTGACGTCAAAAAGGGAGAGATCGAGGCGGAGACTCGGGAGGACGTTGAACGACGCCTCGAGGCTCAGCGCATCTCGGTCTCGAAGATCAAGAAGAAGCCCAAAGAAATCGTGCTCAAGATGCCGGGCTCCTCCGGTGTCGGTTTGGCTGAGATCGTCATCTTCACTCGCCAGCTCGCCACGATGATCGACGCGGGCCTGCCGATCGTCCAGTCGTTGGACCTCCTCTCGAACCAAGAACCGAACCCACACTTCAAGGCTTGCCTCAAAGACGTCAAAATGTCTGTCGAGACGGGCAGCACGTTTGCCGATTCTTTGCGAAAGCACCCGAAAATCTTCGATGATCTGTTCGTGAACTTGGTGGCCGCTGGCGAGCTGGGAGGTGTGCTCGATTCGATCCTGAACCGTTTGGCGACCCACATCGAGAAGGCCGTAAAGCTGCGCCGGAAAGTCAAAGGCGCGATGACCTATCCCCTCGCAGTCCTCGCCATCGCCATCATTGTCGTCGGTGTGTTGTTGGTGAAGGTCATCCCAACCTTCGAGGAGATGTTCAAGAACTTCGGGAATGCGGCGCTGCCTGGCCCAACCCAAGTCGTCGTCGATATTTCCCACTTCATGATCGACAACATCCTCATGATTTTCGCCCTCGTCGTCGCGATT
>PFUG01000082.1:9930-10511 GCA_002789955.1 Deltaproteobacteria bacterium CG_4_9_14_3_um_filter_63_12 | reverse complement strand
TCCGTAAATGTCGAGTCCCCAACCCCAATCCAACCCTCCTGGAGCCGCCAGCATCTCGATCGAGTTCCCCTCGATCCGCCCGTTTGCTGGGGAACCGGAGCCTGAACCCGCGAAGTGGATCGCCTCCAGCGGAACTCGCACGAACTGGTTCGACGAGACGACCGCCCCCGAGCCTGACGAAATCGAGAGACCAATGGGCGAGTCCTCGAAGACCGAGCCCTCGATTCGAAGATCGACCCCGTCGTTCGCCACGACTTCATAGGAGAAGAAGGCGTCGGGCCCTCCAATGACGCAGTTGCGAATCGTGATGTTGTCCAAGGACACGTAGTGTTGAGCGAAGCCGGGCACCAAGAGCCCGATGCCCGTCCCTCGATTGGCGTACGCCTGTGAGATGCGATGCCCGGCGCAGTCGAGGACCTGGTTGGGAGCGACGATCTGAAGCTCGCCCTCCACATCGCCGGTCAACGTGCAGAGGTCCCCGTCGCGAACGCCCACCTGGCCGCATTGGTCGACATGGCCCGCGTACTCTCCAATCGTGAGCGTACCGGGGTTGGGCTGCAACCACAGATAGTGTTGGCGTG
>PFUG01000082.1:8597-9837 GCA_002789955.1 Deltaproteobacteria bacterium CG_4_9_14_3_um_filter_63_12 | reverse complement strand
GTACTCTCCAATCGTGAGCGTACCGGGGTTGGGCTGCAACCACAGATAGTGTTGGCGTGCGCCGTCGAGAGTGACCGTGACGGCGCCCCCATCGGCCGGCGTGACCAGGGTTTCGTCATCGTGGTCATCAATATAGAGGTGGTTGCCGCCGTCGGTTGGCAGACCGGAAATATCGAGGACGAGTGGCCCTGCGGCCCCACCGCTCAGGTAGAACCCAATCGCAGTCGGAGAGACGAAGAGCTCGCCGAATCTCGGGCTCGAGGCATTGACGACGACCCCATTGGCCTCCCAGACGGAGCCCAAGCCCTTTGCCTCCTTCGGGTCCGGCACCAGCCCGTAGGTGCTGAAATGAGTCGTGTTGGCTCGGACAATTTTCCTGTCAAAATCGTTCGCGCTGTCGGCGAGCGGGACCCAGCGCTCGTCCACATAGACCGAGAGTCTTAGAGAGTCGGCGTCGACTCCAGGCGGCAGGTCGAAGTTGGCGTAATCAGCCTCGAGCACGACGGGCTCCGTGAATTGGGTCCCATCGGGTCCGAGCTCCCAGGCTCGCACGGCACCTCGGGGAATCGTCGAGTGCGCTGCAATGGTGAGGGTCACTGAATCGGCGAGGGCGCCGTCGGGAATGGTCAGGGCGAGCCCCGCGGAGGCTGGGCCGGTGGCACCGTCAAGCGTCATCAATGAGGCGTCATTGCCGCCCACTCCGACGCCCTCGTCGGGCGCGGGGTCAGAGCAGCTCACAGCAAATAGACAACCGACGATGAGGACTCGCGCCCCCCCCCCCACGCAGCAACGTACCCATGCAGAACCTTCCCGTTTTTGGTGTTCCCCTCAAGATGAGACTGCAGCGTAGAGGACACGGACGGGGATTTCAAGCGGTGTTTTGTCCGGCCGTCTACGGGAAGCTCGGGCGCGCGGATGAGCTCTTGCGAACGCTCGAGCCCTTCGCTGAGTCAGGCGTCGTGTTCGACAAGCCCCAAAGCGAGCCCTGAGTCGAAGCCGCTCGAGCGGGTCCCGGGGGCGAGAGATGAGGACGCGGAGTCGACCGCGCGGAATCCCTGCACCGCCGACAGCCGTCAGGGGCCGAAATTTTGCCCCTCAGGCACCGCCGACCGCCGTCAGGGGCCGAAATTTTGCCTCTCGGGCACCGCCGACGGTCTCCTGAGGCGGAATTTCTGCCTTCGGCCACCGCCGACGGTCTCCCGAGGCGCAATTCACTGCAGTCTCGGTCACAATCAATCTA
>PFUG01000082.1:0-8586 GCA_002789955.1 Deltaproteobacteria bacterium CG_4_9_14_3_um_filter_63_12 | reverse complement strand
GGGGTCCGGGGGACCTCGTCCCCCGGCGGGCCAGGGCAGCGCCCTGCTTCCTCAATGAATTTCTGCCTGTAGAGGTCATGACGCCCGCTTCGGACGCGGCCCCAGGAGCGCCTCGACGTCCTTGCGGAAGAGGGTCTTCTCCTTGACCAGGGCCTCGACCAGCGCCTCGAGCTCGACACGGTGGTCGGCCAGCAACGCCCGCGCGTGCACCAGTTGTTTGGCGATGATGCGGTCGATGGCGGCGTCGATGCGCAGCGCCGTCCCTTCGGCCACGCTCCGGCGCTGGCCGTGGTTGTGGGCGGCTCCGTGGGCCTGCCCGTAGACCGTCAGCCCCAGCTCCTCGTCCATGCCGAGGTCCTCGACCATGGCGCGGGCGATGTCGGTCGCTTTGCGCAGGTCGCTGAACACCCCGACGCTGATGTCCGTGAGCATGGCCTCCTCGCCCGCGCGGCCGCCCAGAAGCACGCAGATGTCGCCCTCCAGGTCGCCGCGGGTCGTCACGTACTTGTTCTCGCGCACGCCTCGCAGCGTGTAGCCGAGGGTGTCCTCGTCGCCTGTAGCGATGGTCACCCGCTCGATGTGCGACGCCTCGGGGCAGAAGTGGGCGACCACCGCGTGTCCGGCCTCATGAATAGCGATGGCTCGCTCCTCGTGGGCGGTGAAGCTGGTCTTCGTCTTCGACTTCGACGACAGCGCGTCGAGGCAGTCCTGCTCGGTGATCGTCCAGTATTCCATGGCCTCGCCGCGCGACTTGGCCTTTTCCATCTGCCGCAGGCTGTTGCGCATCAAGGCTCGGCAGACGGCGTAGAGGTGGTCGCCCGAGTAGCGCACGCCCTGCTCCTCGTCGACGTAGCCGCCGGTCTTTTGGACCAAGAACTCCAAGAGCTCGTCGGAGAGCTTCAGCTCGAAGCGCCGTCGGTAAATCTCCAGGATCTCCTTGCGGTCCTTGTCGTTGGGGTAGGGAATCTCGATCTGCAGCTCGAAGCGTCCCGGACGGAGCAGCGCCGGATCCAGACTCTCTGGGAAGTTGGTCGTGCCGACCACGAAGACCAGCTCCTCCTTGCGAAAGCCGTCCATCTCGGTCAGGAGCTGGTTGACCATGGAGTGCTCGACGCCGCTTCCCGTGTAGGTTCCGCGGGTCGTGGCGAAGCTGTCGATCTCGTCGAAGATGATGATCGACGGCGCGCTCTTGCGGGCCTTGGCGAACACCATCCGCAGGTTTTCCTCGGACTCGCCGACCCACTTGCTCTTCAGCTCCGGACCCGACACGACGGTCACTGTGGCATCAAGAATACAGGCCATGGCTTTGGCGAAGAAGGTTTTCCCGGTTCCTGGCGGGCCTACGAGCAGGAGCCCTTTGGGAATGATCTCCTCGATCTCCTTGAGCTCCTTGGGGTCTGTGCGCTTGGGAATCAAGGCGAGAAGCTCGAGAATCTCCTCGCGCAGACGGCGTTTGACCTCGTCGTAGCCGCCGATGTCTTTGGTGAGGTCGACGTTGGGGATCTCCATGTCTTCGAACAGCGTCATCTCGCGGATTTCGCCGTAGAGCCGCAGCAGATGCTGAGAATCGTCCGGGTTGAACTCCATGCGGGTGGCGATGTGGGACATGACCTGCCGAAAGCGCACGGCGTTGAGCCCTGAGACGTACTTGAAGAGCGCGAAGGGGTTGAAGGTCGAGAGGCCGAACTTGCGGGCCTCGGCCTGGGTGATGAGCTGCGGCAAGCGTTCGCGGTGGAGGCCGAGGACGGTGCGCTTGGAGGTGAAGACCTGGGCGATGGCCTTGGGGATCTCGAAGGAGGGATCCCTGAAGGCGAGCAAGGTGATTTCTGGGTTCTCGTAGAGCATGGCGACGACTTCACGGGCTTTGTCCGAGAGGCCGGACTTCGTCGTCGTCACGACCACGTCGAGGTGGGGAATCGCCAGAACCAGGTCCGGCTCGCCCGAGAAGATGGACTCGGAGAGCTGCTGGACGATGTTGTTGATGATCGAGCCCTGCTGGCCGCTCTCGTCTTCGCTGGGGCCGCCGATGAGTCTCAGTCGTCGCGTGCTGCCGGAGTCCTTCAGACGTTTCCGCAGCGCTCGATAGAGGTAGAGGACGAGCTGCTTGTCGCATTCGACCAGGACACTCATGCCGCGCTCGATCTTTTCGTGGATCCAGTCGAGATCGTCGCGGTAGGCGACGTCGACGGCCTGCTGCTCAGTCAGCTGGCTGGGCAAGCTCGAGATGGCGACTTCCACACTGGCCATTGCTTACTCCGCGATCTTGATGACGAGCTCGTAGTCGTCGCCGTCTCGGTGCTCGTCGATGGAGAGGACGGTGCCGAGCTCCTTGGCCTTCTCCTTCAGCGCTTCGGCGTAGATCCCTTGCAGCACGTCGTTGAGCTCGCGTTCGCGCCGCTTGGCGCTGTCTTTCAGCGTCTGAGCGGTCTCCCGCGCCAGCTCGGTCTCGGTCTCGGCGATGTCGTGCTCGACGCGGGCGGTCTGGCGGTTGAGCGAGCGCTCGGCGCTGCGTCGCGCGGCTTCGTCGCTGCCGCCGGTGCCTTTGGCGGAGAGGTCGGCGCTGACTTCCTTCTCGACCTCGACGATGGTGACGACCTGTCCGGCCTCCAAGTCCCAGATGAGCGTCTCGCCGTCGTCGCCGGTCTTATGGAAGGTCCCGTCTTCCTGCTCCTCCCAGCCCCTCTCTTTCAGGCTGGCCCGCACGACGTCCTTCATCTGCGGCTCGCCGAGAATCGGGGTGAGCTCGATGCGGTGGGTCATTTGGTCCGAGGCGTGGATGGTCCTCGTGATGCCGCTGGTCAGCGTGATTTGATAGACCTGGCTCATGCAACCGGCTCCTTTGCGTCGGGGATTGGCCCCCTCCCCCTGCCCCCATACGCACTAGAATTATGTCTAGGCTTCGGGGGATTTCTTGAGGCGAGGTTCACCACAGAGAACACAGAGAACACAGAGCGGAGGCGCTGGCGCGGCTCCTCGGATTTCGCATTGTTTTCGTTTGTTTGCCCAGTCACCTCCATCTCCTTGGATGATGGCTCGCTCTCTGTGCCCTCTGTGCTCTCTGTGGTGAGTATATAGAGACCACGCTACTCGCAAGCATCCGATTTTAGGCCTCTTAACCATTCCTGGCTGAGTGTTCTTGCTTTGCTCAATCAGTCTTATTCTTGCGCGTATGCCCCCCGAAACGGGAGAGGGGAATCCAGCGTCGTCATTGGGGTTAGTTCTGCCGTGCTCTCTCGGGCACCGTTGCTGTGCCCGGCGGACCTTGGCTTCGTGACCACAGAACGCGTCATCCTAACACTCTCTCCAGCGCTTCCCGCAAGCGCTCCGTCGAACCCACGAGCCTCTCGCCGCCGAGGCGTTCCCAAGCGGCGATGAAGAGTTTTTCCGTCACCTCTCGGTCGACGGGGTGGGTCCGTTGGATATGGCGACGGACCTCGGCGAGCTGGGTTTGGACGCGCAACAATCGCCCCCACTCGTCGCGAAAATGCTGTTGCTCTTCGAGGCGCGACGATTCGGTGAGCCACTCGAGGGGCTCGAGGAAGGCGTCGACATCTTGGCAATTGGAATACTGGCGTTCGAAAAAGCGCAGCACAGGCAGCAACAAAGCGGTGTTTCTTGTCTGTCGTGCAGCGACGAGGACGCAGGACAACCGTTGCTGAAGCTGTCCGACCGCGGACGCAAAGGCTTCCACGCCGCCGCCGAACTTGGCGTCGTCGAGTCGAGACCACCATCCGGCGGCCTCGAACTCCAACCAGGGCAAGCACCACCCCCACTCGGCCAAAGCGGCGGTCGCCCCAGGGCACTCGAAGGGCACGTCGATGAAGTTCGTGCAGCCAGGCCAAAGGGAGACCAAGCCACTGCCGCGGGTCAAGGTCGCCAGAGTCATAGGGCAGCGCTCCAGCTTAGAGAGCGGGCGCGCGACCAGCAGCCGAAGGAGGCGCTCGACCGGCGAGCCGTCTTCTTCGATGCGCTGGAGGTTTGCGGCGAGGGCGAGCTGCGCCTTGGTGGACCCGTCATCGGCGAGCTCGCCGACCAGGGCGTCCATGAGGAGCGGAAAGAGCTCGAGACCCAACGCCGTGACCGTCATGGGTTGAGCCAAATTCGACGCCTCCCAGATGCGGCCCTGCGAGATTTTGTCTGCCTCAGGGAAAGCCACTCGCTGCCAGCCGCCGGCGTGGATGAGGAACCTCAACACGCCACGCACACAGAGGGCGCCGATCTGCTCGTAGGTTTGTCGGTAGTCGCGCCCAGGCGCGTCGCGCCTGGGCACGACCAGCTCGCCCTCGAAGACCGACAAGACGAAGGTCAGCAACGACTTCTCGTAGTTGGAGAACGTTTGTCGTTTGAAGTTGGGGCGCCAGTGCCCGCCCGGAGTCACGCTGGTCATCTCGGTGCTCCTCTTTGCGGGCCCTTTGCCTGCTGCATCGCAGCCAAAGACGCGGCGGTGAGCTCAGGGACAGGGTGGCCGTTGATGGTGACGACTCCATTGCGTAGGCGCAACTCGATGCCCTTGTCGCCGCCAGGCCAATGGCCGTCGAGCGCGCGGTAGCGTTCGCTGAGGAAGTGGAGGCGTTGGTTGTCGGAGCCAATGAACCGTCGGGCGGTGCTGGCCTGCGAGGCGACGTAGGGTCCGTCGACCAGGAGATCGCAGGCTTCTAGGAGTTCGCGGCTGCCGGGAACCGTGCGCGCGGTGAGCGCCTCGATGGGGTACCCCGTGAAGATCATGACCGACAGACCGGCCGTCCTGACGCGCCGGGCGAGCCGCGCCAGCGGCTCGGCCTGCGCGAGGGGTTCCCCACCGAGCAGGGTGAGCCCCTCGAGGCCCTCGGTCGTGAGGATCTTTTGCGCGAGCTCGTCGACGTCCCACAGGTCCCCGACGACATTTCGGTCGAGGAACTGCGGGTTGCAGCAGCCTTCGCAGCGGAAGGGGCAGCCTTGGACCCAGAGCGCGAAGCGTACGCCAGGTCCTTCGACCTCGGTCCTCGAAACCAGGGCGGCGACGTTGAGCTTTGAGATTGTTTTGGTGGTCGGCGGGTTCACTTGGGTACCTGCGACTGTTCGTCTGTTGGCGTATGGAGCGTTGGCAAAAGTAGGGCCGCTCGGTCTCGGCTGCAAGGCGAGCGAGTGAGCATGGACGGAAAACGAACGAAGACCCCGGTGGCGAGCCGCCGGGGTCTTCGTTCAAGAGTGGAGACTCAGACTACGGCCAGGTGCAGATGGCGCCATTGCCCAAGGTGGTGCAATTCATGCCGGTCGGGCACGCCGGAGCGGCGGTGTCGCAGATCAAGGCGCAGTGGTCGGCCGCGACGCCGTCGGTGCTGAGGACGCATTGTCCAGCGAGCGTGCCCGCGCCGGGGCAGGTGGGCGCAGCAGCGCTGCATCGGGGAGTGCAGCCGCCAGAAGTGGAGCCTTGCACACCCATGCAATCGAGGTCGGCCTGGCAGGCGTCGGTGCCCGCGGTTCCGCACTGTGCGTAGGGGGCGCCGGTGCCGGTGGGCTGAGCAGCGCAAGCTCCAGCGTTGACGCCGGGAGCAAGCTCAATGGGATTGCCCTGCTGATCGACAAGCGTGCCGCAGATTTCATTGGCGCCGCACATGGTTTCGCACATGCCGGGGACGCAACCCTGATAGCACATGGGTCCGGCGGTGTTCGGGACCTGAAGGCAGACACCGCCTGCGCCGCAAGTCGAGGCATCGGCGCAGGTAGCGCCTAGGTTCGTGCCAGCGCCGATTTGGCTGCAGTCGAAGCCAGTGGTGTCGGTGGCGACGTCGGTGGTGTTGGTGACGTCGGTCGTCGTGGTGACGTCGGTGGTGTTGGTGACGTCGGTGGTGTTGGTGACGTCGTTGGTGGTGGTGGCGTCGGTGGTGTTGGTCACGTCGCCGGTTACCGTCGTCCCGCCATCGTCATCGCAAGCGGTGGCGGAGAAGGCGAGGGCCAAGCCAAGAACAAACAACAGCTTCTTCATGAGAACTCCTCGGGTGTTTCAAGGGCAGGAGCAGAGGGAGGAACAGGCGGAACAAGCCCCACAGATTCAACGGGCGCACACTACGCGCGGCCGGCTGGCTGCGTCAAGATGAAGCACGAAATTCAGTGCGTGCCTGGGTTTTCTGAAGCTCCAACGGCTGGGTTGCGGTGTACAAACAGCAAAAGGCAACGGGCCCCAAGAGGGCCCGTCGCCTGGAGTTCTCTGTTGTTCAGAGATTACTGGCAGAGACCGAAGGTCGGAGTCTGGAACTTCTGGACGCACGTGGCGGTGGGCCGGGTGCAATCAGGGTGATTGGTGGTGCCGAACGCGCCATTTGCAGTCTTGCAGAGCTCGATGCACTGCAGACCTTCGGTGAACCCAGGAAGATCGAGGCACATGGCCGTCGAGGCGCACATTTCGTACTCGGTGCCAGCAGGGCAGGTGGCGAACTCGGCCAGCGGAGCGCCAGCGACGCCCGGCGAGCAGAGACCCCAGTCGGCGTCGGCAAGGAAGCCGTCACAGATGCGGGTGGAATCGGCGCAGGTGCCGGCGCCGGAGGTGGCCTTGGGGTCGCAGAAGGTTCTGCAATCGCTCGTCGTGTCGCTCGTGCCGACACAGACCGAGCCAGCGGCACACTCGGCCGTTTGGCAAGAGTCACCCTCTGCAACGGTCCCTGTGCCATTGTCGTAGCAGAGACCTGTCCATGTGCCATCCGTGGCGCGAGCCTCGGGGGCACACCATTGGGCGGCGTCGCAACCGGAAGGGGTCGTCCAAGGGGTGCAGGTTGCGTAGCAAATGCCCCAGTCGGTGTCTCCACCGCTCGTGTACGTGAGGGTCTGGCACAGGTCGGTCGAGTCAGCGCAGGCCCCGAGGTTCGTGGTGGCGCTCTGAGGATCGCACGCCGGGAAGCACTCGGCGGTGTTGTCGCCCGTGCCGATGCAGACATTGCCGTCGGAGCAGTTCGCCGCGGTGCAAGACTCGCCAGCGTTCACGGTGCCCGTCGGGGCACAGATGCCCGTCATGGCTCCGGTCGCGGCGTCACGGGTATCAGGCATGCACCACTCGGTGGCTTGGCAAGCGGTGGACGTCGTGAAGGCGTCGCAAGGAACCGGTGCTGGCTGGCAGGACCCAAAGGCGATCTCAATCTGGGTGTCATCACTCGTGTCAGCGGGAGTGCCGTTGTCGTCGGTGATGAAGAGACCGCCACATTCTTCGGTGGCACCACAAGAGCCCGGACCACCAGCAGCGGCGTTGGGGTCACACAGCGTCATGCACTCGCCACCGATGCAGAGCAAGCCATCGGCACAAGTGGTCGCGGGAGTGTTGTTGTCGCAGGTGGCGCCAAGCTGTGCGGTGTTGGCCGGGGTCGCCGGGGTGCATTGGCCGTCGCCGACGGTGTACATGTCGGGGAAGCACACCTCGTTGGCGGCGCAGCCGGAGCTCGCGGCCCAAGGGTCGCAGACGAAGATGCAGGTGCCGAGGTCGGCAGGCTCGTCGCCAATGGTCCAACCGGAACATTGCTCGTCGGTACCCGTGCAAGGTTGAGCGTTGGTGAGCGCGGAGCAGTCGGCGGCGGTGCAGAAGCCACCGACACAGAGCAGTCCAGCGCCGCAATCGGTCAGGCCGGTGCAGGCCGTGTCGACGGCGCCGAGGCCGTTGGGGTAGCAGAAGTTGGTGCCGTTGCCGACTGGGATGCACTTCTCGTCGGTGCCCGTGCAGTCGTCGGCGAAGAAGCCCGAGCACTGCGAGCCTTCGCAGTAGCCAGCGTCGCCCACTTCAGTGATGCAGAGCGAGCCGGTGGGGCAGGTGTCGGTGCCGCCAGCGGTGGTGCAAGACACTCGGCAAGCGCCGCTGCCGTTGCCGTCATCCACACAAACCCACGCGGCCGACTGAGCGAGCGCTGGGTCACAGACCTGATCCACACTCTGGCAGTCGTCGCTGGTGATGGCTTCGCAGGCACAAGTCGTGGCGTTGCAGGTCATCCCCTGAGCCGCGCACTCGGGCTCGGTGCAGCACGGGGTGTCGTCAATGACGTCGGGAGTCGTGGTGGTTTCGGTGTTGGTCGCATCAGGCGTGCTGTCCGCTGACGTGCCGTCCGCTACGGACGTATCCTCGGGGGCCGGCTTGGTTTCGCCGTCGTCGCAGGCCACCAACGCGGTGGCCAAAGCCACACAACAAAGAACTTGAAGGAAACGGTTACTGATCATCGTTGCTCAACCTCCGTATGGTCACTCGAGCATGAGTCGTTGCTGGTTCAGATAGGATTCAGGCTGAACTCGTCACCAGAACGTGTGAGAAAGCGCGCGAACATTAATGGAGAACACCCCGCAAGGTCAAGGACTGTTTCAGGGTCGGGCCCGGCCCCGCGGAATGCCTCGCGAATTTTGACACTCCCCGAATCCCCTCTTCGGGGTCAAGTGTCGTTACGAAATAACGGATAACCGCTCGAAAATAATATCGTATTTCTTGGTGGCAGGGCGCGAGACACGGGCGGCGCCAAAACTGAAAAGTTTGACAAAATGTCAGCGCCCATCGGGTGGCCATGCCAATATGTCTATTGGGAGGTCTCGCTGCCCTCGAGCCGACGAACAAGTTCGAAGCTTTCCGAAGCGCAGCGGACG
>PFUG01000431.1 GCA_002789955.1 Deltaproteobacteria bacterium CG_4_9_14_3_um_filter_63_12 | reverse complement strand
CCCTTCTCGGTCAGGGTGCCCTCGACCGAGGGGATCTTGATGTACTTGCCGACTTGCAGCGGCTTGGTGGTCTTGATCGTGCCGGAGAACGCGCCCTCTTCGCTCATCTTCGCGTTGATGGCCAAGCCGAGAGTCGAGCCCTCTTCGCCGCCCCCGCCGCCAGGCATCTTGAAGTCCGCGGTCCCTTCGAGGGAGCCGGAGAACTTGCTCTTGGCGTACTTGACCGTACCGCCGATCGTGCCCTTCAGGATCGGGGCCGACTTCGGATAGTTGAACTCGCCGGACTTGAACGTGAACGTCGCCTCGGTGATCTCGTTTTCGGCGATCTTAGCGGTGGCTTCGGCCTCACCGAAGGCGCCAAAGTCGGCCTTCAGAGCAATGTCACCGGCGAGGATGCCCTTATCCAGATCGTAGGTCAGCTCGCTGGCCTTTCCTGTGACCTTCACGCCTGGGAACTGCCGGTCGAAATCGACGACTGGGCAGCTGGCGTTGGTCTTTCCGTCGACGTGGGTCAGCGTCACCTCGAAGGGCTTGAGCCCATCGACCACGTCCTTGACCTCACCCTTGCCCGTGAAGTTCAGCTTGTTCTCGCCGTACGTGAAGACGACGTTACCCGTGAGCTTGCCGGTCTCGTGCTGGAACCCAACGTTGCCCTGCTGGAGCTTCAGCGTCCCTTCCTCGTAGCGCATCATCACAGAGCCATCGAGCTTCAGACCGGCGATCTTCACCTGGTCGGATTTGATCTCGATGTCGGCGACGAGCCCCTTGACCTCGTCGTAGGCGAACTCGACCGCGACTGGCTTGATGAAGTCGACGGGCGGGTCGACGGTCCCCTTGCCCGAAGCCGTGAGCTTGCCGCCCTCTGGAGTGTATTCGTAGGTAAAGTTCACCTCGCCATCGACGCCCAGCTCTGGGACGCTGATCTTGATGGGCGTCAGCGTCGTCCCATAGAGATTGTTGGCCTCGTTGATCCCGACTTCGAGCGTCGGATTCCCAGTAACTCCAGGGATATCGGGCAGCTTGACGTCGGCAGCCATGGTGAAGCGGCCATTGGCGTAGGCGAACTTCTTCACCGAGTACTTCTGGCCCAACACGGTCAGACTCACATTGCTGCCCGAGATCGAAAGGTCGCCATCCTTCATACTAAAGGTCAGGGTTCCAGTGAGGGCCCCGCCGAACAGGTTCATCTCGACATCGGTGTTGTCGATGTTCGGTCCACCCGTGGCCGGGAAGGTCATTTGGATGGGGGAGACCTTGAGGCCTGGGATCGCGTCGTCCTTGACCTGCAGAGTCCCCTTGCCCGTGAGCTGCTCGCCTTGCAGCGCAACGTCGAAGTCTCCACTGAACAGGTCGCCTTCCGCTGTGATCGAGCCCTTCAAGGAGCCAGACACGCCGCCCGAGGCGTCCAGAGTGACCGAGGGGTCGGTGACGGTCAGCGTGAGCATGCCAACCTTCGTGCTGACATCGCCCTGCGCCGAGACGGTCCCCGAGTACTCGCCCTTGTCGTTGATCTTGAAGTTCTCGATGGCCAGCGACTTGAAGTAGCCCAAGCCCGTCAGCACGACCTTTTCGCCGCTGACCGTGAAGACGTCGTTCTTGTACTCGAGGTTGACGTCGCCCTTGATCTTGCCGCCGAGCAGGTCGACCTTGCCGCTGCCTTCCGAGGTGATGTTGCCAGCCTTGTCCAGAGCAATCGAGAAGCTCTTGACGGTCAGGCCGCCGATGTCGGTCTTTCCGGCCTTGACGCTGATGCCGCCAGAGAAGGCGCCATCGGCACCGAAGTTGAGCTTGAAGGCGCCCTTGACCTTGCCCTCAGCGAAGCTCGCTTTGCCGGACACAGAGCCAGAGACCTTCTCTCCATTGACCTTGAGCTTGCCAGAGAGTCCGTCGATGGTCACACCAGGCAACGTCCCGACGATGTTCTTGACGTCGATCTCGGCGCTCAGCTTGTCGTTCTCGAGGGCGGCATCGATGGTGATCTTCTCGACGCCTGGGAGCTTCACCTCGAAGTTCCCCTTGAGCGCGTAGCCAGCCTTGCTCTTCTTGCCCTTGCCCTCGCCCTTGGCCGAGTAGCTCACCTCGACGTCGGCCTTGCCTTCGCCGCCGAAGAAGTCGCCCTTGACGGTGGTGCCAACCGAACCCGAGATGTCGTCGAGGGACTTGTAGACCACACTGAACTCGACGGGCGCGATGCCCTCGATGTTGAGCTGCCCATTGATGGACGCCATTTCCAGCGTCCCATCCTTCATCTTCACTTCCATCTTGCCAGCGGCGAGGGCAGCGCCGAGCGCGACGTCAGCAGTCCCTTCAGTGGTCAGGGTCTTGCCCTTCAGCTTCAGGGTGATTTGGCCGCCGTTGACGGTGACCGGTCCCATCTTGATCTGCTCGTTGCCGATCATGAACTTGGCTTCGAGGCCGTCGCTGTTGATCTTGATCGTCTCCGCCGTCACCTTCGCGAAGTTGGCGATCTCGACGCTCACGTCGCTCAAGCTGGCCTCGACCTTCCCCGCGTTCTTCTCGGTGGTGTCGACCTTGAGCTCGAGGTTGTCCTTGCCCTTGACCTTGGCCAACCCGAAGAGATCGAACTTCGCGGTGACCTTGGCGTTGCTCAGTTCCGGACTCTCTCCGTTCTTGCCGACCTTGAAGCGAAGCGCGAGGTCGCTCAAGCCCGGGATGTTGACGTTGAGCGGTTTGACGCTCTCGCCCTTCTGATCCGTAGAGAGGGGGATGGTGACCTTGGTCCCGAAGACGTCGAGCGTGTAGTTGAACTCGCCCTCGCCGCTGCCTGTCGTCAGCTCGCCAGGCATCTTTGTAGCGGGGCCAGCCCCGGCCAGCGAAATCTCCACCTTGGGGACGGTCTCCTTCGCAGCAAAGGCGGCTCCGACCTTGTCGGCCTCGACCTCGGCGCCGGCGGCATCGCCGCCCTTCGTCCCGCTCTTCTCTTGCTCGGCGTGCGCGAGTTCGTGACCAACGACCTCTTCTCCCTCCTTGGTCTTGGGGTCGACCTTGTCGGGGTTGATGAGGACCTTGCCGTCCTCCATCAAGCCGAGAGCCCCCATCGCCTCGGTCTTCTCTTTCGCCTCTTTGTCGCCACTGATCTCGACATCGCTCATGTCGGTGGAGAGCGCCGCTCCGAACTGCGACTTCAGGTTCTCGAGCACGCCTTCGTCAGAGCCGGTGACCTCCAGCGGCGCGCCGGCCCCCATCGCCCTTTGCTCGCTCAGGATCCAGTGTCTGTGCAACCTGGGTGATCTGCTCGTGCAGACGCTCGACCCCGGCGTTGCCCACGACCTTTTGCAGCGCGGCCATCGCCTCTGTGTACAGCTTGCCCCCCTGGAGGTGGAGCTCCACGAGGTTGTCCTTGAGGTCGGAACCCTGCGCCATCCTCTGCAACAGCGCGAAGCTGACATCAGCGCCGCCGGAGCCTTTCGCCTTCTCAGCTACAATGTCCGAGATGGTGTCGAGAGATAGCCGTTGGTCGAATTCGTGCTCAATCATCCTCACACTCCAAGAGCATGAATGGTCATCTTGGTCCCCAGTTGGGTGGCCAAAACCGCACAGCCATGTCGCCTACATCGGTCCTGTGACCCCAGCCAACCAGCCGCAATCCAGCATCACGGCGCCGTCGTTCCTCGATTTCAGCTGCAACCAGCTCGCCGCGGACCAACGACAAAAGAGGGCGGTGTCATAACCTAGTCGAGGCACACGCCTAAGAAACACCAGTGGGCTGCAAGAAAAACGCCAGCTGTCGGCGCCCCGAACACCAGATGACCTTCTGCCCGCAATGCAGAAGCTCACACCGCTTTCCCCTCCACGAATTATCCTTGCGCCCTTGCGCACACCGGCGTATACGTCCCTGCACGATGGCCTGCCTGAAATTTCGGGGAGTGACGTGCACCAGCGCTCTCCATCAACGCGCAACAGCGCGGCCTGCAAGGCGTACGACCGCCGCTCGCTTTTTGGCGTGCGGCTGGGATCGAGGCAATATCGGAAAAATGAGATCGGAGGATCCGTGGCGAAGGAAGAAGGAATCACAGTTGAAGGGACCGTTATCGAGGCTCTACGGAACGCCATGTTTCGGGTCGAGCTCGACAACGGACACAAAGTTCTCGCCCATGTCTCGGGTAAGATGAGGAAGTTCTTCATCCGCATCCTGCCTGGCGACAAAGTGACCGTCGAACTTTCTCCCTACGACTTGTCTCGCGGACGTATTACGTACCGAGAGCGGTGAGCGTCAGAGGCCTCTGCCTCCGCCCTTTGCGTTCGACGCCAACATAGAGCCATCAAAGGCACAACTTGATTCACGAGCCGCCCACTTACGTCAGCTCGCCCAGGAAACTTGAGCCTGCCCCGCTCCACACCACCCCGAGATAACTCGCCACGGTCGCGCCGAGGTCGGCAAAGCACTCTCTTGTGCCAAGGTTTTGCCCCCCCGCCAAGTTGTGCCCATACACCATCACAGGGACATACTCGCGAGTGTGATCCGTTCCTCGGTACGTCGGGTCGTTTCCATGGTCGGCGGTCAAGATGAGCAGATCTTCGTCGCGCATCGCGGCCATGAGCTCCGGCAGCCGGCCGTCGAACGCCATCAAGGCTTTGCCATACCCGATGGGGTCTCGTCGGTGTCCATACTTCATGTCGAAGTCGACGAGATTCGTGAAGATCAGCCCGCCCTCCTGCTGCCCCAACGCCGCGATCGTGTGCGTCATACCATCGTCGTTGTCTTTGCTTTTCTGGTCGCTGCTGATCCCCTGCCCAGCATAGATCTGCCCGATCTTGCCGATGCTCGCGACGTGGTGCCCTGCAGCGACCAAAGCATCGAGCACGCTCTCGGAAGGAGGGTTCACTGAAAAGTCCCGCCGACGGTAGGTTCGGCTGAAGTTCGGGAACTCGCCCTCGAAAGGACGCGCGATCACGCGGCTGATGCCAAGCGGCGTTAGGATCTCGAACGCCAGCTCGCACAGCTCGTAGAGCCGTGCGATGGGGACGACCGATTCGTGGGCGGCGATCTGAAAGACCGGATCGGCGCTCGTGTAGACGATCAGCGCGCCGGTCTCCACATGCGCCTGACCGAGCTGGTTGATGATCTCCGTGCCGCTCGCCGGCCGGTTGCACAACGTCTTGACGCCAGCGCGCCGCTCGAACTCCGCGATGGCCTCGGCCGGAAATCCGTTGGGGAAGGTGTTGAACGGCTTGTCGATGGTGACCCCCATCAACTCCCAATGACCCGTGGTCGTGTCCTTGCCGGGCGATTGCTCTGCCATCCGACCAAAGGCGCCGGTCGCCTTGCCCACCTTCGGGATGTTTTTGAAGTCCCCAATCAGGCCGAGGCCGAGAGACGCCATGTTGGGCAGCGAGACCTCCAGCGAGTCGCAGATGTGCCCAAGGGTGTTCGAGCCCGCGTCGCCGAATTCAGGTGCGTCCGGCAGAGCCCCTACACCCAGCGAATCCAAGACAATCAACACGCATCGCTTCGCCATGTCACCTCCTGCAAGAAAGACTCGCTAACCCTACGAGCAAGAACGCGGTTCGGCCCGAGCCCGAGCCCAGGGACCCAGGACCGTTCCATAGTGACGTCCCTGCGCTCGCGCTAGTAACCGCTGCCGCCTTTCCCGCCGGTGACGATGGCGATCGAGCTCGAGGCACCGATGCGGCTCGCCCCCGCTCGGATGACAGCCAGAGCCCCTGCGTAGTCGCGAACTCCGCCGGAGGCCTTGACCCCCATGTCGGGCCCGACCACTCGGCGCATCAGCTCGATGTCCGGAACGGTCGCTCCGCCAGGCCCGAAACCAGTGCTCGTCTTGACGTAGTGGGCCCCTGCGGCTTTCGACAGGGCGCAGCCGATCACCTTCTCCTCCTCGGTCAGCATCCCCGTCTCGAGGATCACCTTCACGAGCCGAGGTTGAGAGGCCTTCACGACTTTTTCGATGTCCTGCTCCACCAGCTGGTAGTCGCGGCTCTTCATGGCGCCGATGTTCATCACCATGTCGATTTCGTCGGCGCCACAGCGGATGGCCTCACGGGCCTCATAGGCCTTCGACCCCGGAGTCGCAGCCCCAAGAGGGAATCCGACTACGGCGCAGACCTTCACGCCGGTCCCATGCAGCCGCGAGCGGGCCAGGCTCACCATCGAGCTGTTCACACACACCGAAAAGAAATGGTACTGGGCGGCTTCTGCGCAGATGTTCTCGACCTCGTCGCGAGAGGCGTCGGGCTTCAAATAGGTGTGGTCGATGACCTGAGCGATGTCCTTCGCCGAGAGCTCGCCCGTCGGCTGACGCATTGCGGGGTCGACGCTCTTATGCAGAGAATGGACGCCACAGACCCCACAGGCCTGTTCGGGCATCGAGCAGCTTCCACACGAATCGCCGCCGCACTTGCCCCCGCAACCCCCGCTCTTTTCGGCCTTTTCGATGACCACTGGCCCCGTCAGGTTCAGGCGGCTGCGCACGCGGTTGGCGATGACTTCGACCAGTTGGTCCATCTCCGAGCTCTGCGACATCTCTGCTCCTAAAACCGCATCACAAGTCCTGGCGGCGGATAATCTTTGGGGAGAACTCCCACGGGCGCGGCGCACTCTACCACTCTAGACTCCACCGTCCAACAGATCTGACTCGGCCCGCTCGGCCCGCAGGAGCTCCCGCGAACGCCTGTGTACGCCGCTGCCCGGGTGAAGTATCACTCGACCATGGCCAGCTTCCTCATACGCCGCGCGTTCACCTCGGTCCTCGTCCTCTTCGGAGTGGCGACCCTGGTCTTCGCCGTACTCAGACTGGTGCCCGGCGATCCGGTCGAGTCGCTCCTCGGCGAGCAGGCCAGCCAAGAAGACTACCAAAGACTCCGCAGCTGCTTTGGCCTCGACCAGCCCATCTCGGGCCAATACCTCCGCTTCTGGTCCGACATCGCCGACGGGTCTATGGGCGAGCTCTGTAACCAACCCGGAGAAACCGTCGCCAGCGCACTGTCGACGGCCCTCCCCCCCACCGTCGAGCTGGCGCTGGCGGCCATGCTCGTGGCCCTGCTCATCGCGCTGCCGCTCGGGGTCCTCTCCGCCCTCAAGCCCAACTCCTGGTTCGACCACCTCGCCATGTTCTTCTCGCTCCTCGGCGTCTCCATCCCCAGCTTCTGGCTCGGGCCCATGCTCCTCATCCTTTTTGCGCTCAGCTTGAAGTGGCTGCCCGACCCCGGCAACCAGACCATGGGCGTCCTCGGCCTGCTTCTGCCCGCCCTCACCCTGGGCACCGCGCTGGCCGCCAAGCTCACGCGCATGACGCGCCAAAGCGTGCTCGAGGTCATCCGGCAAGACTACGTGCGCACCGCCGTCGCCAAAGGCCTTCACCCCGCACGCGTCATTCTCAAACACGTCCTGCGCAACGCGCTCATGCCCGTCACCACGGTGGCCACATTGCAGCTCGGGGCCGTGCTCACCGGCGCTATCATCGTCGAAAAAGTCTTTGCCAGACCCGGTCTCGGGACACTGCTCCTCGAGGCCATCGAGATGCGCAACTACCCGCTCGTACAGGGCTGTGTGCTCTTTATCGCCACGGTCTACATCAGCGTGAACTTCCTCGCCGACCTCCTCTACGGCGTCATCGATCCCCGCATCCGCCACTCCTGAGCCCATGACAGAGTCCCATCTCCTCACCTTCGACGAGCCCTTCGTTCGGGCGCGTTTTCTCAGTCGAACCAAGCGCTTTACCGTCCACTGCGTCGGCTTGGAGGCGCCGTTCTTGGGCTTAGACGTATCGGCACACCTAGCCGATCCCGGTCGCCTCGAGTCGGTTTTGGTCCCCGGTTGTACGCTCTTCCTCTCCGGGCCTTATACTCCGCCGCGCAAGCTCGCCTGGAGCGTGCGGGTCGTCCAACACGGCGAACTCTTCATCTCCCTCGACAGCACCTTGGCCAACCGGCTGCTCCCCATCATCCTCGCCAAGGGCATGTTGCCAGAGCTGCCCGCCGGGCCAGTGAAACGCGAGCACACCGTCGGCGCTCACCGCTTCGATTTGGCCTGGGGAGTTGAGCCTGGCCACGCTCCAACCGACGTGCATCTCGGTGAGGTCAAGACCGTCACTCACCTCGAATCGCCTGGAGTCGGAGCCTGGCCCGACGCGCCGAGCCAGCGTGGACGGGCGCATGTACAGGCGCTGACGGCTCACCGTTTGGCCGGTGGACGAGCGAGCCTGGTGTTCGTGGCGGGCAGAAAAGACCTTCACACCATCGGACCGAACACCCAGGTCGATCCTGCGTTCGCAGAACTCTTGGCCGAGGCCAAGCGCGTTGGAGTCGAGCTTCTCGGGCTGCGTCTCGACGTCTCGCCCACAGGCGTTCGGTACGCGGGCCGGTGTGCGATTGAGGTGCCCTGAGAGGTTGTGGGTTCGGGCGGTCGGACAAGGTTCCACGTCGTGGGCTCAGGCGGTCGGCCGGGGGTTCTCAGCCTCAGGCCTCGGGCCTCAGGTCTCAGGCCTCGGGCCTCAAGCCTCAGGCCTCGGGCCTCGGGCCTCAGGCCTCAGGCCTCGGGCCTCGGGCCTCGGGCCTCAGGCCTCAGGCCTCAGGCCTCAGGTCTCAGGCCTCAGGCCTCGGGCCTCGGGCCTCGGGCCTCAGGCCTCGGGCCTCGGGCCTCAGCTCTTGCACGGCGTCCCGCATTGACTCTTGCTCGTCGTCCTCGTTAGAGATGGTTCTCGTCGCTGTAGCAAACGCAAGAGCGCAGGTTCGTCCGATGATGTAAGAACAAGCGCTCATTCTCGTTTTGCAGTGACTTTCGTCTGGGGACCGGTGGCATGGAGGATCGAATGCGAAGATTTCTGTTGTGTGGGGCGATCCTGTGTATGGGCTCACTCGCCCTTTCGGCCTGCGGCGCGTCCTATGCTCAGCAAGCCGCGGACTCAGGCTACTATCCTGAGATGGACCAGGTGATGGTCGTGCAGGCCGTTGGCGGACTCGAACGTTCCGCTTCGGTCGGCGACGACGACGACTATGCCTATGCCTCTGGCCCCATCCTCACGGCCGAAGCTGAGGAGGTCGAGACGCCGATCGACAAGCCTGAGCCCCCCGATGCCCGTGTCCCCCGAACGCAACGCATCGTGCTCTACAGCGCCTCACTGCTCGTCTATGTTCTCGAGATTCCGGTCGCCATCGCGCGGACTCAGGCGATCATTGACGAGGCGAATGGTTGGGTTCAGGCCTCTACCAGCAATTCCGTGACGATGCGGGTTCCTGCCGAGTCGTTCAAGGATGTGCTGGTCAAGCTGAAGGAGCTCGGAGAGGTCGGCCAAGAGAATGTCGTTGGTCAGGATGTGACAGAGGAATTTTTCGATCTCGAGATTCGGCTCAAGAACGCCATCGAGATGCGAGATCGTTATGTGGAGCTGCTCGCCAAGGCCACAACCGTAGAAGAGACCTTGAAGATCGAGGCTGAGCTCGGAAGAGTCACGGGTGAGATCGAGAGTTTCAAGGGACGATTGAAGTACCTAAGCGAGAACGCTCGCTTCTCTTCGATCACCATCTCGTTCTCCGAACGGGCGGCGCAGACCAACAACAAACACGTCGCGCTGCCTATTGGATGGTTGAGCGGCATCAGCCTTCAACAACTCTACAGCCGCGGCTACTACTGATGGGTGACCTTATGCTTCGACTTTCGATTCCCCTGCTGTTGGTCTCGATTGGTGTCAGTTTGCTGGCCTCCTCTGCTGGTTGTTCCAGCCCCCGCTTGAAGACGCCCAACAGCTTTGTCGAGTTGGAAGACCCGGGCTACGGGAATCTGACCTACAAAGCCATCTCGAGTGACGGTGCCATGCTCGTCGTTCGCTGGGAAGACGATCAACCCAAGGGCGACGTGAACTTCTGGACCGAGGCGCTGACTCGCGAGCTCACTGGCGGTCGCGGCTATGAATTGCTGGAAACGGTGGAGCTGCGA
>PFUG01000369.1 GCA_002789955.1 Deltaproteobacteria bacterium CG_4_9_14_3_um_filter_63_12 | reverse complement strand
CGCCACGGTATCCCCAGCCAAACGGGCGTCGATGAAGTCCAGCATTTCGGGCAACGCCCACAGGATGGCGTCATCGTGGGCGGCGCCTGAACACTCGAGGTAGCCCAACACCATTCCGCTCGAACACAACGTCGCCAACGCTCCCCGTGTCGCTGCGGCCGGAACGATGGTGTCCGACTCGCCGGCGACCACCATAATCGGTGCGTCGACAGCGATGCGGTTGACGCTATTGGATGTGACGCTGCTCTCGGCGACGACGCACGCCCAACTGCCGAGCGACGAAAAGTCGCCCGTACCGGCCGCAGCCCGCAACTCGGCGGTGAAGAGCTCGTCCGCCGACGTGTAGGCGCCAAGCAGGTTGGCGTCGCAGGACGCGGCGATCGTCGCGGGAAGGTCGACGTCACCAGGTGAGGTGAAGACCGCCGAGAGGTCGGTCAGACCATACCAAGGTCCTACGGTGGCGAGGAACAGGGCGAAGCTCTCGGAGGCAGCACCGAGCGTCGTGGTGGCCTCGGTCGAAAGGGCGCTGAGGTCGAGGGGAGGAGACGCCGCAGCGCCGCCGACGAAGGTCAGCTCCGGTGCGTAGTAGGGAGCGAAGCGCTCCACAAAGAAGGCCGCCTGCCCACCTTGCGACGCACCGAGGACCGCGAAGCGCGGCGCCACACAGACGTCGCGTTGCGCCTCCGTCAACCGCCCGACCGCGCGCAACGCGTCGAGAGCCCCGAGCGCAGCCGGCTCGGCGCCGAGGAAAGGATGGACCAGCCCGGTGGGCTCACCAACGCCCTGAGTCCCGAGATAGTCGGGGGCGACGACTAGGTAACCAAACGACGCGAACAACGCCGCCAACATCTTCTGCTCCGTCACGTTCGACAGCGCACACCGGCTGGCCAGCCCCTGACTGGGCAACATGAGGAGGAGCATGTCCATGGGCTCCTCGCCGTCGTACCCCTCGGGGATCGCGACCAAAGCGCTGGCCTCGACGGCGACTCCACGGTCCTGAGTCTGGTAGCTGAACTGCAGCACGCGAGCGTCGTAGGCGGGCGTGCGGGGCAGAGGAAGCCCTGCGCCAGCGGCGAGCTGCTCGAGGAGGAAGGCCATATAGCTGTCTTCGCTGCCCGTCGCTAGAACGGCGCCCAGGTCGAGGTCCGCAGGGCTGAGCCAGTGGTAGGAGGGCGCGTCGCAGCGCGATGGAGAGGTCACGAGCGCATCGAGCTCGGCGGTGCCGCCGAGCACGGCATCTGGGAACTCGCAGCTGGGCGACGGGGGCGGCGGCTCTTCCAGGCTGGGGTCGTCTGGATCGTAGCGGAACGCAGGCGGCGCCGGCAGCTCCGGACAGTTGTTCTGAGCGATGCAGGGGACATCCCGCAAGGTACGCCCGCCGCCAGCCAGATACTCCCCGATGAGGTTGAGGTAGAAGATGCCGATGTCCTGGACGTCGGGTTGGAGGCAATCACAGGGCGGCGCCGAGCAGGCCGCCTGACACGCTCGGATCGCTTTCTCCGTAATCTCACCAGGGCTCGGGAAGCCGTGTTTGCCCTTGGGGTCGCCGTAGATGAAGAGCGCCGCCGAGCGGCCGCCCAACGCGTCGATCTCGTTGAACGAGGCGCGCAGCGGCGGGTCGAGTCGTGGGACCGTGTCGCCCCAGGGATCCTTGCCGTGACTGAAGTTGTCCACGTCCATGTGCACACCAACCCCGTCGGGATCGGTGTAGCGCTCGAGCGTGTTGACGCCCTCGACCGTGTAGGTGTTGAGCAAAACCTGGTTCTCACTGACGCCGAAGCGTGGGTCCGGTTTGAGGTATTCGATGAGCCCCGCGGCACGTCCGACGAGAACCCCCGAGCTGGTCGGCACGCTCATGTCGCCGGTGCCAGTGAGGATGAGGCTGTGCACGCCGGTCTCTTGGCCAGTGCCAGGATAAAAGAGCGGCTCTTTGAGCAGGTGCCGTGCGTACACAGCCGGGTCTGCCGGGTCGAGCACCAGCTGCCCGAGCCCCTGAAATCGCCGGAACTCAGGATTCGTCCGGCGCAGACCGAGCCCCTCGGCGAGGGACTTCAACTGGGTGTCCTTTTCGGTCATGACCTCTTGGAACTCGACGTCTTTTTGGAACTTGTTGATGGTCGCATAGGGCGTGACGCCGGCCTTGAGGAGGCAGTCGCCGCCCAGCACGAGGGCGTCGCCGCCGTAGAAGCTGACCTGGATTGGGTCGCCGACGTCGCAAGCGACGCTGGTGCGGACGGTTCCCTCGGCGCTGACGGTGCCACAGCCCCGCTCGCCGTTGGCCAAGTTGTCGGTGATCATGGTGTCGCCAGGCTTTACCCCCTCTACATCGGCGAAGTTCAGGTGGGACGGGCTGTTGGCGAGCTCCGGGATGATCATCTCGAGGGTGGTTAGGCCGGTCTCAGGGTCGAGGGTTCCTGTGAAAAGGGGACCCATGACGCGCAAGATGAACGCCTCACGAACCCCCCCTTGCATGGAGCGCAAACCCAGATCGCCCATGCCTCCGCCGCCGATGATGGGGGCGATGGCTTGCAGTTCGGGTTCGAGAGCCCCAATGATCATGGTCATCATGCCCCCCAGCGAGCCGCCGGTCATGGAGAGCTCAGCTTCGCCGCCGACGTCGATGAAGCCGTCGCCGTCGAAGTCGCCAGCGAGCTCGTTCTCGCCGTCGCCGTTGAAGTCGAAGTTCCACCGGCGCTGACCATCGAACGAGCGCAAGACGCGGATGACCTGCATGTTGTCGAGCGCGGTCTGCCGCACGACGTCGCGAGTGTGGAAGAGGTACGCGGTCCAGAAGTCGGCGCCCGAGTCGACAACGCCGTCGTGGTTCTGGTCGAGGGCGCGGTCGGTGAGGAGCGCGTTGCTCGCCGGTTCCAGACCAAAACCTCCAAGAACCAAGTTCACGAGCTCTTTGTCGTCGGGGCCGATGTCGATGCCATGCGAGACCGCGTCGATGGCAATGGTGGCGACGCCGTATTTGGCGAGCAGCGCCGAGAGGTCGAGCACACTGAAGCGGTTGCCGCCGTAGCCGTGGCCCATGAAGACAACGGGGACTGGCTTTCCTTGCCCGCGAGCGGAGGTCTCTTTGCGTGGGATCGAGAGGTGGAAGTAGACCCGCTCGCTGCGCGCCTTCGCCGGCTTTTCGGTCAAATCTTCGGGCCAAGCCTGCGCGTTGAGGGGCAACAAGTCTCCGCTCTCGTCGTAACGCTCGAAGAGTTGCGGTGAGTCGACCCAGCCGATGACGTGGTAGTCGATGTACTGATGAGAGCTGACGATGAGCTGATACTGATAGGAATCCGGCTTTTTACCTTGGAATTGCTGAAGCACGACCTGATAGGCGTCCAGCCAGTTCTCCGTCCACATCAAAAAGGGGTTGTCCATGTTGGGGAAGCGGTTGCCCTTGGTGCGCAGCTCGAACAGACCGCCCAACTCCGCCGGAAACTCCTCGGCGAGGTGCTTCTGCACGCCAAAGCCGTACAGCCCGTCGCGGACCGCGCTCCAGGAGGACTCCACGGACTGGGTGGTGTAGCTGAACGCAAAGGCGACGTCGTCCATGGCGAGGCCCGCGGGCAACACGTTGGGGAGGACTTTGAGCGCCTGGTCTTGACTGGTGTGGCTGATGAACGGGTAGGGCGAGCCCACTGGCTCTCCGTCCGCGTCGAGGAGCCTCTTGGTGACGACGACGGCGTAGGTCGTCCGCTCGCGCAAGGGAACCAGCGGTTTGGCGATAAGGGTGTTGGTTTCGCTCTCGTAGAAGCCCATCAGGGCGTCGGCGCGGCCGGCGAGGTCGTCGCGGGCGGGGTTCTGGCCAGGGAGGTAGTTCGGCTTGTCGAGAACACCGTCCGTATCGGTATCCTCGCCGGCATCTAGGACGCCATTGCCGTTGAGATCCTCGTCAGCTTCCTCGAAGAGCAGCGAGAGGCTCCAGCCCCTCGGGTCGTTCTTCCAGTAGCCGTCGGTGTCCTCGAGGACGACGGGGTAGTTCCCGCTGCCCAAGTCCAGGTATTGCGGCTTGCCGAAGTCGGGCGAGTCCTCGTCGATGTCGATCAGGTAGATGACGTCGTTACTGAGGTCGTAGTCGAGGTCTCGGTGGCCGTCGAGAATCGACTGCACACTCAACGGACCCGTGAACGGGATGGTGATGGGTTGCAGGGTGCCCCAGCCGTCGAGTCCGTCGATGAGCTCGCGGGTGCGGCTCTCGAAGTGGGTCGGGGCCAACATCGAGGCGTTGACCCGGCGTCCCGTGGCGCTGGTCACGTCGTAGCGTGTGGCCAGATCGTTGGGCAACGGGATCTCCGGCAGCGGCCTGTGGAAGAGGTCGACCTTCACCGTAGTCGTGGCGAGGCCGGCCTTGGCGAGGCCCTCAGGCTCAGGTGAGAAGCAGCTCGTAAGCGTGATGAGCGCACTGAGGAGCAGCACACCGTGGAGCCAAATTCGATTCTTGTTCGTCTTCATATTTCTACACATATTTTAATGGGTTGTGTGTTTTTCGGGCGTGCGTCTCGGACCCTAAAGGCGATACTCGACGATGAACCGGCCCCCGAAGAGAGGCCCCAGCTCGCCGCCCGTGGGGCCAGAGAGCCCGCCACCAGGGAAGAACACGGCGCCTTCGAGCCCTGCGGTCAAGGCGGTGAGCCAGAACTCCTGTCGGAAGCGCACGCCAAGGTCGAGCTCGACGCCCAACAGCGGGCTGGGCGCACCGCCCAGAGCGTTGCGCGGCGCGCCGCCTTCGACGCGGGTGTTCAAGGGGTCGACGACATCGACCTCAGCCAGCGCCAACAGGGGCCCGCCATAGACCTCTAGGCCATCGATGGGCGCCCAATAGCCACGCGGGAAGAACGAGAGGGTGTTGGTCATGCTGCCCTGCGTGGCGAAGCGGTCCAGATCCTCAGCAGGGACGCCGACCAGCTTGAGATCTCCCGCCGTGATTGAGGCTCGACCCGTCTGGGCGCGCAGCACATGCTTGAAGAGCAACAGCCCCATTTCCATGTTGCGATCGGCCTTGAAGCCGTTTTGGGAGTGATCGTCGAGGTTGCGGTCGCCCGAGGCGTAGAGGAAGTCGAACACGACGCCCCAACCCCCAGCGTCAAAGGTGGCCCGAGCGACGGCGCCGAGCTGTTTCACCTCATGCGTCTGGTAGTCGAAGCTCGGCGCCAACGTCGTCCGGCCGTGCACGTAGGCGATCTCGCCCTCGAGGACCAAGGTCTGGGTTCCTTCCTTGTCGAAATCGATGGGCACGCGCGCGGTGAGATCCATGGCGGCGACGTCGGTCTTGTCGCCGTCGATCGCCTCTTGCTCCCGGGCCACTATGTAGACGCCTGCCCCGAGCCCGTCTTCCTTGCCGAGCTTGGCGGCGGCGCCGAACTGGGTGGCCTTATCACCGGCGGAGAGCGCGTCGTCGTCGACGTCGCGGTCATAGAAAGCGGCGAGGGAGAAGGGGGCCTTGGGGAACGGTCCAGTCGCGACGAAGTAACGCTCGACGATGTCGCCACCGCGCGGGTCGACGAAGGCGGCGCTGCCGGGTTCCCAGCGCTGAGCGCCGTCATTGGCGAGGAGGCCTAGGCCCCACTTGCTCGTGTTGAGGCCGCCACCCACGTGCAGAAAGGGGCCGACGGAGAAGACGCCATAGCCCTTGCGCATCTGGCTCTCGACGTCGTCGGGGAAGGGCATGCTGGTGCCCTCGTTGGCCCGCTCGCTGTCGGTCGGGAGGTTGAGCCAGCCGCCGCTGACAACGTCGGCTTCGACCTCGGCGCTGAGGACCACTGGGAGCTTCCAGTTGGTCCGCATCATGGCCCCGAAGCCGACCCGGCCGACCGTGTCGAGGTCGAGGGCTTCGGCGAACTCATGGCCGTAGCGGTCGAGGGGATAGCTCTGGGACTTCTCCAAGGTCGCGACGAGGTCGGCGATGAGGGTGATCTCTAAGATCCCCATGGACCCGGCTTCGTCGCCGGTTTCGAGGCTGGCCTTTTCTTCATCGGCCCAGGCGGTGGAGTGGGCCAGCGCCAGGGTGATGAACCCTAAGAGCAGCAGGCGGTGAGAGCGCGACGCAGCCGTGGTCATGGGGATCCTTCGACATCAAGGTATTCGCGGGCGGCGGATTCAGCAGCGCGGCGTGCATGTGGGAATCATCGACCCGACGGGATCAGCCCGCATTCAACTCGCGGGAGTTGTGTGATGCCGTGCTGATTACCCAGGTCGCTTACGAAAAGCAAGCAGCGTTCGAGTCTTTGGAAGGGGTCGGGTCGCGTGTTGCGGTGTTGTTGCGCATCCTGCGCGCAACCCTTCGGGTTTGCGCGACTCTCCGCCATCCCTGGCTGTGAGTTCTTGCCTGCCCACGGCGCGAAGGTCGCGTGGTTTGAAAAGTTCCCCCAGATTTCCAAACGACCCTGAGAGCCATCGAACAACAATCATGGACACATGCGAAGCGTTACACTAGCTCTGCGTCAAGAACCCTAAAACACGCGACTCGACCCCTTTCCCCAGCTCCGGAGCGTTGCGCTCTTGGCCTGAGTGGCCGAACCTAGCCCCCATGAAGTCACCTGTTACCCTCTACGAGACGCTGCACGGCAGCCGCGCCTACGGCTTGGCCCGCGAGGACTCCGATTGGGACTATAAGGGCGTGCTCGTCGGGCCGGCGAGCTGGTACTTCGGCTTCAAAGCCGCACCCGAGCAGTTGGAGCTCGGCCCCGACCACGTCCTCTATGAGCTGCGCAAGTTCGTGCGCCTCGCCGCCACCAGTAACCCTTCGATTATCGAAGTGCTTTTCGCCCACGAGGACGACCACACCCGCCTGAGCGCGGTGGGACGCCGGCTCCTCGACGCCCGGCGTGCGTTCCTCTCTCGACGCGTCGAGAAGGCCTTTGCCGGCTACGCCGAGTCGCAGCTGGGGCGCATTCGGACGCATCGAGCCTGGCTTCTCAGCCCCCCCGATAAGCCCCCGGAGAGGGCAGAATTTGGCCTCCCGCAGAAACCCGCAGTGTCTCGCGATCAGCTCGGTGCCTACGAGGTTCTTGCGGGTCTGGACGAGACGCCGCGAGGCGATCTCAATTTCATCCGACTCTTGGACCGCGAAAAAGCCTTCCAGGCCGCGAAGCGCACTTGGGCCCAGTATCGACATTGGGTCGAGCACCGCAACCCCAAGCGCGCGGCGCTCGAGGCGCAGTCGGGCTACGACACCAAACATGCGCTGCACCTGATTCGACTGCTGCGCATGTCCTGCGAGATCCTCGAGACCGGGGAGGTCCTGGTCCGGCGCCCGGATCGCGAGGAGCTGTTGGCGATTCGAGATGGAATATGGAGCTACGACGAGTTGATGGTCCAGGCCGAGGCGTTGTCAGCGCGTTCGAAGGCCGCCGCACAGGGCTCGTCGCTGCCAGAGGCGCCCGACGAGGAGACACTGGAGGCGTTGTGCGTGTCGCTGATCGAAGAGGTCTTGGCGAGCTGAGCTACACCGGCCACGTCGTCCTGAAATTCGCACCGCCCAGGTCCCCATCGAGAATCTCCAAGCTCCCCGCGTGGGCCTCGAGGATCCGTTCGACGATGGCCAGCCCCAAGCCCACACCGCCGGACTCCTTGTTGCGGCTGTTGTCGACCCGCGCAAAGGGCTCGACGATCCGCTCGCGGTCCGACTCCGGCACACCAGGCCCGTCGTCGACCACGTCGACCACGCAGGCTTCGCCTGCATGCGCGACGCGCACCTCGACGCGGGTCTCGGCGTAGCGCAGCGCGTTGGAGATCAGGTTCTGCAGGGCACGGTTGAACGCCCGTTTGTCGACGACGGCGACGGTGCCTTCGTCTCCGACCACGGATAGGGCGATCTCCTGACGCAGCGGCTGCAGGCGCACACAGAGCTCTTCGAGCACCGCTTTCAGTGGTGTCGACTCGGAGGAGAGCACCGTCGATGGCGCGTCGTATTTGTTGAAGAGCTGCAGCTCGCGCACCAGCTCATCGAGCTCGACCAGGTCGTCGTCGATGGACGCCAGTCGCGCGTCGATCTCCTCGGCGGTCTCGGCGTCGGGGAGCATCTCGAGCCCAAAGCGGATGCGCGCCGCCGGCGTGCGCAGCTCGTGGGCGACGGCCTGCAGCAACTGACGCTGATTCTCCAACAACTCCTGCACGCGGTCGGCCATGGTGTCGAACTGCCTCGCCAAAGATCCGATGGCGTCCTGGTGTCCGTCGCTCGCCCGCGCGCTCAGATCCCCCCCAGCGATCTGACTCGCGGTGCGTTCGAGGTGACCCAGACGTTTGACCAGCGGGAGGGTCAATAGCAAGCCCGTGCCGAAGACAATCACCATGATGACCGCGATGCTCAGCGCGATGGCGGCATTGCTGGGCACTGGGAAGCGTCGCTCCGCGTTGATCACCACGATCTTCCCTTTTGAGGGGACAGGGATGAGGAGGACGGGCGAGTCGTCTTCGGCAAAGATGAACGCCGCATCACCCCGTGACAGCCTCTGACCCACGTCGTCATCAACCTCGAGGGCTTCGAGGGGCGTCATCGCTACCGTTCCGCCGATGTCCGCGGCGATTTTCTCCAATACCTCCATCAATTGGGCTTCGCTGTCCGTCGCTTCGGCCAGGGCCTGTATAGCGACGGCTGTGGACTGAAAGTGTGGTGGCAGTGTCTTGCGAAAGTCCCTGGTGAAGGTCAGCCAGAAGATGTAGCCGACTGAGAAGAAGCCCACGACGATGGCGATGAGCACCGCCATCGAGACTCCAAAGATCATCTTTTTCACGTTGACCTCACGCGTCCGCGACCATCAAATACCCCGAGCCTCGCACGGACTTGATGAGCTTCGGATGTTTCGCGTCGTCGCCCAGCTTCTTGCGCAGCCGAGTCACCCTCAAATCGATCGACCGGTCGAACCCGTCCCACTCGATGCCTCTGACCTCCTGGTAGATCTCCTCTCGCGACAGGACCTCGCCGGCGTGGGTCGCCAACATCCAGAGCAAATCGAATTCGGCCGTGGTCAGCTCGATCTCCTCGCCGCCATGGGTCACGTTGCGGTTCGTCGCGTCCACGACCAGCGCACCGAGCACGACGCGTTTGGCTCCAACAAGGTCGGTGACGACTTGCGCCACACCCTCGTCGCCCTTAGTCGTCCGGCGCAGCAGGTTCTTCAGCCGCGCCAACAGTAGCCGCGGCCGCACAGGCTTGGCCATGTAGTCGTCCGCCCCCATCTCCAAGCCCAACACCTCGTCGATCTCCTCGCCGCGCGCGGTCAACATGAGGATGGGGTTGGAGAACTTGCCCCGCACCTCTCGGCAGACCGAGAGGCCGTCCAGGCCGGGCAGGTTGAGGTCGAGCACCACGAGGTCGGGGTTCTCGCCGAGGATCCGCGCGACCGCGCGGTCTCCTCGCCCCTCGATCTCCACGACGCAGTCGCTCTTCTCGAGATACTCTTTGACCAAGTTGGCCAACTTCAGGTCGTCTTCGACGAGGAGGACACGGGCGCCGTTCATGGGGTGTTTCCGGGGTTCTTGGGTTTGTTTCGAGGCCGAACCCGACGAGGCCTCTCGGTCTACCACGTTCAACCGCGCGGCGGCGAGTGCAGGGGTGGGGTGAGTCCGCGACCGAACCCAAAACCTCTCCAGCAGCACCATCACAACCCCCTTTCACTTTGTCGCGTAACTCGTTGCTATATTTCAGCAAGATCGAGACCTAGCGCACGGCTCAGCGAGAGCCGGGCGAGCTCCACTTGGAGCCGCGACGAGACCAGATTCGACTGCGTTATGGCCACCACCTTGCGCGACTCCGTGACCTCGAGAGACGAGCCAGCGCCGGCCTCGTAGGCGCGCATCGTCAACGTGAGCCCCTCTTGGGCCAAATCGAGTTGGAGCTGCGCGTTGTCGACCGCGCTCTCGGCCGAGAAGAGCTCGCGCCGCGCCTGGCGGAGCTCCTGGCCAACCTGCAGCTCGGCGCTGCGCAGCTGCACCTCGAGCTGCTCGGCCGCGGCGCGCTGTTCGTCGAGCCGCCCGTAGCGCACCCCGTTGTAGAGCGGGATGTCCAGGGTCAAGAGCGCCGTCCAGCGGGTCGAGTCACTGCCCCCGAAGCCAGTGGGCTCGGTGAGTTGCCAGGTGCCCTGCCAGACGGCCGACAGCGTCGGCGCGAACCCCGCCCACAGCACGTCGAGCTGGTCTTTCGCCAGCTCGCCCTGCTTGCGCAGCACCTCGAGGTCGGGGCGCGCCGCCAACGATTCGTCTTCTGTCCGAGTGTGCAGCGCAGCGCGCTCCGTGGAGCTGCCGCCCACTGGCAGAGGCATGGTCTGGCTGTGCGTGAGCACTGCCAGACCATCGCGCGCGGTTTCTAAGGCGAGCACGGCGTTGTTGTGGTTTTGCACGGCGGCAGCCAGGTCGGCGTCGGCGCGGATTTGGTCGATGCGCAGACCGACGTCCGCGTCGACGCGGCGGCGCGCCACGATGACCTGCCGCACGGCCGAGTCGATCTCGGCGCGCCGCAACTCGACCAGCGTGCGGCTCAGCAGTGCGGCGGTGTGGCTCTGGGCGGCGGCCATCAGGAGACGCTGCCGCCCGTCTTCGATGCTCAGCTCCGCCAACTCCTGCGCGCCCTCGGCGACGCCGACATTGAGCCAACTGGCGACGTTGACCAAGGGCACCACCGCGGTCATCGACCCGCTCAGGCTGTTGAGCGACGACACCGTCGTCGGCTCGCCGCGCTGGTCGGCCGGGATGTTCATAGCGTCGAAGAGCGGGCCCAGGCTGGCGCCAAGGTCCATCTCGTCGGCGTGATCGGACCGTTTGTAGGTGAGGTCCGCGGAGAGCATGGGCATCAGGGCGCCGTAGGACATGGAGAGCCGCGCGTCGGCCTTCTGGACCTCGAAGCGCAGGGCTTCGAGGTCCAAGTTGGCGGCGTCGGTCGCCGCGATGGCCTGGCTCAAGGTCATCTCGGGCCCGTCGGCCACCTCGAACAGCGTCTGCTGGGCGTGGAGGGCGAGGACATCGGCGTCGTCCGCGGCGAGCAGGCCGACGGTGGCGTCGTCGACGGGGTCGATGGTCTCGGGCGTTCCCTGGGCCAGGGCGCTGCCTGCGGTGAGGAACATCAGGGCAACGGTGAAGAAGAGAATCGTCGGTCGTATCGTGGTCATGGGGCGGCTCCATGCGTGAACATTTCTAAGGTTTTGCGGTTGGCGGGATTCGGCTTCCCCCCTATAGGCGCTCGAAGAAGGTCTGAGCAGGGTTCACCACAGAGAACACAGAGAACACAGAGCGGAGCCTCGTTAGCTGGGCTCACTTGGATTGCGTCCGTGCTCCTGCGATGAGTCATTTGGAAATCGCCTCGGTGGGTTCCTTGTGCATCGTTCTCTGTGGCCTCTGTGTTCTCTGTGGTGAGTCTTTGCTTGCTGTTCCCCTACGCGGCTTGGGGTTCATGGTCGACCGCCAAATCATGGGTCTTCGCCTTGCCGGCGAACACCGTGTACATGCTGGGCACGACCACCAAGGTCAGCGCCGTCGACGCCAACAGCCCGCCGATGACCGCTGTCGCCATGCCCGACCACATCTCGGCGCCCTCGCCGATTTCCAGCGCCAGCGGCACCATGGACAAAATCGTCGTCAGGCTGGTCAGCAGTACGGGCCGCAACCGGGTGCGAGCGGCCGTGGAGATGGCTTCGACCTTGTCCAAACCTTGCTCGCGGTAGCGGTTCGCCGCGTCGACCAAGACGATGCCGTTGTTGACGACGATGCCGACCAGCATGACCACACCGATCAGGGCCGTGATATCCATGACGGCGCCCGTCAGGGCGAACATCCAGACCACGCCGATGCCAGCCAGAGGCACGGTGAAGAGGATGATGAACGGCTGCCGGAAGCTCTCGAATTGCCCGGCCATGACCATGTAGACCAGGAAGATGGCGACGATGACGGCGAGGCCCAGGTAGAAGAAGGAGGTCTTGAAGTCTTCCGCTGACCCAGAGATCGAGGTGCTGAACCCCTCTGGCAAGTCGGCCGCCGCGATGACCGCCTCGACGTCGCTGATGGCGACCCCGAGGTCCTTGCGGTGGACCAGGCCGTCGTCGCCGACCCATTCGTCTTTCAAGGTGATGGCGAGCTCGGTCAGCCGTTCTTGGTCTTTGCGGGCGATGCTCGCTGGGCCAAGGGACTCTTCGACCTTAGCGAAGCTGCTCAAGGGGACGAAGGTCCCGGACGGCGTGGCGATGGGCAGCCGGCGCAGCTCTTCGACCTCGTCGCGGGAGCTCGCCTCGTAGCGCACCAGGATGTCGAACTCGTCGCCATTTTCGGTGTACTGCCCGGCCAGACGCCCCTTGAAGGCGGTGGAGATGGTGCGGCCCACGGAGGCCGTGCTCAGGCCCATCTCGGCCATCTTTTCGCGGTCGAACTCGACCTCGACCTGCGGCGCCTGGTCTTCCAGCGAGAAGCTGACCTCGGCGACCTGCGGCAAGGCTTCCAGTTGGGTCTGCAGCTGGCCGCCGAGCCGTCTCGCCGCCACCAAGTCGTGTCCGATGAGCTCGACCACGATGTCGCCGGCGGCGCCGGTGGGCCCACGAGCCTTGATGGAGGCGCGCACGCCGGGCACGTCGGCGAGCCCTACGCGCAGCGCCTGCTCGATCTCGGCCTGGGAGCGGTCGCGGGCGTTCATGGGCACCAGCGGCACCGTCAGCGTGGCCGAGTTTTGACCGCCGCTGAAGACCGCCGCCAGCCCTTCGTCGGCGCCGAGGTCCATGGCGACCAGGCGCCGCTCGTCGTCGGACACCAGCGCGACCAGCAGTTGGTTTGCCTCTTCGACGGCCCGTTGCGTCTCCTCCAGGCTCGACCCGACCTCGGTCTCCAACACAATCTCGACCCGCGACTGGTCGGGCTTGGCCATGAAGTCGGTCGGCATGGAGCCCGCGGCGAAGACCGCTCCCACCGAGGCGAGCAGGAGCCCACCGCCGACCACCCAGCGATGGTCGAGGGTCCAGTCGAGCAAGAACCCGTAGACTCTGACCAGCCATGATTCTTTGATTCTGCTTGGGGCTTGCTCGCCGAGGACGCCATGCCGTTTCATGAGGCGCGACGCCGCCAGGGGCACGAAGGTCAGCGCCACGGCCAGGGAGACGCCGAGCGCGAAGCAAATGGTGATGGCCATGTCGCGGAACATGACGCCGGCGATGCCCGGGACGAAGAGGATGGGGACGAAGACCGAGACGGTGGTCAGCGTCGAGGCGGTGACCGCGCCGCTGACCTCGGCGGCGCCTTGGATGGCGGCGTCGCGCAGCGGCAGGCCCTCGTCGCGCAGGCGGACGATGTTCTCAAGGACGACGATGGCGTTGTCGACCAGCATGCCGATGGCGAGCGCCAGGCCGGCCATAGAGATGATGTTCAGCGTCATGCTCGCCTGGTCCATGAGGGCGAAGGTGGCGACGACGGAGACGGGCAGGGCGCTGGCGACGACGAAGGAGCTGCGAAAGGAGCGCAGGAAGAGGAGCAGGACGAGGAAGGTGATGACGACGGCGAGCAGGGCGGTGCTGCCGAGGTTCGAGATGGAGGCGTTGACGGTGTCGGCCTGGTTGATGACGACGTCGAACTGCAGTCCGCCGCCGACGGCCGTTTCGATGCCGGGGAGGGCGGCCATGACGGCCTCGGCGGCGTCCACGGTGTTGGCGTCGGTGGCCTTGCGGACGTAGAGCATCACGGCCGGTTGGCCGTCGGTCTCGAGGATGCGGCTGCGCTCTTTGAAGGTGTCGTCGACGCGGGCGAGCTGGCCGAGTTTCAGGGGCTCGGGACCGGCTTCGCCTTGGCGTTGGCCGACGACGACTTGCTCGAGCTGGGCGACGGATTCGTATTGGCCGCGGGTGTCGATGTCGAAGCGGCGCGAGCCATCTTGAATGGAACCGCCGGGCTCTTGAGTGTTTTCTTGGTAGAGGGCGCCGAGCACGGCGTCGAGGTCGAGTCCGAAGGCCTGGACTTGTTCGGGGTTGACCGAGACCTGAATCTGGCGCTCGAGGCCGCCGGCGACCTCGACGTTGGCGATGCCTTCGAGGCGTTCGAGGCGCGGCTTGATGTCGTCTTCGGCGAGTCGGCGCAGCTCGGCTTGGGAGAAGGGTCCGGAGACCATGAGGGTGACGACGGCCTGCATGGAGGGGTCGAGGGCGAAGACCAGGGGTTTGGTGGCGTCGTCAGGGAGGCGGGCCTCGACCAGGTCGAGGGCGCGGCGGACGTCGGTCTCGGCCTGATTCATGTCGGCGCTCCAGTCGAACTCGACGCGGATCATAGAGCTGCCGCTGCGGGACTCGGAGGTGATGGTCTCGACGGCCTCGACGGTGGCCAGGCCGCCTTCGAGGGGGCGGGTGACCAGGGTCTCGATGTCTTTGGGGCTGGCGCCGGTGAAGTTGGTCACGACCATGACGGTGGGGAAGGCCAGGTCGGGGTAGAGGTCGGTCTTGAGCTGGGTGAGGGAGAAGAGGCCGAAGCCGACCACGATGAGGGTGGCCATGCCGACGGTGACGCCGCGTTTGACGGAGAAGGTGGGCAGGTTCATCGGGAAGCCTCCGGGGGTGCTGGGGTTGCGGAGGCTTGATTGGTTTCGGGCTGGTGGAGCTTGGTCGTCATGAGGGCCTCCTAGAGTCGAACGCGGTGGCGCGTCCTTGCAGTTTCTAGGATGACGACGGGAGGCTGGGATTTCAGTTGGGGTTGGGTGGGGCTTTTGTAACGGTGTGTAGAGGGCAGGGGAGGGCGCAGCGCGCCGCGCCCCTAGGGTTTCGCGGAGTGTAGGGAAACCTCCCCCGAGGCCGTCGAATAGGCATAAGAAGACCCCGACAGCACGCTGCCGGGGTCTTCTGCGTCGCCTCTCCTATCGCTCGTCGATGCCGACGTCAGGCGTGCCGTCGCTGCGCGGGTCCCCTTCGAAGTCGGTCGCAGGCGCACCGCTGGCCGTCCCCTGGTCGGCGCAGAGCGTGTCTCCTGCGTCCAAGTGAAGGTCAGTGGGGTAGCTTACGAACGTACAGCTCCCCACGGCGTTGGCGAGCGCATTGACGTCGCTGTAGCCGTTGATGGTGTTGATGTCGTTCTCATCGGTGCTGCCTTCGTCTCGGTAGAGGAACGCCGAGGGCCGCGAGTTGCGGTCGTCGAAGACATTGTTCTGCAGAACGCGGGGGTCAGCGGTGGCGTCGGCTTCACGGAAGAGATAGGCCGTGCTGCAGTTGCTTCCCAAGAGCACATTATTTCGGAACACACCGAGCGGACGGGTCGGTGGCGACGTCGTGTCCGACTCGAGGAGGACGCCGTCGCCGAAGCAGACGGCGGCAGGGTTTGGGCCCGCGTCGATGACGTTGGAGTGGACATCGACCTCATTGCCGCTGGCGCTGGCCACGACCTTCAGGCCGATGAAGGGGACGTTGGGGTCGCCAACCTGGCAGAACCCTCCGGTCATCAGGTTGTTCTCCATCCGAGACCATGAGTCGAGGGAGAGCACGCCGATGGACTCGGTGTTCCCGCAAGAGGCGTCGATGACGTTGTTCTCGAGCACCGCGCCGGTGTTGTCCAAGATCACCCCGCGAGTCACGAGCCCGGCGCGGGCATCGATGCGGTTCCCCGCGATGCGAACGCAGGAGCCGTCGTCGCAGCGGACCCCTACTGAGCTCGGCGGGAACCCAGCCTCCGAGCCTTGGAGCAGCGTGTTGTCCAAGACGGTGCAGCGACTGGGCGAACCGGAAGCGTTGGCAAGACAGTGAATCGCCCGACCCTCGGAGGCATTGCCCTCGCCACCGCCCACGATGAGAACGTTGTCTTCGATCACGGGGTGACAGTCGCCCACGGCTCGCACCGCGGCGACATCGGTGTTGTGGTTCAAGCCGGTGGCGGCGATGCGGAAGTTGTCCACGATCCAAGGTGAGGCGCCACCGCAGTCCTCGAGCCACAGTCCATAGGATTGCAGGTCTCCACCCCAGCCGTTGAGGAGGCTGGCGCTGAGGACGGTGCCGGTGGCGTCACCCGTGATCTTGATTTGCGACCCGATGGAGCTCTGAGCGCCGCACACCGCCGTTCGGTCGACGAGCGAACCCGGGGCGTTCTGCAACACGATGGCGTGACTCTCTGGCTGCGCCCCCGTGTCGTGCCGACCGCGGATGCCGCGCAGTGAATTGGTCCCACAGAAAGAGTTGCAGCGGCCGTTGGCGTCGTAGGCCTCGCAGTTGTCGCGGAGGTCGATGCGGGAGTCGACCACGCGCACCCCCACGGCGAGCGCCGTGCCGTTGCCGCCATGAACGGAGGAGTTGGTCAGGACGACCGCGCTGTTGTCAGAGACGTCGACGCCGATGGTCGTGGCCACGGCCGGTCCGCGCGAGATGTCCAGGTTGCCGAGGACCACGCCAACCGAGCTGTCGATCGCGACTCCAATGGCGGGATCGCCACCGATGCGCGCGATCTCGAAGCCGTCCAGCGAGGAGGGCTGTGTGTTTCCTGAAAAAATGGCGCCTCGGATGACGGTGTCGACGGCCTGTCCGCCGTTGGTGTTGTTGAAGGTGAAGGCACAGCGTCCTTGATGGTTGTTCTGGTAGCTGCCCAAGACCGAGACACCGCCCGGCACAGTGACGGTCTCGTCGTAGAGCGTTCGGCTGCAGTTGTTGGCGGCGACACAGACGACTTTGGGACGGGTCGCGTCGGCGGCTGTCCAGTCGATTGCGGCTTGGATCGTGGCGAAGGGGGTCAAATTGCTGTCGATGGCCGCCTGTGTGTCGTTGCCGCCCTGCGCGGGCCGGGAGACCTTGACGCAAGTGGCGCAGTTTTCGTCGATGCTGCCGTCGCAGTCGTCGTCGACCCCATCGCACGTCGTGTCGGCGCTGGCCAAAGGTGTGCCGGGCACGCAAGCAACGAGCAAGCCGTTGCCGCAGACATCCGAGCTCGCTGCGCAGGCGCCCAACCCACAAGAGGCGAGGAAGCCCTCATCGACCGAGCCATCGCAGTTGTCGTCCACCAGGTTGCACGCCTCGGCCGTCGGTCCGCCTGGACCAAGAGGTGAACCAGGAATTCAAGGCGAGGAGGGAGAAGGTCCGGTTGGCCTTGTTGGCGCACTTGGCCTCAGAAGGTCGACCGTCTCGTCCTTCGGTCCATTATTGGGCACACAACCGAGAAGATGACCGAGCGCTACTACATCGGTCCCGATGGTTTGGAGAAAAAGCAGGAGGCCCAAGACGAGTTCGCTCGTCGTGCTTTTGGGGACCAAGATGACGAATCAGGCACCTAACCTCAACCCGTCAACTTGGGACTCGACTGGGACCCACTCGCCAACTTGGGACTTTCGGCTCCAAAACGAAAACCCAAGAAACGAAAAAAGCCCAGTCAATGACTGGGCTTCCTTCGCAAGCGGGAGACGGGATTCGGACCCGCGACGTCAACCTTGGCAAGGTTGCACTCTACCACTGAGTTACTCCCGCAAGGTCAGCAAGCTGACGGCGGCGTTTATACCCTCGAGCCAATACCCTGTCAACGAGAGATTCACTTTATTGTGACATGTATTTCTTTCCCCTCGGCCTATAGCGCCGAGAAGCCAGCTTTCGCCTGGCTGTCCGCTCATGACGGTGCATTGGCCCGCAAACAGACGCTCGAGCACGGCCTCGCCGCTCGGAGAACGAGCTCCAGCGCGCCCGCGTTGATGCCTCGTCCCACATGAGCACAGCTTCGCCGCTCCGAGAACGAGCCCCAGCTCGCCCGCGTTGCAGCCTCGCCCCGGGCGAGCTATCCTCGGCGTCACTGCTCATCCTCTAACCCAGACACACAGGAGACACCATGCTGACGCTCATCTGCACAAAGACTTGAGGCACCTGTCGCAAGGCGGTCGCCTTGCTCGACGCCGAAGGCGTGGCCTTCGAGTACCGTGACTACATCAAGGAGCCCCTCGGCGCAGACGAGCTGCGAGCGCTCTTCAGCAAACTCGGTGTCCCCGTCGGCAGCCTGCTGCGCAGCAATGACAAGAACTACAAGGCCCTTGGCCTGACCAGCCATGAGTCCGACGAGGTGCTGATTGCCCACATCGCCACCTACCCCAGCCTCATGAAAAGGCCAATTGGGGTCTCGGGAAGCCAAGCCGTATACGGCCGCCCCATCGAGAACCTCTTGACCCTGAAGTAGGGGCGCAGCGCGCTGCGCCCTGTCTTGTCGCCAACGCGCCCAAGAAACGCGAAGAGCGGACCCTCTCGGGCCCGCTCTTCGTGTTTGGAACCTCTAGGCTCAGGCGTCTTCGAACTCGGCGTCGATGACGTCGTCGTCGCCGCCCTTGGCGCCGCCGTCACCGCCTTCCTCGCCGGCCTGGGCTTGTGCGGCCTGGGCGTACATCATCTCGGCCATCTTGTGCGAGGCTGCCATGAGGGTCTCTTTGGCCTCCTTGAGGGTGTCCAGATCATCGCTGCTCTTGGCAGTCTTGGCCTCTTCGATGGCCTTCTCGAGCTTCTCGACGTCGGCGCCGTCGAGCTTCTCTCGGTACTCCTTCAAACTCTTCTCGGCGCTGTAGGTCAGCGTATCGAGCTCGTTGCGAGCCTCGGCGATGGCCTTCTTCTTCTTGTCGTCGGCCTCGTTGAGCTTCGCCTCTTGCACCATGCGCTCGATGTCGCGCTCGTCGATGCCACCGGAGACCTCGATGGTGATGTGCTGCTCTTTGCCGGTGGCCTTGTCCTTCGCGCCGACGTTGACGATGCCGTTGGCGTCGATGTCAAAGGAGACCTCGACCTGCGGCACGCCACGGGGCGCCGGGGGTATCCCGTCCAAGTTGAACTGCTTCAACGAGCGGTTGTACGCCGCCATCTCGCGCTCGCCTTGCAGCACGTGCACGGTGACCTTGGTCTGGTTGTCCTCGGCGGTCGAGAAGGTCTCGGATTTGCGGGTCGGGATGGTGGTGTTGCGCGGGATGAGGACCGTGAAGACGCCGCCTAGGGTCTCGATGCCCAGCGAGAGCGGGGTCACATCGAGGAGGAGGATGTCCTTGACGTCGCCGGCGAGCACGCCGCCTTGGATGGCCGCGCCGAGGGCCACGACTTCGTCGGGGTTCACGGAGTGGTTCGGGGTTTTGCCGAAGAACTTCTCGACCTCTTGCTGCACCAGCGGGATGCGGGTGGAGCCGCCGACCATGATGATCTCGTCGATCTCCGTGGTCTTCTTGCTGGCGTCTTTGAGGGCCTTGCGACACGGGGCGATGGTCTTGGCGACGATCTCGGAGATCATCGACTCGAGCTTGGCCCGCGTCAGCTTGACGTTGAGGTGCTTGGGCCCGGACGCGTCGGCGGTGAGGAAGGGCAGGTTGACCTCGGACTCGAGGATGGTCGAGAGCTCGATCTTGGCCTTCTCAGCGGCGTCCTTGAGGCGCTGCAGCACCATCTTGTCCTTCGACAGGTCGATGCCGGTGTCCTTCTTGAACTCTTGGATGAGCCAATCGATGATGACTTCGTCGATGTTGTCGCCACCAAGGTGCGTGTCGCCGTTGGTCGAGATGACCTCGACCACGTTGTCGCCGACTTCCAAGATGGAGATGTCGAACGTCCCACCACCGAAGTCGTAGACGGCGATGATCTCGTCGCTCTTCTTGTCGAGTCCGTAGGCCAACGCTGCGGCGGTGGGCTCGTTGATGATGCGCTTGACGTCGAGGCCCGCGATGCGGCCGGCGTCCTTGGTGGACTGGCGCTGCGAATCATTGAAGTAGGCCGGCACGGTGATGACGGCTTCTGTGACGGTCTCGCCCAGGTACTTTTCGGCGGCGCGCTTGAGCTTCTGCAGCACCTTGGCCGAGACCTCGGGCGGTGAGTACTTCTTTCCGCGCAGCTCGAACTCGGCGAGCCCGCCCTTGCCGGCCACGACCTTGAAGGGCATGCGGTCGGCCTCTTCCTTGCGCTCGGTGTACTTCATCCCGATGAAGCGCTTGGCGCTGTAGATGGTGTTCTCGTGGTTGGTGATCGCCTGTCGTCGCGCGATCTGACCGACGAGGACTTCACCCTTTTCGTCGAACGCGACTACGGAAGGTGTCGTCCGTGCTCCTTCCTCGTTGGTGATGATCTTGGGCTCCGAGCCCTCCATCACACTGACGACCGAATTGGTCGTCCCGAGGTCGATACCAATGATCTTCCCCATGACTGTTTCCTCCAGAACTTGTAGGCGAGATTGCGATGGCGGCGCAGGGCCTCAAAAACACTGGACCTGCGGTGCGCCGGATATTTCTTTCGACAGAGTGCACGCTAAACACCCCCGTTGGGGCGTCAAGCCGCGACCTTGTCCTTTGACTTCTTCTTGTCTTCCGAAGCGTTCTTGCCATCGGGGCTGCTTTTGCTTTTCGTGCTGCTATGTTTGCCGCCCTCGGCCGACTTCGCGGTGTCGGCTGCAGAGGCTGAGTCCTTTGGCTCGCTGGAGGACTTTGCCTCTGCGTTGGCCGAGGATTCCACGGACTTCGGCGGAGCCGGCACCGGAGGCTGTCCCGCCCCTCGGTAATCGGTCACGTACCAGCCGTTCCCCTTGAGCTGGAAGCTGGTGAGGCTGATGAGCCGCTCGAGGCTGTCTTCCCCACAGGCCTTGCAAGGAGGCTTTGGCTCTTTGCGCGAGCGATGGAAGTGATCCATCTCATAGCCACATTCACTGCATTTGTACTCGTAGATAGGCACGGTCTTGCTCCCACTCTCGAGGCGCCGGCGGTCCGTCTGAATTTTCGCGCCCCTGCGTCGCAGAGCATAGGCACGAGCTCTCTAGAGTCAAACGCGCGAGCGAGATTCGGCGAGAGTTTTTTGCCGCTACGCGGTTCACCTGGAGCGGTGAGGCCGTGGGCCTCTTGGGGCTTGGGAGCTGGGGGCGCGAAGCCGTGCTCTGGGCTCCCACAATCAGAGCCCCGCGCTTTCGCGGTTTGGAGTCTGCAAGGATCGTCGTTCGGAGCAGGGAGAGCTCTTCGTGCTCTTCGTGGCGAATCAGGACTTGATGCGACGCCGACCCTCCGAATCGCCCCACACACCACCTGCAACTCCAGTGTTTTCGCGGCGAAGCGCTCAGATTGACGCAGCCACCCCCTAATGTTAGCGTCCAGAGCATTGCGTTGCGGCGCGAGCTGCCGAGATTGGCAGGGATGTCACGAGGGAAGCAGACACAGTCTGCGCCCTCGCAGGTTTGGATTCGGCGATTGCTCTGTGGCCACCCAAGAAGAGAGTACAGAAAATGACGGAAGTCTCCCCCGAGCGAGCCACGAGTTCGCTCTTGTTTTGGCTCGCGCGATTGGGAGCGCTCTTGGCGCTGGTTGGTTTGATGCTGTCGTGTGGCAACGATGTACAGAGCGGCTCCAAGGGCCTGATCGAGACCTTCCCGCGAACCCAGATCACCTTCAGCCAGGTCTCTCTCGGTGACCAACGCAAGGAAGAGCTGGCCATCACCAACCAAGGCTCGGGCGACCTCAACCTCGTCTCCATCACCTTCGAAGGCAGTTCGGACCTCACTCTCGAATTCCCTCGAGGACCCGCAGAAGGGCTCGTCCTGGCTCCCAAGGAGGTCTACACGCTGCTCGTCGCCTATCAGCCCTCGGCAACCGGCAGCCGCAAGGGCGGCAAGGTCATCATCCTCAGCAACGACCCAGACCGCGCTCAAGTCGAGGTCTTGATCGTCACCCAGGACCTCGGGGCGAGGATCCAGGTCACGCCTTCCAGCTCGGAAAAAGTGAACTTCGGCCACGTCGGCTTGGGCGAGTCCGAAAACCAGGTCGTGCACGTGACGAACGTGGGCCAGATTCCTCTCGAGGTCAGCGACATCTTCATCAATGGCAGCGACGAGTTCACGCTCGACCTGGGCTCGCTCAAGTTTCCCGCCACCATCCAGGACATCACTGAGGAACTGACCTTCACGGTCGCGTACTCGCCCAAGACCTTGGGGGAAGACCTGGGCAGCATCCTCATCCAGAGCAACGACCCCATCGACTCCGATTACGAGCTGCCGCTGGTCGCGAACAGCTCTGCGCCCTGCATCCAGCTGCTGAGCAATGGCGTCGGGGCCGAGGTGGTCGAGTTCAGCCCGGCCGTCGCCGTCGGCGACCTGAAGACCAGGGTCGTGACCATCAAGAGCTGTGGCGGTGTCCCGCTCATTCTCGAAAGCCTCACCCAGGTCACAGGCGACAGCTCAGAGCTCTTCATCAACGAGACGACGCCGCTGGCCGGCCTGGAGCTCGCCCCCCTGGAGACCGTCACCTTCGAGGTCCTCTACTCGCCGCTCAACGAAGGGGTCGACGTGGCCGAATACTCCCTCAAGAGCAACGACACGTTGCGGTCCGATGTCCGCTTCCAGGTGCTGGCGACCGGCACCACCAATCAATGCCCGATGGCCGTGGCCAAAGGGGCGGTCGATGGCTCATCGGTGCTCGAGGAGCAGGTCGCGGCCATCCCGTTGGATGTCCTAATTCTCGACGGCACCAAGAGCCGTGACGTGGAGTCGTCGGTGGCCGAGTGGCGGTGGGAGGTGACCCAGCGGCCCGAAGGCTCGACGAGCTTCATCGAGGACTCCGGCGACGGCTTTGCCAGCCTCTTCCTCGACCTGGCCGGCGCCTACGAGGTCTGCCTCAGCGTCGTCGATGCCCAGGGAACCGAGAGCTGCAACGTCTCTTGCGTGCAGGCGAACGCACGGCCTTCGGAAAAAATCCACGTGCAGCTGATCTGGACCACGCCCCTCGATCCCATCGTCGGCGACGGTGACGGGGCCGACATCGACCTACACTTCACCCGCGTTCCCCAAGGAATCTGGGGGGACACCGGCGATCCCGGCGCGAAGAACGGCTGGGACGTCTTCTTCCTCAATCGCGAGGTGGTCTGGAACATGCCCGGACTCGCCCCCGAGACCCCGAGCCTGGATCGCGACGACACCGACGGCGAGGGACCAGAGAACGTCAACCTCGACGACCCCAACGCCTGCGGCCTATACGCAGTGGGCATCCACTACTTCGACGACAACGGCTTCGGCACCAGCTACGCGACGATTCGAATCTTCGTCAATGGCCAGCGCCGGTTCCAAAAGATCAACGTCCCCGTCGAGCTCGGCGGCACCTCGTCCGGCGACTTCTGGTATGTGGCCCTGCTCCACTGGGATGGCAGCACCGCTCGGATCTTCGACATCGACGAGCGCTTCTACGGCGGCGACTGGGTCGGCATGACCCCGACCATTCCGGCGCCGTACCAAGCCGCCATCGACGGCATCGCTTGCCCGTAGGGGCGCAGCGTGCTGCGCCCCCACGGTTGCGCCGGCCGGCATGGGTGACGGCGGCCGAGCAGTTTTGAGGTTCGTCGGGCGGTGTGTTGGGATTGTTCGTAGGGGCGCAGCACGCTGCGCCCCTACAGTTGCCTGCTTCATTCAAGCAATATCTGCATATCCGCTTCTCCAATGGAATTGACAACTTATCGGCTCTTTCTTGAGACCGGATGTGGAAGGGAGCGGGAGTCGTTGTTGACACTCCACCGTCGCCCTAGATAAAAGGCGGGGCCCCCGGAATGTCGCGGGGCCGAGAGTGGGTTTCGCGCCCGCTGAAGTTGCGGGCTGCTGGGCGTCCACCGCGAAGGGCTGATGGTCTCACCGCTGAACATTGCGCGAGGGGAAAACACCCCCATCGAGGGGCGTGTCGATCCCCTCGACTACACCAAACGCTTTCGGCGCGCTGGCATCGTTGTGCTCATCCCGTTCCTGCTGTTGATCGGACGTCTATGGTACTTGCAGATCTGGGTCACTGAGCATTATCAGCAACTTGCCTTCAATAACTTCATCGACCGCACGAATATCCCGGCTGAGCGAGGTTTGATCTTCGACTCCAAGAATCGGGTCGTCGCCGCCAACACTCCCTCGTACGACGTCACCGTCACTCCCGCGTTCTTTGCGCCCAAAGCCAAGGACACCGCCGAGGTCCGCAGTCGCATCGACACCTTGCGGAAGGTCTTGGCGCTCACCGAATCCGAGGCCAAGAACCTCGAAGAGGTGGTCTTCGGCTCAGAGTCTCTCTGGCGCTACGAAGACTTTCCCATCAAGCGCAACATCACTCGCGATCAAGTCGCCCAAATCGAGACCGACAGCCTCCACCTCGTAGGAGTCCAGGTCCACGCCACCAGCCAGCGCTACTACCCCTTCAATGACCTGGCCGCGCATCTCATCGGCTACGTCAACGAGATCAACGCCGAGGAGCTCGGCCGCCTCGACGTCTACGGCTACCGACCCAGCGAGATGATCGGACGAACTGGGATCGAACGCTCTTTCGAGGCCGTGCTGCGCGGCTCCTCCGGCGTCGGCGCCGAGGTCGTTGACTCCCGCGGCATGCCCCAGACCGACGCCGAGTCGCGGGCGCTGATCGGCGACTGGCAGGACGTGCCGCCGGTCCCTGGCAAAAACATCGTCCTCACCATCGACATGGACCTACAACGCATCATCAAAGAGGCCATGCGCGACTACGAATCGGGGGCGATCGTCGCCATCGACCCCCGCAACGGTCACATCTTGGCCATCTCTAGCAAGCCCTCCTTCAACCCCAACAGTTGGTCTGGGCGGCTCAGCCGCGATGAGCACATCGCCAGCGACAACGACCCGCACAAGCCCATGCTCGACAAATCTCTGTTGGGCTACTTCCCAGGCTCCATCTACAAAATCGTGACCGCACTCGCCGCCCTCGAGGCGGGACTTGTCACTCCCGAAGAGACCCTCTACTGCCCCGGCTACTATGAGTACGGCAAGCGCAACAAGCGTTTCCACTGCTGGAAGCGACACGGCCACGACAGCGTCGCCCTCGCCCAGGCGATCGAGGGCAGCTGCGACGTCTACTTCTACAAAGTGGGCGAGAAGCTGGGCATGGACAAACTCGCCGAATACGCCGGTGAGCTCGGCCTCGGTAAACGCACGGGCTTGGGCATCAACATCGAGTCTGCTGGCCTCGTGCCGACCAAAGCTTGGCACGCCCAAAACTCCTCCGAAGGCTTCCAGGGGGGCTTCACCCTCTCGACCGCCATTGGCCAAGGAGACACCAAGGTCACTCCCCTTCAAGCGGCGTTGGCCTACGCCACCATCGCCAACGGTGGAACCCTCTACTACCCACAGATCGTCGACCGCATCGAGACCGCCAGCGGCCAGGTCCTCTTCGAATACCCCGACCGGATCCGCCACAAGCTCAACGCCAAGCCCGAGACCCTGCGCGAGATCGTCAAAGGGCTCACCGCGGTCGTGAACTCCGAGACGGGAACCGCCTATTCGGTGCGCTTGGACTACGTCAAATTCGCAGGAAAGACCGGCACCGCGCAGGTCACCTCAAAACGCATCTCCAACGCCGACGTCGAATTCAAATACCGAGACCACGCCTGGTTCGTCGCCTTCGCGCCGGCCGACGCCCCCGAGATCGTCATCGTGACCTTCCTCGAGCACGGCGGCGGTGGCAGCTCCGACGCGGCGCCGGTCACCATGGAGATCTTGGACCGCTATTTCCGTGAGATTCGCGGTTACGATCCGATGCAGCTCAAGAAAGACCAAGGCGAGCCCGTGTTTCTCGACGAGAACGCCGCCAGCGCAGGTCGACACCTGCTCAGCGAGCCAGGTTCCGCTGAGCCAAGGTGGCGAGAGGAAGACCGATGATGCAGCGCTCGACCCTCACCAATAGCCGACTCACGACATGGACGCGGCTCTTCGATTGGGTTCTGCTGGTCCTCGTCGGCTGCATCGGGGCCATAGGTTTCTTGAACCTCAACGCCGCCTCGTCGATTCTGGCCCAGCCGCTGCACATCATGCAGCTGCTCTGGTTCGGCGTCGGCATCGTCCTCTTCGCCATCCCCTGCGCCGTCGTCGACTACCGCTTCTTTGAACGTTGGTCCTACCTGATCTTTGGCGTCGTCGGCTTCATGCTCTTCTTGGTCCTGCTCGTCGGCACCGAGCTCAACGGCTCCCGCCGCTGGCTCGACATCGGGCTGTTCAACGCCCAGCCCTCGGAGCTCATGAAAGTCGCCGTTATCATGATGATCGCCAAGTATTTCTCGTCTCGCGAGAAGCGGGGCGGCTACTCGCTCACCGACCTCGCCGCGCCGTTCGGGCTGATCGCCGTTCCCATGCTGCTGATCCTGCGGCAGCCCGACCTCGGCACCGCCGTCCTCTTGCTCCTCCTCGGATTGAGCATCGCCTTCTTCGAGGGCGTCAAGGCGAGTTCGGTGCTGGTGTTGTTCCTGGCCGCCGTCGCCATGGCGCCGGTCGCGTGGCTGGGCATGCAGGACTACCAGCGCGATCGCATCAAGACCTTTTTGCAGATCGAGGAGGATCCCTACGGCCGTGACTGGCAGGTCAAGAACTCGGTCATCGCCGTGGGCGCCGGGGGCACCTGGGGCCGTGGCTTCGGCAAAGGAACGCAGATCCAAAAGGGCTTCGTTCCCGAGCCAGAGAACGACTTCGCCCTCGCCAACTGGGCCGAAGAGCGAGGTTTTGTCGGCTCGACCGCGCTGCTCCTGCTCTACCTCGCCCTCGTCGCGTGGGCGTTGCGCATCGCGCGCGGCGCTCGCGACCGCTTCGGGATGCTCATGTCCGTCGGGGTCGCCGCCCTGATCTTCTGGCAGGTGATCATCAACGTCGGAATGGTCTTACGCTGGATGCCCGTCGTGGGCATCACCTTGCCGTTGGTCTCCTACGGCGGCTCAAGCGTCGTGACAGTGCTTGTCTGCATGGGGCTGCTGATGAACGTGTCGGTCCGGCGTCACGTCTACAAGAGCTAGGACCCGTTTCAGGAGCTAGTCCGCTTCGCTCTCGAGGGTCTTGGCGAGGGCGTCTGCGCGGGCTTCTTCTTGCACGCCCCTGAGCTGCGTGATCGCCTCGACTATGGCCGCCCGGCCGCGCACCTTCTCGTGACGCGCGAAGGCTGCGGCGGCCCCTTTCTCGAGCGCCCATGCGATGTCGTGGTCGACGATGCCCAGCGCTCGGCCGGAAACCACCTCCTGCAGATGGAGGTCCCACAAATCCCATTCGTCTTTCGCCGCCACACAGGGGAGCATGGCCGCCGAAAGGTAGGGCAGGAAACCACGGCTTCTGCTGTGTCGCAGCGAGGCGATGCAGTCTTCGAGGAGAGGCCGCGCGCCCTCGAGGTCGTCCTTGGCGAGCAAGACTAGACCGATGTTGGCGTACAGCACGCTCTCGAAGGGAGAGCCGATGGCTCTGAAGATCGCGGCGGCGCGTCGGTAGTGATGCTCGGCCGTGTCCCAATCGCCAGCGGCCCGGGCCGTCTCGCCGAGGATGTTGAGGACGATGCCAGAAGAGAAGCGGTTGCCCGCCTCCTCGGAGGTCTGCAGGGCGCTGCGCAACAAACGAAGTGCCTCGTTGGTCTCGCCGCGGCGACGGTGGACGTCGGCGCGCCCCGTCAACGCGGCGGCTAGGCCGTTGAGATCGCCGAGCGCTTCGAAGTTGGCTTGGGCCTTCTGATAGCGCTCCTCGGCTTCGGCGAGCCGCCCGTTGATCTTTTGGATCTCGGCGACGGCGTAGACCGAATCGGCGACGCCTTGAGCGTCGCCAAGGGCGGTGTAGCCTTGCTCTGCGGCCTCGAACCGGCGGAGCGCTTCGGCGGGATCGCCGCGCTTGTGGGCCACGGTTCCGCCAACCCACTGGCAGGCCGCCTTGGTCAAGGGCCAACCGTAGACCTCGGCCGCTTGGCTGGCCAAGTCGAGATGCTCTTGGGCGTCGTCGAGCTTACCCTGTTGCGCAAAGGTGCGGGCGATGCGGGTCCAGCTCATCCCCCAGCGCTCGTCGCTCTGCGCGACGCCCAGCGTCTCCAACAGCGACTGAGTCCGCCGATCGTGCTCGACTGCGAGGGGGTAGTCGCTGGTGTTTCTGCGCTGCGTCGCGGCCCGCTCGAGATAAGGCAACACCTCGTCGAAGGCGTTGGCCTCGAGGAGGTGGTGAATGAGCCGCTCCAAGCTCTCGACGTGAGTTCGACCGCCCGCCTCGAGCATGGCCGCGCAGCGGCGGTTGAGTGACCACCAGCTCCCGCCGCGGGTGCAGCGGTCGACCAGGCACTCGCGCAGTAAGGCGTGGGCGAAGGTCCAGGAGTGGTGACTGCGGGTCACGAGCTGCAGGCGCGCAGCCTCGTCGATAAGCTGCTCCCACACGGAGCGGGGCAGGGGAGGCAGCACGAGCAGCCACTCGTCGAAGCTCACGCTCAGGCCGAGGCAGGCGCCGACCTCCAGGCCCTCCCACAGCCAGCTTCGTTCGAGGTGGGGAAGGTCGCAGGGGACGCTAGAGACCACCCGCTCGAGCGCCGAAAGCCAGGTCTGAACGAGGTCCTGGGAGACGGACTCGGCGGCGTCGCGCAGGACGAATCCGGCCTTCGTGCGTTCGAGCAATCCACGTTGAACCCAGTCGCCCACCAGCCGAATGGCGTACAGCGGGTTTCCAGCGGTCTGCGCCTCGACGACTCGGATGAGCTCCGGCTCTAGGTGCAGGAGCCCTTCGATGAGGTCCCGTTGGGTGCTCGCCGGCAAGGGGGCGACGTTGACGCGAGTCACATCCGACCTTTGGAGCAGCGCTGCCAACTGCTGTTCCTCGAGAGGACGCCCGGACCGGGCTTCGGTCTGCAGAGTCATAAGAATCAGGAGACGGCTTGGACGGCTCGCCTGTTGGCCCAACACGTGGTCGACAAAAGCCAACGTGTCGCTGCCCCATTGCACGTCGTCGAGCACCAGCACCACGGGCCGTGTGTGGCACAGCGTGCTGAGCAGGCGGTTCACGACGGTGTAGCGTTCGGTCGGGCTGGAGAACGAGTAACGCCCTTCATCAGACTCCTTGGAGGGCTCCATGAGCTCGGTCAAGGCTTGCAGATCGCGACCGGCTTCGCCGTAGGGCCAGGCGCTGAAGACCGCGTCCAGTCGGTTGGCGATCTCGGCGCGGGTCATCCCATAGCAGAGGAAGTGGCGCAGCAGCAGTTGGCGCAGGCCATCTTGAGTGCCGCTGGGCTCGTGGCGCACCCACAGGACGTGGGCGACACCGAGCTCGTGCGCGTTCTCGGCGAGCCAGCTGGCGAGGCGGCTCTTGCCGGTGCCGGCGTGCCCCTCGAGGAGCAAGGCGTGGGCGGGGCCTCCGCCGTGGACTCGGCGCAGGGCTTCCCACATCGCGGTGCGTTCGGCCTCGCGCCCGACCATGGGCGGCGGTCGCAGCGCGAAGAGCCCAAGCCCGTCGTTGCCGAGGCTCGGCAGCCCGGAGCCCTTCAACGGCACGTCTGGGAGCTGGTTTGGCACGACCCGCGGCGGCATGGGGGCGAGCTTGCGCGCGTCCTCGGCGGCGAGCGCCACGGGGACGGAGGCCACGGTGCGTTCTTCGTCTCGCTCTTCGAGGTCGAGCGGCGCGGTTTCGGGGCGGAAGGAGTCTTGGAAATCGAAGCGTCCCGAGTCGAGCGCGACCAACGTCGCGGAGGTCAAGGTCTCGTCCCCGTCTGGCACCAGCCAGTTGTCGTTTTTCTCGTCGCCGATGGACAGCAGCGCGCCCTGGGCGTCTTTGGCGCGAGTGTAGCGCTCGGCGGGCTCCTTCTGCAGGAGGACCCCGATCCAAGCCTTGAAGGCCTCGGGGACACTGAAGAGAGGGCTGATGGGGGGCACCCGATCGAAGAGGTGGCCGCGCAGGATCTGTGGCACGTCGCGGCCTCCGAAGGGTGGGTTGCCAGTCGTCCAGCGATACGCGACACAGCCCACCGCGTAGAGATCGGTCCAGGGGCCCTGATCGCGCCAGTGGCCTCGGATCTGCTCTGGGGACATGTAGCGTGGGGTGCCCATGGCCAACATGCCCATGCCTTCGGAGTCTTGGCCGAAGGTCGCGTCGAGCGCCTGGGCGACGCCGAAGTCGGTGAGCTTGAGCGTCGAGTAGCTCCTTCCTGCCTCGCTGAGCAGGATGTTGCCGGGCTTGAGGTCGCGGTGAACCACGCCTCTGGCGTGCGCGTGGGCGAGCCCGGCGAGCAGCGCGCACAGGGCCGTCTTGAGGTCACTCCAGCAGCGCGGCGCGGCCTCTCGCTTGATGGCGTCGCCAGCGGCGAGCTCCATGACCAGGTAGGGACAGCCTCTGACCAATGCGCCGCCGCTGGCATGCTCACTCTCTTCGTCGACAGTGCCGTAGTCGTAGATGGCGATAATGTTGGGGTGGTCGAGCTGCGCAACGGCGTGCGCCTCGCGGGCGAAGCCAGAGCGATACTCGAGGTCGTCGGCGCGGCGGCGCGTGATCACCTTCACGGCGACGGGCACGCCGCGATCGATGTGGTAGCCCGCCCAGACGACCCCCATCCCTCCTTTGCCGATGGGGCTTTCGAGGCAAAAGGCACCCAACGGGATGTGATGAGGGTCATTCAAAAAATCGCTGTCCCCATCCCTCGCCGACGGTCGACCTCCGAGCTCAGAGGTCGCGGGCGAGGGCTGTGAGTGCGTCGTAGAAGGGCAAGATGCTGGGGATGTAGTGCGCCTCGTGCGCCGAATGCGGTCCAACGCCAGATTGTCCCCACACTAGCGCGGCACACCCCATGGGAGCAAACCGCACCTGACTCCCAGGGAGTTTGCCGGGGCCGATGAGGGTGGAGGGCTGCTCGCCGGTCGCCGTGGCCAGGGCCGTGACGAGCCGAGCGACCCACGGGTCGTCGTTTGGCGTCACGACGGCGTGCTCGCAGTTGGGAATGACCACGTCGACGCCTTCGCGCTCGGCAGCCTCGATGAGCGCGTCGCGGTAGCGCTCAGCTTCGCCAGGGTTGGCCGGACGGATCTCGATGCCCGCGAAGCACTCTTCGGGCGTGATGTTGAAGCTGTGGGACGCACCGCCGTTGATGTACGAGACGTGGTAGGTCGAACGCCAGAAGCCGTCCTGGGGGCCGATGACCTGGTTCACGACGTGCTCGAGGGCGAAGATCTTGGCGATCGGCGTCTTGTGGGTGTTGAGCGCGGTGTGGGCCGCGGTGCCAGCGGCCGACGCGACCAGCTGCGCGCGCAACATGCCACGGCTCTTGGTCTCGACTTTGCCGACGCGCACCGCCCCTTCGCCGGTCCTCTCGCCGGCGACAATGCATTCGGGTTGGTATTCGAAGCGTCGCTTCAAGTTGGCCAAGATGAACGGCGTTCCCCATGGTTCACACTCGCCGCTCTCCTCGTTGCTGACGAGCAAGAGTCCCAGTCTTGGGGCGTCCTCTCGCCGTCCTTCGAAGGCTTTGGCGAGGTCCCGCATGAAGAGGACCGAAGTGGCCACGACGGTGAGCATGTCTGCAGAGCCGCGGCCGTGCAGCCAGTCGCCCTCGATGCGGGGCTCGAACTGCGCCTCGCTCTGGGCGCCGACGACGTCGAAATGTCCCGCGAAGAGGAACGCGCCACGGGGCGGAGAGCCCACGGGCCCCGCGTCGCAGTAGAGCGCTGGGTAGATCGAGCCGTCCGTGAACGTGTAGAGGTTCAGGCCTGCGCGCTCGAGAAGCCGGACGAGGTCGTCGTAAGAGGCCTGGATGCCGACCGTGTCGACCTCCTCAGCCCCCGTGCTCACGGCGTGGTTGCGAATCAGGCGTTGGCTCAGGTCTAAGATTTCCGCGAGTCGTTGCTCGGACAAACTGCGCTCCTAAGGGGATTGGGCTGGGAAGCAGGGCGGAGCCCCGTTGTGGGGCCCCCGCAAACTTGGACTTCTGCAGCGCCGCCAGCGACTCGTGCAGGCGGGTCAAGGCCGCGTCGGTGTACTTTGGCGCATTGGCATACGAGAAGCGGATGAAATCGGTTTGTCGGAAGACAGTTCCGTGGATGACAGCCAAGCCGCAATACTTCGTCAGGTAGCTCTTCAGCAGGTTGACGTCTTCGATGAAGTTGGTCATGCCCTTGTTGCCGCCGCGGTTCAGGGTCATACCTTCGGGCATTTTCTTACCGAGCCAGGGGTAGATGTTGATGAAGGCGTAGTAGCCTTGGTCGGCGATGAAGCGGTAGTTCAGCTCGGAGAGGCGACGCTGGACGATCTTTCGACTCTGGGTCGTGGGGATGACGACCTGTTGGAGCCAGGGGTGCTGCAGGGGCTCTTTGGCGCCGTAAACCTCGAGCGCGGCGGCCTCGCCGAGGGCGTTGGGGATCACGGTGTGGGTCGCCAGGCCCTTGAAGCGCTCGAAGGTGCTCTCGGCGCCCGCAACCAAGTGTGCGACGCGCAGGTTGCTGCCGCCGGCCGACTTGGTGAGGCTATCCATGAAGCAGACGCGGGCGCGGGCGTCCTTGCTCAGGCCTTTGTAGAGGGCGTTGAGGTCGTAGAGCCCGACCTCGGGATCGGTGACGGCTTGGTAGACCAGGTCGACGAAGATGTGCGGGATGTTGCGCTCGGTCGCGTGCTCGATGAGAGCGGAGATCTCCGCCATGTCGATGTAGTTGCCAGTGGGGTTGTCGGGGCTGGTGATGATCAGGCCCGAGACGCCACGGCCATCGGCGTTGGAGCGCTCGACGCAGGCGTCGATGCCCTCCGGCGTGATGCGGAAGCCCGCGTCGGCGCTGCCGGGGGCACAGAGGATGTTGAGGCAGTTGATGTAGGGGCCCTGGGTGTAGGAGCCCCAAGGCGCCGCGGAGACGACGATGTTGCCGCCGATCGAGGTGTCCTGGACCAGCATCTGGAACCACTTCTGCAGGATGTCGCGGCCACCGTCGCCGATGACGACGCGGTCGGGGCTGAGACCGGAGTCGCTGTCGAAGCGGTGGTAGTTCTCGAAGATGGCCTTGCGTACATCGGCGCGGCCGACGGGGTCGCCGTATTTGGTCGAGCAGTTCTTGGGGAGGTACTTCACCAAGGCCGCGGCGAGCTCCTCGGGGGGGATCCCGCCGAGGGAAGCGCCGCCGTCGCCCTGCGAGGCGTCGTAGGTCGGGACGCCGGGGTTGGCCGTCTCGAAGTCTTTCAGCTCGAGCTTGATGGTGAACATCTTCGAGGGCCACACCCCGCGCTTGTCGAAAGCCACCTTGGGGATGGTCTGCGCGGGAGTGTCCACGTACTCGGGCTCGGTCGAGCGGCCACCTTTCTGACCTGCGAACAATACGGTTTCACTCATTTGGACCTCGTGGTTGCTCCGAAGCTGCGCTCGGCGTGGTGAGAAAACGAAACGCGCGACATCATCGTGGCGTACGACCAACCTGTAAACCCCGATCAACTCGGTGCGCCAATCGGGAGATGGGGTTTGTCGTCGGGTTGGATTCTGCTCTTAACGCAAAGTCGCCAAGTTGGCAGAGACGCAAGGAGCTTGGGGTTTGAGGTGGACTTGTCGGGTATCTCTTGGGCATCGTTACTGGATCGGGCTCGCTCCCAACGCAGCCTGAGACGCTGCACGTCACCCAAGCTCACGACGAAACAGCTCATTGACTCAAACCCTCTGCGCCTCGGCCGCCCTTTGCGCCTCTGCGATAAGATCGAAGCAATATCAGCGACATACCGCTCGATCCCAAGAACATCTAATTGTTCGCTTGTTGTGAGCCAGAAACCCCTCGCCGACACAGCGCCGCCGCCCCTCGAATCGCCGCGAAGGCGAGAGCTTCAGGAATGGCGCGGCCTTGCGCGAGGGCGAAGGCGAGCCCTGCGGCAAAGGAGTCGCCGCAGCCATAGGAGTCGGCGATGGGGCCAGGCAGAGTCGCGGCCGGCCAACGGCCTTCGCGACCGTCGGCCGTCGACCAGGAGCCCCCGTCGGCTCCTTGCGTCCGCGCGACCAACGTCGGCGCTGGGTCCAGGTCGCCAGGAGTGTATCGCTCGCTGGCGTCGTGGTCGCTGAGCACCAGCGCGTCGAGGCGCACCCCGGCCTCCTGCAAGACAGGCAGGATGCGGGCAGTCGCGACGAGCACACGGGCCGCCTCACGGGCCGCCCGGACGAGCGCCGCGTCCCCTTTGCAGAAGTAGATGGCGTCCAGCGCGCCGAGCTCCACTTCGCCGCCGCATGGCGCTTGTGCGGGGCCAATGACCACGATGGTTCGCTCGCCCGCAGGGTCGAGCAGGGTGATGGCGTGACGATGGGCGGCGGGTCGCGTGGGACCGAGGACCCCGACGCCGTAGGCGGCGAGCGCAGGAGCGATGCCCTGCCCGAAACGATCGGCTCCGACGGCGGTGAACAGAGTGCATTTCGCAGCTAGGCGAGCAAGCTCCACGGCGGCGACCGCCCCGCCTCCTGCCGCCTCTTCCCAGGCCTCGGTGGCCGTCATGACGCTGCCGGGAATCGGAGGGCGATTCACTCTCAGGAATTTGACCCACTCGACGTGGCCGACCACCGCTGCGCGCATTGTTCCGTCCCAATAATGTCTCGAAGCTCCTCGAGCAGACGTGCCGATGATGAGGGGAAAGCGCCTCTGGGGGAAGTCACGCTTCGGCGTGCTTGCGTCCATCTGATTTTCGCGCGTTACTCGGCAGCGTGCTGCCTCGAAGCGAGTCAGCTCGCGTCCCTACGCGCGATCGGTCAACCAGTCATTGATGCGCAGGCGCACGCATGGAGGGGAGCCATGATTGAAATACAGGATTTGACCGTTCGCTACGGCGAGTTTACCGCCGTCGACGGCCTCACGCTCAGGGTCGAGATGGGCGCTAAGTTCGGTATGTTGGGACCCAATGGGGCTGGAAAGACCAGCACCATCGATTGCATCGCGGGTTTGCGGGTCCCGAC
>PFUG01000312.1 GCA_002789955.1 Deltaproteobacteria bacterium CG_4_9_14_3_um_filter_63_12 | reverse complement strand
AGATGGGAATGAGCGGTTCACCCCCACGCGTGTGGGGACGACTCTTCGTTATCATTGGGTAAACATCCCTATTCACCCCCCGAAGTCTCACGCTGCTCTTTCGCCGGTCTCGCCGTGAGGATCAAGCCCTCTAGATCCACCGCCGTGCGTGACACCTCACCTGCACTTCGAAACATATACCCTTGCTCACTGCGTGCCGAGTACACCATCAGCGCAGCGCCCTCCCTTCGTTTGTCGAGCACATGGGACCACAGCTCCTCTCTGACCCGTAAGGAGAGTGTTCCCACGAAGATACCCGCGTGAAGCTCCTGTAACCAGCGCCGAACCTCCCCGCGCAGGCCCGGTGTGACGTTCTCGAGGACAAGGACGACCATCAGCTCTCCGATGCGTAGTTGAGTCCACCGTGGACGACGCCCTTTTCAGGATCCCAGAGCTCGAGCTCCACGTTGTCCTCAGCACGGGCGGAGATGAAATGCACTTGCTCTGGCTTGAGGCCGAGCACTCGTTGGATGTCGGGCACGATCCTTTGAATGATTCGGTTGTCAAAGAACATCTCGCGACAGGTCCGCCGCACCCTCGTCTCCAGCTTGTCCGTGCCTTCGGCGACAGCCTTGAAGGCCGCTGGCACGGTGAGCTCACACTTGTAGAGGTCCGCGATGTCGTACACAAACGACCGTGACTTCCCGGTGTGCACAAACCCAAGTCCGGGGGAAAAGCCGGTCGCCACCACCGCCGCATGGACGATGGCGTGGAGGCAAGCGTTGGCTGTGGACAACGCCTTGTTGATCGGATCGCTCGAGTCCCAATCGTTTTGGCTGTATTGGCGGCCGGCCCAAGCGACGCCGGTCTCTCTGCTCATCCGTGCGTAAGTGTCCCGCACGCGAACCCCCTCCTTGCCGCGGATCTGTTGCAAACGAGGCTGGGATCGAGCGGTTCGTCGAACCTCATGAGGTACATTCGCCTGACGATCTCCATCCGGCTCTCTTCCGACGCCCAAACGGCGACGTGGTGAAGCAAATTACGAGTGCTGCGGTCAGAGGGGGTTCCTGCTGCATAAACCTTTGTCACCCCCTGCCCTACCCAAGTAATGGTCGTGCCGCTGTCGCCGAGCAGGGTCACCGCGGCGTGGCTGATCGTGGTCCCTGGCCCCAACAGCAGACTGGCGAGCATGGCCGAGGGAACGGAGATCTCACCCGCGGGGTGAGTGAACGTGACCGCGTTGTTGTCCCGCTCCACTCGGCTCTTTTCGATGTAGAGAAACGACCACCCGTCGGCATATCGAGGCAGCTCGTGCAAGGTCTGGTAGAGGCTCATGGTTCCCCCCTGTCACCAGCGGGCGCCAGCGAGAGCAGCCCAAACCCGTAGGCTTTCGCGGCCCCCACACCCTGCTCGAGGGTCAGCCTGACTAGGTCGGCGTCGCGGACCGCGACCAGACCCTCGAACAACGTCGAGGCCAACGTCAGCTTCGTGCCCCCTGGTTTGAAGCCGAAACGATTGGGCTCACCGACCGCTTTCAGCTGTCGGCCCCCTTGGCTGTCGATGACCTCCAGCCCGGCTTGCTCCAGCTTTCGCAGCGCCCAGGCCTCCAACTCCAGGTCCTTGATGGGGACCCGTGTGCCGTTCTTCCGGCGCGTGCCGTCGCTGTCGAACGAATGGATCTTCTTCGTGGTGTTGGCTCTGAGCCTGAAGATGAACGGCGCGCCCGCAGTCATCCGCTCGAACAACGGCAGCAGGCTCGTACAGCCGTAGCCACCGCCCGCCTCCCTGAGATAATCGGAGGGCAGCCCGACCACGCTGGGCTCCAGGGCACACTGGAGCAGGACCTGCAGGGGTTGGTCCCCAGCGTCCTCGACTCGGTAGAGCACTTGAAATGAGCGACGGGCGCCTTCCCCATCACTCTGCGGAAACAGGGACATCAACCGCGAGTGCATCGACTGGACATCCCCCAAATCCCGCATCACCTCACGCGAGCGCAAGTTCAACGGCAGTCGTGTCAACCACATAGTGCCTCCTCGGCCAGCTCGATGGCGAGCTCTCGGACGAACCGTCGCGAATACTGCCGATGGTCAGACCGAAAGGAGACGGGCTGGTCGTAACGCGACACCCCGTCGCCGGACTCACACTCGACGATCACTCGAAGGGCTCGCGGTGGGTCGCCGTAGTCGTGCCTTCTTGCCAGTGGCACTCGACGAAGCGCCTCCAGAGGCTCGCATTCCATTGCTTCCTTCGACAGCGCGATAGGGGCGCTGGGCACATAGGACCTCCGCCCCAGGAACAACGCCCACTTTGGGGAAAGCAGGGCCTGCGCGATTACATCGGCCAGCGCATCTTCGCCGCCCAACGCGACCAAGAAGCTCGCGTCCGCCAAATAGTATCGGTTCGACAACGCAGTGCCCCCTGATTTTCCACTCGCCCGATACACTCCGTAGGACTTGCGCCCTGGCCAACTCCCGCCGCCAGCGGTCTGATAGTCCCTGCCGCGGGTCCCGGCTCTGTCGACCCGAACGGCCATCTCGAGCCGGCCCAGCTCGGCGAGCCTCTCCTCATCGTCGCGAGGGACTCCGAGCGCCGCTGCGACCAAACCCACCACCCCGCTCTTGGTCGGAGTCGAGAGTGTCTCCCGCTCCTCGAAACGACTGGAAGCCCCCCACGACTGCATGGGGGCCTCGAGCCGCAATATTACGGTCTTCATCTCGGCCTCCTTACAGGGTTTGGGTGACTTTCGCGACGAGCTCGTTGACCCCCTGAGTCTGAATGAGCGCGCTCGCTGCGAGCGTGGTGTTCTCGAGCGTCGTCGACTCGTCCATGCTCGCCCACACCACCTGCTCGATCCCGTCGACGCCCAAGAACCGCACCGTGTCGTTGAAGTGCTTGGACAATGCGTCGATGGATTGGGCGACCAAGCCTTGCTGTCCTGGCCGTACGGGCTTTACGAAGGCATTGGCAAGGGACACGGGGGCGCCGGACGACCGGACGACGGCCATCACGAACGACGGCAGATTGTGGGCCGCCATGCTGTTCTGCTTGCCCGTCGGGATGGCCCGCACCGCGGCCTGGATGAAGGCCTCGACGCTGCGCCGTCCGAGGTCTTTGAGGGTGTCGTCCGGGGTCTGTTTCTTCTCGTTCCCGGCGAGGTTGAGCATCAGCTGGTCGACGTCGAGCACGGCGTAGCGATAGAGGCAGGCCGAATTGAAAGCAACGGTCCCCATCATCCCAGCCCCCGCACTGTCACGGGGCTGAAGGTCATCGACGGCGGTAAAGAAGTCGAACTCTGGGGCGACCGAGTGCGTGGAGATGGCGTGGGCAACCTGCGAGGCGGCCTCGACGTTCTGCTCGGGGTCGTCCGCGATCATGCGGCCGAAGAGTGCGATTCCCGGCGTTCGGCTCGAATCGAAGAGGATCGCCTGGAACCGCTTGTCGTCTTCTTTACTGAGCGCCTTCTTGTCCTTCTTCTTCTCCTCCTTGTCCTTCTTCTCTTTCTTGTCTTTCTTCTTGTCGTCCGCCGCGAGGGCCATCACGAGCAGGTCATCCCATCGCTCGTTCATGAAGGCTGCGAGCTTCTCGACGGTCCGGCGAGGGACGAACAGCAGGTATTGAGTGAGCCCTTTTTCGTCGTCCCCCTTGAGCTTGAGCGTGCCGGCGAGACAGAGGTCGAACACCTTCTCGGCCTCTTCGAGGCCGCGTCCCAGGCCAACTAGGCTCGCTGTCGTCGCCCCTCGCAGTCGCAGCGTGCGCGTGGAGAGCTCCTCCTCATTAATGAACGAGGCGTTGCTTTCGAATTCGCTGCGAATGGACCGCTTGAAACACTGGCTCGACACCCGTGCGCGTCGGTGTCCGCCGAAATCACAGTCTTTGGGGCTGCCCGTGTCATCGCGGTTGAGGCAAGAGGGGGCGAAGTTCTGAATCATGTGCAGTTCGATTTTCATGCTCTGTTCCTTGTCATGGTCGATTGGTCATGGAGTGGAGGCTCAGGCCGTGGCGTCGGTCGTGTGCTTTTCGTATCCCCAGAAGTCGCGAGCCCACTCACGTTGGACCCAGCCAGAGGGATTCGACCAGTGCCGCAGGTGCTTGAGCAGTGCTTCGTAGTTGAGCTGGACCGAGTCGTCGGTGGCCCGGATGAGTGAGACGGCGTTTCGCAGGTGGTAAGGCAGGTCCTCGAAGCGGGCTCTGAGCAGCGCCACGAATCGGCCTTCGATGCTCTCGCTCTCGCGGGCCCCCGCCACGCGGCGCATGGCCTTGCCCAAGCTCACTCCGGCGGTCGGGACGCTCGGGTGCATGGCGAAGAGCGCGGCGACCATGAGGTAGGCGTCCTCGTCCTCCTTGCTCCTTGTGGCTCCGAGATAGGGGAACACATAGGGGTAGATCCCAGGGTCCTCGAACCCCTTTTGCTGGAAGGCTTTTCGCATCGTCGCGCGCGCGGCCCGGTCGTCCTCCCGGTGAATGCGCTCGAGCTGCTTGAAAAAGGCGTCGGTCATGACACTCCTCAGGGTTGAATGTTGAGTTTGCTAATCTGTTTGTTGAATGCGTCATTGGCGCGCACTCGCGCCTTCAAGCCGCGTGCGTCGTCGCCAAAGTGGCTCACGCCAATGTTCAGAGAGTCCCGGGCAGCGCGCAGTACTGTCTGCCGCCACACCTCTGCGGCTTCGTCGGGGTTCGCGTCGAGCTGGTTCATGAACCCGTAGAACGCCGGCTCGAGCGCCGCCCAGTAGCCCGCTTCCGTGGAGATGGCCTGATACCGCTTCGAGACGTCGTCCTTGTCGGGGTCTCTCGAGTCAGACAACGACAGCAGCCGTTTGACCCCCGCTCGAAGCGCCATCCTGAGCGCCTCTTCATGCACCCGAGCGGAGTCGAGAGCCTCCTTGACCTCTTGCAGGGCGTCGGCGCTCGTCAAAACAGACCGTGGGAGCGGCAGGTCGGCCGAGCTCCATGAGAGCAGCTTGGCTTTGTCGGTCACAGCGCCGAGCAACTGGACCCTCAGTGGCAGGTCCTTCGAGACACGGTACTCCGCGACCAAGGTCTTGGTGTGCGTGAGCAATTTCGAGGGTATTCCTGTGTTCGCTCGCCACTCGAGCAACACATCCGCCTCTCGCCATTCTGCTCTCTCGGAGGCCTTGATCGGAACAACTCCGCGCTTCTTGTCGGCCCGATGGGTGTTGTGCGGCTCCGGTGGGCGACGACTCTCATCGGCGGGCTCAGCGCCGCCTGCGATCGTGGCGAACTTCACCACAACTGCTTGAGAACCTGCCTCGCGCTCGGGCCTTAGGCGAATCCGACGCGGTTGCCTCGTCATCAGGTTCAACCAGCCCGAGATCGGCTGGACAGCACCATGTTGTGGCACCAGAGCCTCCCAGGCGGGCTGGTCCGAAGGGCTACAGGGAATTGGGTACTCAGCCGCATCGTAGCGAATCAAACTCAGGGTCAGCGACTCAAAGAGAGTTCGGCCAAGGGCGAGCATGACCACGCCGTTTCGGAGTAGCCCCCCGGTGAACGAGTCCTTCTCGTTCTTGATGCGCCCCCCTGCCGTATAGTTTTGGTAGGCGATGACGTGCAACGCCGCCTCGGCGGGTCGCATGGCGCGCGGGGCGGCGTCCACCGCGTGGTCGAACAACGTCGTGTTGTTCCCCGCGGTCGCGGCGAGGTCCAACAAAGCGATGGTGTCAGACGTGGCTCCATCAAGGTCGGTCGATTGGTAGAATGGACGCTGCGAGTCGAAGAGGTCGAAGCGGTGCTCCCACTTCGCGAGGTACTCCCGCACCTCTGGTCGATCGAAGGTCCCCTCCCCGTCCTTCCAAATCTCCGACCAGGCGTCGTAGCTCGGCGGTCCCAAACAGCGGTGCAGAATCGCCAACAGCAAGCGTTGGATGCTCGCCACGACCAGCGGCGACTCGTGCACGACGGCGTCGAGGTCTCGCGCTTGGACCAACGCGTCGAGCAGCGAGACCTCCGTTCTGCCCATCCCAGCTCGCGAGACCGGGATCCACGGCTCGCGGAGCAAGTTGAAACTGAGCTCGGTCATCGGCACTTCTCCTTGTTGAGGTTCGAAATCAAAGCAACGAAAGCGATTGAGGTCTGCTGACTACTCGTCATCGCTTTGAATGAGTAATCCGAGAATCGGGTGCAGCTCGAGACGGGCGTCGCCGACGACCGCCTTCCCCCCATCGAAGACCACCGGCCTTGCGTCTCGTAGCGCCCCGCACTTCTCCCAACCTGGTGGGCTTGGTTGCTCGAGGAGTGAGAAGACGAGCCCGGCCTTCCGCGAGGCCACGCGGATGCTCTGCCCTAGGAGCGCTGCCTGGAGTTGGGGAGACGGAGCTTTGTCCAGGTCGACACGGATGTCTACCCCCTTGCCGCGGACGACGGGTTGCCCCTCTGCGTCGCGGGTCAGGCAAATGAGGCGAATCGTCCGCTCTCCCAGCCGAGTCATGGCCCGCAGGCTCTTGTGCACCGACTCGTCTTCTTCTTCGAGCATCACCTCGAACTCACCGAAGATGTCGTCGGGCTTGTCGGGCGTCTTGAGCAGGCGGCCTTTGGCGTTGAGCTCGTCTTCCTGAGCCTTCTGCTGGGTCTTCTCGTCGAGCTGTTTCAGCTCGGCCAACCACCTCGCCGCGCAGACCGGCTCGAGGGTGTAGGCATCCTCGACCAGCGCCTCGAGCTCCTCCGGCAGGTTCAACGCCGTCTTGCCCTCCAGCCTCGCCCACGACCGCGCGACCACCGAGGTTTCATAGACGATCGCGACCTCGTTGAAGTCGGGGAGCACGACGGCTTGCGCAGGTGCCCCGACGAGGAGCAGCCGGGGTTGGCGGACTCCTTCTGGGCGGATTGGCCGCTCGTGTCGATGAAGCCTTCCGACCCGTTGCAAGACGAGATCGAGTGGCGCCATGTCCGAGGCCATGACGTCGAAGTCGAAGTCGAGGCTCTGCTCGAGCACCTGCGTCCCAATGAGCAGGGCGCGCTGGGGTCGCTTTCCTTTCTTCCCAAAAGCCTTGGCCGCCTGCGCCTCGACCCGATCTCTCTGCTCGAGCGTCATGCGCGAGTGCAAGAGGAGCAGCTCGGCTCTCTGGGCTTCCGGCAGGGCGTCGTTCTGCGCCGCGGCCCTTCGGTAGGCCTCTTGGGCGCGACCGACCGTGTTCGCGATGTAGACCGCACAGCCGCCACTTTCGATGCGAGCGAGCAGCTCTCCGACCACGGTCCCGTCGTCGGCGAGGCGCACGAGCTCAACCTCTAGCTGCGCTCCGTCGTTCTCGAAGCCCACGCTCTCGACAGCCCCAGTCGTCGCCCAGGTGATGCGCGGGTAAGGCGCCTCGACGATGGGGAGCTCTTGGCCCCACGCTTTGACTAGAGCCCTTCGCCGTGCGGCTGGCAGCGTGGCGGAGAGCAACAGCACCGAGGTGCCCATCGCCTGCAACCAACTGATGAGCCGCTCGATGAGGGTGGAGGTGTAGGTGTCGTAAGCGTGCACCTCGTCGAGCACCACGACCTTGCCAGCCAGCGCGAAGAGTCGAACCAGGCTGTGCTTGACGCTCATCACGCCGAGCAGCGCCTGGTCGACCGTCCCGACTCCAAAAGGACTGAGCAGCGAGCGTCTGCTGCGCACGAACCATTGCGCGGCAAACACTCCGGCGTCTGTCTCTTCGTCGTACACCTTCCCGACGCGAACGGCTTCGAAGTCTGGATTCAGCATGGCGTTGCCGTGGGCAAGCACCAAGTGAGAGGCGTCAAGCGGGTAAGTCTGACTCAAGAACTCGGTCACTCGCTTGAACATCTGGTTCCCAGTGGCCTGGGTGGGGAGGCCGATGTACAGGCCCCGATTGCCGGGCGACCCGGCGAGGGCATGAGCGGCGTACAACGCGGCCTCGGTCTTCCCCGCCCCCATGGGCGCCTCGACGATGGCGAACACTGGACCCTGGGCTGACTTTGCCAGCGCTTCGGTCTTCGCCTGCAGGGGTCGAGCGACGAAGCCTGGGAACAGCGCATCAAACCCCGCCGTCTCGCGCTGGGCCAGGGGGCGAAAGCCTGCTCGGTGTAAGACCTCCTTGGCTCGGGCTCTCGACACCTCGAGATAGGTCTCGTTGGCGTCGGGTGAACACGCGAAGATCACCTCGTCGGAGCCCAGCCAATCCGAGATCACCGTGTGTCCACCGATGATGGCGAACGCAGCGTGCGGCCTTTGCGCTGGTGGCTTCAATTGCTTCAGGTCCAAACCAAGCACGCCTAGCAACAGCGCCAAGATCTGCTCGCGCGCCGCCACCCATTCGGCCTCGCGCCCGAGGTGCCGACGCTTCCCTTCGGCGTCGCCAACGGCCCGATCCGTCTGCAGTCGGCCGTGGTGGCCGCCCAACACCCTGGCGAGGGTACGGAAGTGCTGGCACGCCGCACGATCTTTCGAATGGTCGAGGTTTGCGCTCTGGCTCAACCATTCGGTGAGGATCACCGTGCTGGCCAAACCGTGCGAGAGGCTCGTGTCAGCCCGGTTCGAGAACGGGAACCCGGCTTCTCGTGCGCGCTTCTCGCCTAGAGGCCACTTCATTTGGAAGGAGACCGAGGCTTTGCCGATGTCGTGCACAGACGCGAAGAAGGCCAGCCAGCGGGGCACACTCGCCAGCTCCACTCCCAATCCCTGTGCGACTACCTGCAGCGCGCTGGGCGGCAGGGTGTGTTCGGCAAGCTCTTGCGCCACCGCCATCACGTCCACCAAGTGGCACCACAGCGGATGCCACTGGTCGGAATGCTCTCGACTCGTCTTGGCCCAAAGAGCCTTGGCCTGGACGCCAAGGTCGTGAAATGTGGCTTGGTTCAACTGCTTGCTCCTTGTTCCTGTTTGCACATTCGCCCATGCAGCGCGAGCATCACGTGTCCACAAGCGCGCGCGTCTGAGAGCGGCTCGTGGTGGTCGAGCGGGATCGCCAGCTTCTCGCACACCACCGCCAGCCCCGCTGGTGAACCCAGGGTGCGGCGCGCGAGGCCGAGGGTGCACAAATACTGGCCCAGGGGGGCTTGCAGCCCGGCCTGCGCACAACAGGCCTCCAGCACGCGACGGTCGAAGCTCATGTTGTGGGCGACAAAGACCTGGGCGCCGTCGAGGAAGGCCACACAGCGGGGCCAGAGCTGGGCGAAGGTGGGCGCGGTGGCCACGTCGCGACTGCGAATCCCGTGGACGTCAGTGTAGAGGAAAAAGCGATTGCGTGGCCGGATGAGGCTCTTGAGCTCGGCCACGACTTCGCCGCGACGAAAGCGCACCAACCCGATGGCGCAGGCCGAGCTCGGCGAGTTGTTGGCGGTCTCGAAGTCGAGGGCGACGAAGTCGTCTTGTGTCGGGTCGAAGGCGTGCATGGGTTCCGCATCGGTTGGGATCTGCGATGGACCCTAACACACGCCACGGACACCTTCTATCCATCCGAAAATAGCTTATGGAATCCTCATGAATTCCGGCGGACCTCGGCAGCTCTCGGGAGGGCACAGCACGCGCCCCTACGCCAAACCCAACGCAGAATCTGGGCAGGGCACCGCAGCACAAAAACAACACTCCTTGCGCCTCTGCCGACTCTGCGACCTTGCGTTGAGCTCGAACCCCACTCGACCACAAAGCCCAAGAGCCAACGACCACAAACCCCACCCCAGGAACCGTCAGAGCCATCACTCGTCAGGTCCACCCTCATCGGGGGCTAATGCGGTGTCGGCGCTCCGCGCCGCGAGCGAGGGGCTACCGTACCCCTGGCAGCAAGCCGCCGGGGGCTAATGCTGTGTCGGCGCTCCGCGCCGAGCAGTCTCGAAGCGAGACTGCTGACGTGCCACCGCGCGATCGGTTATCGTCGGCCGCATTGGAGCCATGAACTCGCAGCCAGGGATGGCGGAGAGTCGTGCGAACCCGAAGGGTTGCGCGCAGGAGGCGCGCAACAACGTGCCGTGGCAAACAACAGGGAGGAGACCAATGGGTCACGATGTCCACTTCTTGGAAAGACTGAGCCGCGTCGAGGCCGAGGACGAGTCGCTGGCGCTCTCGCTCTACCAAGACCCTGAGCTGGTGAGGACCATCCTGAGCCTCGCCCAGCTCCCGGACGGCGCCGAGCGCGTCGCGCTCGCCTTGCAGGAAGACCCCGAGGGGCCGCACGTCGTCGTGGCCCGCGATGGGGGGTTCGTGACCTGTCTCGGTTCTGGGATGAGCACGGGGCCAGTGCCGATCCTCACGCGTCATCAGCTCGAAGGGATGCGGGTGCGGGCCGAGCGGGTGCGGGCGGCGTTCTCTTTTTCAGAGAGCGTGCTCGGGGACAAGTCCCCCGGGGGGCGGCCGATCTCGGGCCGCCTGACTCGCGTCGGGCCCGCGGCGACACGGGCAGACTATAAGCTCGTGACCACGTTCCTCCCCCTCAATTGCGCGGACCTGCTCAGCGGTGTTTTCGGTCTGTTCGAGACACTCCTCGAGGCTTACGCGAAAGCTCGACCGCTTTTGAAGCAAAGGAAGGTCACACGGAGCGCCGATATCGAGCTGTTACGCAACATCTACTTCGGCACCTGGGCCATCGGCCACTACTTGGTCGTCATCGCGAGCGACCCACAACTTTTCAAACCTGCCTCTGAGCGGCTGCTGGCGAACTTCAACCCCCTCGCGATGGGCATGAGCCTGCGTAGCCTCCCGATCATCTTCCGGACACTCTGGGCGACCTCACGTTTTGCCCCCCTCTGTTTCAAGCTTCAGAGACATCGCCTCGAGGAGGCCCTGGAGCCAGACTCCCTGGACTGTGCCGCCCTATCGATGGCCATCGCTGGCTGTCGTCACAGCAAGCTGCGTGACGAGGCCGTGCGTCTGCTCGAGCGTGCGCGGAGAGTGCCGGTCGAGGGGGTGGAATGGGAACTCTATCGCAACAAGACGCTGACCTCCTGCATCCATCAACTCGACAAGGACCTCGATCTGGAGGTGCTGAAGCAGGCCTCGAGGGAATTGGTGGGAAAGGCTTTAGTGTCGAGCGGCTGGGCGGATCACATCGACACGGTCTCGGATGAGTTGCTGCGCTGGTCGTTGGTCACATGCGAGGGGCCCTTCGACCGTTTCGGAGTCCAATTGGTGCGCTCCTTCTTTCCCCTCATCGCCGAATTTGACGGGAGCGACTTCTTCGTTCCGCGTGAGTACGAGACCGTGTTCCGCGCCCCCAAGACAGTCCCGCTGGATGTGGTGCTGGACTTGGTGCGGGAGGACCGCCTCTACCGCGCCATTCGCCCGGTCACCCGAGGTGCGAGGCCGAGCCGCAACGCACCTTGCCACTGCGGCAGCGGGCAGAAATACAAGGCCTGCTGCGCCGCAAACGAGTCGCGGAGCAGCACGGAGCAGAGCCTCGGCCCCCGGAAGCCGAAGCGCCGCCGCTCAAGAGCGAAGTAAGGTGCACCTCACCCCACAACATGAACCGACAGGCGCTCGCTCGGCACGCCGCACCCCTATGCCAAAACCAACACAGAATCGGGGCAAGGCACCGCAGCACACAAACAACACTCCTTGCGCCTCTGCCGACTCTGCGACCTTGCGTTGAAATCGAACCCCACTCGACCACAGCCCCGAAGACCCAACGACCATAAACCCCACCCCAGGAACCGTCCGAGCCGTCACTCGTAAGCTCCACCCTCATGGGTTATCGTCGGCCGCATCGGGGCCATGAACGTGCCATGGCAAACAACGGGGAGTCTCTATGGGTCACGATGTCCACTTCTTAGAACGACTGAGCCGCGTCGAGGCCGAGGACGAGTCGCTGGCGCTCTCGCTCTACCAAGACCCTGAGCTGGTGAGGACCATCCTGAGCCTCGCCCAGC
>PFUG01000241.1 GCA_002789955.1 Deltaproteobacteria bacterium CG_4_9_14_3_um_filter_63_12 | reverse complement strand
CCCTTCTTCTCGTTGTCCTTGATGAAGCGTTGCTCGCTCTCCTGTCCCTTCGTCTTCTTCCCTTCGAACTTTTGCTTCATGGGCTGGACGTCTTCCGTCTTGTCCGTGCCCTCATAACCGAAGTCTTGCTCCATGGGGACCTCCTCGAGGGGAGGTACGGGGGCGTCGAATTCCTGCCGCAGGGGGGCTGGCTCTCTTTCGCCCTGACCTTGGAAGTCCTGCGGGAGCGCCGACGGGGCGCTTGGGATATCTTGCGGCGGAAGCATTCCAGGAACCGCTGCTGGGCTGGGCGCTACGAAGTTCTGGTCCATCGCACTGATCCCGTCGCTGCTTTCGAGGAAGAAGTCCTGCTCGATGACCTCCTGTGCGTTGTTTTGAAAGACCTGGTTCAAGCCCAAATCCTGGCGCTGTTCGTAGAGTTGATTGAGAGAGCTCGCCGCGGTCTCCCCTGCGATGCGGCCCCTTAGGCCCTCGAGCTCAGCGGCCCACTCTGGATGGTCTGGTTCAAGCTGGTTGAGTGAGACCATGACCGTCTCGGCCTTTGTCCACCACTCCTGGGCCGCAGCCAACTCACCCAGGTCTCGACTCAGGTCACCGAGCCGCTCGTAGCTCACGGCTTTGTCGCGGAGCCAGACCCGGTTTTCTTGGTCGCCGTCGCTCAGCGCCTCGGTCAACAACAGTCCTTGTCGGAAAGCCTCCCTGGCCTCCACCGGCCGGCCGAGCGACAGCAGCGCTGAGGCCTTCAAGTTGAGCGTCACGACGAGATCGCGCTGCCACGAGAGGTTCTGAGGGGCGCTTTGGGTCAGCGTCTGGAGCGACGCGATGGAGCTCTCGAAGATCGGCCATGCGACGCTGGGGTGTTGGGTGTTCAGCTCGATGCGGCCTAGGTTCGTGCGAGTCACGGTGAGGAACCGAGCCAGCGCGAGGTTGTTGGCGCTCTGGGCCACGAGGGGCTCCAGCTCGGCGGCGACCGCCTCGAATTGGACTTTCGCGGCCGCGTTGTCCCCCTGGTCCAGGTACAGCCCTCCCAGACTCCAATGGCAGCTCGCCAAGTCCTCTCGCCAAAGGGCGTTGGTGGGGTCGTGGCGAGTCAGCTCGAGCCGCAGTCCTTCTTCCTCTTGGAAGGCGGCGAGCGCCGAGGCATCCTCTCCGAGAGTGACGTAGAGCTCACCGGCGGCGTTGAGGGATTGAGCGAGGTCCCGCCTGAACTCCGTATTATGGGGCTCCTGGGCGACCAGCTCACGTCGCCCTTCGAGCGCACGGTCGTTGGCTTGGCGAGCGGTCACGAGGTGCCCCTGGTCGGACAGGAGCCGACCTTTGTTCTGGTAGGCCGTGGCCAGGAAGGCGGCCCACTCCACTTGTGTTGCATCCGCCAGTACGAGCTCGTTGCGCAGCCGGATGCCGGCCTCAATCTCTTCCAAACTATTGGCAATGTCTCCAGTCTTTTCGGCCAGGCTGGCGAGCCCCATGTGCACCTTCGACAGGGCGAACTTCAGGTCCCCGTTCTCAGCGCTCTTGATGGGTTTGAGCGCGCCAATTTCGAGCGCACGCTTCAAGTCTGCGGCCGTCTCCTCGAACCGCCCGAGGTCCAAGGTGAGGTCGGCGCGGTTGACATACGCTTCGATGAGCGGGACCGCGACCTCCGGGTTTGCAGCCATAGGTTCGAGGCTCGTCACTGCAACACCAAAGGCCTCGATAGAGCGTTGCAGGTCGCCACGCGCCCTGTGGACATCGCCCAAGACCAGCAGTGCCCGGCCTTTCAGAAGGATGTCGTGGTCGCTGTGGAACCCCGAGCGCTCGTAGTACCCCGTCACTCGGGCCACGACCTCGTCCATAAGCTCGAGGCGCCCAACCGCCTCGAGCTTGCGACGCATGTCGACGAGGACGAACTGCACCAGATCTTCGGCCTGCGCGCGAGCGGCAGTGGCCTGCTCGAGCGCCACCACGGCCTCTTGCTCCGCGTCTCGAGCACGGTCTCGCTCGATCATCAACGCGGCCATGAACGAGAGGGCCATGACCACCAAGAGCACGCTCGCCGCGCCAATGATCGCGAGCGCCGAGCGGTGCTTCTTCGCGAACCGAGAGATGAGCTCCCGGGTGCTGTACTCGTAAGAGGAGACTCGGTCTCCTGTCAGGTAGGCCTCGACCTCGTCCGCCATGGCTTTGGCGTCGCTGTAGCGGTCGTTGCGCTCTTTCCTCAAAGCACGTCGGCAGATCGCCGCCAACTCAGGCGGCGCCTCGGGGCAGCGCTCGCTGATGTCGGTCGGCTTCGCTTGGATGACGTTGTAAACGACGCGCACCAGCGACTCGTCGTCGAAGGGCGAGGCCCCCGTGAGGATCTCGTAGAACATCGCGCCCAGGCTCCAGACGTCGGACCGCGCGTCGATCTGCTCGATCTTTCCGGTGGCCTGCTCAGGGCTCATGTAGAGAGGCGTCCCCAACATCTCGCCTGCGCCCGTCTGGCTCGGCGAAGAGTCCTTGAGCAGCTCGACGTTGCGCTCCAGCTCGCGCTCCCCGAGGTCGCGGGCGCCCTTGACCTTCGCCAGCCCCCAGTCGAGGAGCACGGTCTCGCCGAACTCTCCGAGCATGACGTTCGACGGCTTGATGTCTCGATGGACCACGCCTCGGCTGTGGGCGTAGGCCAGGGCCTGGCAGAGACTGACGAAGTGCGGCAGCAACTTGAGCCGGTCGCGCAGCCCCTGGCTGCCGTCGAGCACCTCGCGCATCGTGCGTCCACGCACCACCTTCATCGTGTAGTAGAGCGTGCCGTCGGGGCGTCGTCCCAACTCGTAGACCGGGACGATGTTCGGATGCTCGAGCTGGCCGGTGACCCGCGCCTCCCTGAGGAAACGAATCGTGTGGCTCGACAAGGTGTCGAGGGTGTTGCTCACGTCGCGACCCGGGAGCAGCTCCTTGAGCGCCACCTCGCGTCCCAGATGCGAGTCGTAGGCGATGACGACGCGGCCGATCCCGCAGCGGCCGAGCTCCTCGCTCTCTTCGACGCTCGCCGTGCCGTGAGCCCCGCTGCGATAGCGGCCCAGCGGCTCGGGCGTCACGGCGGTCAGGTCCTCGTCGGCCTCTTCGATGGCGATCTCGTGCACGTCCCCGTCAGCGGTCATCGTCAGCGCGCCCCCGAACGAACGCAGCAGCGAACCCTCACCGCCGAACGCCTCCAACGTCTCGTCCACATCGCCGCCATGCGCGCCCAGCGCTGCGTCCACCAAGCCCTCCATCAGAGTGCGGCGGGCTTGGGTCCAGTTCGCCTCTTGCGCAAGCGTGTCGCCCATCGAGCCGTCGTTTGTGGCGGTGATGTGGGCCAGCTGCCGTGGCGTAGCCATTCCCAGCTTCTCGCTGAGGACGCCGAGGATGAGGTCGCGTTTGTCAGGCATCGTTCTAACCTGCGAAGTGAGACGCTCGCCGGTCGCGGCGAGCACTGGCTTTTCGAGGGAGTCAGGAGAGTTTGGCCTGGTTGGTTCCAGTGTGCAACGTAGAGCGACTGCTTTGGTCCAAACCTCCGCGCTTCACTTTCGTGCGGTGGAGTCTTGCGATCCGAACGCGGGGTCGCGAAGGGGCAAAGGCTTCGGGCGACGTGGTTTCTCGTCCTGGCAGTCGGCCTCGTCTGGGCTCGCCGCCGAGGTCAGTGACCCCGCGCATGGCTTGAGTCGTAGACAAGGAGCCGCTTTGGGGCTTGCGAGTCCAACGACCGACACCGGGAACGAACGCCCGCGCCGGACGCCGACCGACAAGACCCCGAGTCTCCGCCACCCTCAACGTAGAGGGCGATGCAGGCCCGTTGTCGGGCATTCTCTTGGTTTTTCAGCTTGGCTGTCGCTACACTCCCGGCTCCACCCGTTCACGAGCCCACGATGCCCAGACCCGAACCCGTTCTCTGTTTCAGCTGCCGCACCCCGAGCAGCGAAGCGAATCCCAACGCCACCTGTAGCCGCTGCGGTGCCGCGATCGGTCTCGTCGCGCGCTACCTCGCCCGGCGAATCCTCGGCGCGGGCGGCAGCTCCCGTGTTTTCGAGGTCGAGGATGTCCGCACTGGGAAACGACACGCGCTGAAACTGCTCAACATCCAGCAGCTCGACGACTGGAAAGCGTTGGAGCAGTTCAACCGCCAGTTCGACATCCTGCGCGGTCTAGAGCATCCGGGGGTGCCAAAGGTCTTCGACCGGATCGACACCGACCTGCGCGGCGTCCCCTGCGTCGCCTTGGTCCAGGAGCTCGTCGAGGGGACGAACCTCCCCAACGCCGTCGCCGATGGCCTGCGCTTCGACGAGGAGTCCGCTCGCACCTTGCTCGAGAGCATGCTCGACATCCTCGAGTACCTGCACCACTTCTCGCCGCCCATCATCCATCGCGACATCAAGCCCTCCAACATCATCCTGCGGCCCGACGGCAAGCCGGTGTTGATCGACTTCGACACGGCGCGGGGGACGGGAATCGACCGCTCGGTCGCGGACGGCACCATGGTGGGGACCGCTGGCTTCGTCCCCATGGAGCAGCTCGGCGGGCGGGCCGAGCCGGCGTCGGACCTCTTCGGGCTGGGCATGACGCTGATCACCGTGCTGAGCCAGCGCGACGTGACCGACTTCCCGGTCGAGCGCATGCGGCTGCAGTTCGAGCCCATGGTGAACGTCAGCGACGCCTTCAAGTACGTCCTGCGCAAGCTCATCGAGCCCATCGTCGAGGACCGCTTCCGCAACGTCGCCGAGGTTCGTCGAGCCCTGGCCACGCCGCCGGACGAGTTGGCTGTGCCGCCGGCCGAGCTGGCTGCGGCTCGCACTCGTTTCGTCTGTGTCGTCGGCGCTCGCGCAGATGCGCTCCAGCGGCGCAGAGTCGCCGCGCAGAGGGTCCAACAGGAGAGCTCCCTCGAAGCCGAGCGCAATCACAAGCGCAGTGAAGCGCACGACAAACAGGCACGCGGCGAGCGCGAGGCGAGCGTTCGAAGGCTAGCCCGCGAGCAGCTGGCCAAAGAGGCCACCGAGCGCGCCGAGAAAGTCGCCAAGGCCGCCGAGCGTACCAGAGCGCGGCGAATTGCCGCAGAAGCAGAACGTGAGCGAGCGGCTGCCACGGCAAAACCGGCGAAGAGCAAGTCGGCCATTCCCTCAGCCCGCTGGACCATTGTCCTAGGCCTGATCGTTGGCGCCTCGGTTGTGGCAGGTGCAGTCTTCAACGGCTTGAGCATCGGCACAGACGAGGAGGTTCCTGCTCAGTCGACTGCGCCGGCCGCCCCGCGTGGCCAGAACTCGCCAAACGCCGACAGGGTGGCCACACAAACAGACTCGCGTGTCACGCTCGACGCCAGAGACCACACCATCGCCGGAGACCCAGACGCCCCAGTGATGCTCGCCGTCTTCACCGACTTCCAGTGCCCCTTCTGCCAGAGGCTCGACGACAGCATTTGGCAACTGCGCATGGAGTTTGGCAGCCCAATCGCCGTCGCGCTCTACCACAACCCGCTGGGGTTCCACGCCCAGGCGATGCCTGCGGCTCAGGCGGTGTGGGCCGCGGGACAACAAGGCAAGGCCATGGAGGTCGCGATTCGGCTCTTCGCCAACCAGTCGTCCCTGGGCAACGCCCTCTATTTGGCCACAGCAGCCGATACTGGGCTCGACCTCAACCAATGGCGGACGGACATGGCTAGCGACGCAGCCCGCACCGCCATTGCCGGAGACCTGGCGATTGGGGCCTCCCTCGAGGTCAAGGGTGTGCCCGTCGTGTTCATCAACGGCGAGCGCTTCGTTGGCGCGCAGCCCATCGACACGTTGCGCGAGGCCGTCCGACGCGCGCTGAACGGCCAATAGGCACGTCGATCCCAAAGCTTAGGGCCGAGGTCAGGAGCTCGGCTTCTCGTCCATGGTGACAAGCCCCATTCGAATGGCGAACTGGACCAGTTTGGAGCGATTGTGAATGCCGATTTTGTCCATCATGTTGGCGCGGTGGGCCATGGCGGTCTTGACCGCGACATCTAAGGCCTCGGCGATTTCCTTGTTCGAAAAACCCTCGGCGACCAAGGTCAGCACCTGTCGTTCGCGCGGCGTGAGGCTGGCGTAGACCTCTCGTTCGGAGTTGGGAGTGGGACCACCGCTGAGCGACGGCGCCATGAGGAGGCCAGCGACCGCCGGGTCGATGTAGGTGCCTCCACCGATGACCGCGCGAATGGCGGCCAGCAGCTCCTCGCCGCGGGCGGTCTTGAGCATGTAGCCGTTGGCGCCGGCCTCAAGCGCACGCCGGGCGTAAACGGCCTCGGCGTACTGCGTGAGGATGAGGATGCGCACCGTGCTCCCGAGTCGCCGCAGCTCCAACGTCGTGCCGATGCCACCGAGCCCTGGCATGGAGAGGTCGAGCAAGAGCAAATCCGCGTGTTTCGATTGCACGAGCTCGATGGCGCCCTCGCCAGTAGAACTGTCGCCGACGACGTGGATGCCTGGGTCGGTCTGCTCCTCGAGAAACGCTTTGAGGCCGACCCTGAGGACCACGTGATCGTCGGCGATCACGGTGCGAATCCCGTTGTTCATGACTCCCCCATTGTGTTTCCGATCGAAGAGGCATCTCGATGGAGCGGGGCTGTGACGGTCACCGTCGTGCCTTCCCCTGGACTCGACGAGATCGTCGCTAGGCCCCCGAGCAGCCGCGCCCGTTCCTTGAGGCCGAGCAGGCCGAGACCGTGCTCGGCCACAACAGGGCCGTCGCCGTAAGCGTTCGGGTCGAAGCCGCACCCATCGTCTTCGACGACCAGCTTGATCTCGGACTCCCCAAACAAGACGCTCACCATGATGTGTTCGGCTTTGCCGTGCTGAACGGCGTTGAGGACGGACTCCTGAAAGATGCGGAAGAGGGTGATCGCGGTCTCGTAGTCGAGCTCGCGTTCGTCGCCGTCGATCTCCAGAGTACCGCGAACGCCCTGCTCTCGCTCGACTCTTTCGAGGTGCCACTGCAAAGTTGGCAAGAACCCCATGCTCTCCAAGACCGAGAGCCGCAGGTCGAGGAGGATGTTGCGCACGAGCCTCAGGTTCTCCTGAACCCGCCCTTCGAGGGTCGCAAGCTCCGCCTTGAGGTGGGCGGACTCGGCGTGGTTGCCCAACCTCTCGACCTCGAGACGCAACGCGGCTAGGTCCTGCGCCACGGTGTCGTGCAGCTCTCGAGCGACGCGGCGGCGCTCGGCTTCTTGCGCTTTCAGCACACGATGCAGGTATTGGCGATTTTGTTCCTGCCGCTCTTGGTCGAGCTCGCGGCGCAGTCGGTTCGTCGCCCACATCGTAATGTGCTGCAGCAGGGACCGCAGCCAGCGTTCCTCGGCGGGCGTCTTGCCGTTCTTGTCGCCAACCACGGCGATGAGAGAGAAGTCGGGCGAACCTCGCAAGACCGCGGCCGTGAACATCCCGGTCGTTCCGAGGCAACAGGGCAGGGTGAGCTTGGAGAGTTCGAGGACCTTCATGCGATACTCGTTCGTAGGACCCTGGTCGGCGCCAGCGGGCGCCTCGAAGACGTGACGACAGACCTCGAGCAAGCACGTGACTTGGCTCTCTGTGATCTCCTGCGTGGAGGTGAAGACGCGCTCGCGGTAGCGGATCTGAAGAATCCCCTCGGGCAACCCGAGCAGCGACAAGGTCTCCTCGAGGCCGTGTTCGACGATGGCCTGCATGTCCCCACCGGCGCTCGATTGCACGACGATGTCTTCGAGGGCCTCGAGGTGCCGACGGGTGTTCTCGGTCTCGACGTCCAGGGCTTCTCTCGAGCGCTCAGCGCTGCGCATCGAGAGCAGCATGCGTTGGCGCCAAAGGAGCAGCGCGGTGGCGAGCTCCCCGACCTCGTCGTGGCTGGTGGAGGGCAACACCAAGGGGCGGACGTCGTCTTTGTCCTCTCGGACGGCCTCGGTCAGCCGCGTGACCGGCCGCACCACGGCCCGCACCGAGAGCCCGGCGAACAAGAGAAAGAGCGCGACGAAGGCCAGGCCCACGACGAAGAGCTGCTTGCGCAGCGCGAAAGCGGGGGCGAGGGCCTCGCTCTCCGGTTGGTGAACCGCCAGGCCGAGGCCCATGCTGGGCAAGGGCGAGAAGGCCAAGATGTCGGCCTGGGGCTCCTCGATCTCGCCGCCGGCCTGTTCATGGCAGCTGTGGCACTGTCCCTCGATCTCCGCACCCTCGTCGATGGCCTCGGCGAGCACGCGGTTGTGGTCGCTGTAACGGAAGAGCCCATGTTGGGCCGTGGAAGCAACGACGACGCCTTTGCGGTCCACCAGATCGAGCTCGACGCCGGTGTCTGCCCGGGCTCGGCTCAGGGGCGCCAAGATGTTCATGGCCGCCGGCTGCAACAAGCCGCCGATGTAGCCGTCGACGGGCCGTTCATTCTGGCCGCCGACTGGCATGACCATCACCAGCACTTTGCGATGCCCCAACTCGACCAGGGGCGTGCTTACCATGCCTCTACTCACCTCGGCCTCGCTCGCCAAGCGCTCCAGATCGACATGGGCCTCCTCCAAGTCCTCACGGACGCTGGGGACGTCGACCGTCATCTGCTTGGTGCGATCGAGCACGAACACCCCCTCGGAGAAGAGGGTCGTCCCATACTCGTCGAGCAGCGCCAGGGTCAGCTCTTCGTTCCAGGTGTCGGTCCGTCCCGCCCGCATCACGGGGGCCACCCGCGTCTCGAGGTTCTTGAGATCGTTGTGAATGCGATCTTCCAGGAAAACCCCAGCAGTTCGGGCCAGCCCCATGCGCTCGCCGAGCAGACGTCCCACGGAGTCGTCGACCATCAGCGAGGACAGCACAAAGGCGGCCCCCAACACGGCCCCCGCCCCCAAGATCAGGAACAGTGTCGCGCGTGCGTAGAGGCTGTGCCGCCATGCACGTTTCTTTGTTCGGCCCAACGTGGACCTCCATTGGCTCTTTCTTGCGAGTCTCTCTCGCGCCCAACCACGCAGAGCCGCTCAGTGAGCGTCACTCACCGTCAAGAGATTCCAGCCATTCAACAAGTTCGATTCGAATCCATTTCAGTCGCTTGCGCTGCCAACATCGGCCGTCCGCTCGGCAATTCTATGCGGGCCCCCCCCACGAGAATCAGTCCTCAGGGTCTGGAACCGGTCTCAGATGTGGAGTGCTCTCCACAGTTGGTATTGGTGCGCCCTCTGATTTTCGAGCGGAGAACAGCGAAAAGAGAAGGCTTCCAAGGTCGAAGGTCACCGCGAGGGGGGCAGCGGGTTCGTCTTGTTCTTGCGGTTCCTTCTCTTCGACCTCTCCACCCCTGATCGTCTGAATCACCCCTGTGAGCAGCGTCGGAGCCAACTCGGCGCCATACTTCGAGAGGAATGCGGAGTCGAGGTTGATCGTCCTGACGCCGTCCTCTACCGACACCTCGATCTCCTCGTGGGAACGAACGAAGTCCGCCAGCTGGCTCTTCAACATCTCGCGGAGATCAACGATGCGGTTGAAGCCGCGCCGTCGGTTCCGCTCGGCGGCGAGGTCGATGACGTTGTTGCGTCCAGGCTGCGAGGGGTCCGAGCGCTCGGGCTCAGGCGAGGATTGGGTCTGCAACGCCGGATCGACGTCGACCACCACGTTCGAGAGCAGCTGGTCCAACAGCCCATCGCTCTCCAGGCTCACCTTCACGTTGGACAAAGAGCCCCGCACTTTCTCCATCAACGTGCTCATCAGCAAACTCAGGAACTCTCCACCGATCCCCAGCGCGACGTCCTGAACGTTCTCGTCGTCTTCATCACCGTCGTCGTCGTCGAGTCCATCGTCTTCGTTTTCTTGCTCGCCGAGCTGCGAGGCCTCGCCTTCGCTCGGGTCGTGCGTTTTTGGGTCATCTGGGGGCAGGTCGTCGCTCAATCTGAGCCTCCTCCGCAGGTCATGCGCAACGGACACCCCTCTACTAGCAGACCCCGACGCGAACCGAAACAGCCGGCGCTCGCGCGTAGGCACGGGGGCAACACCGAGGTTGGCTCGGTCCTTGCGATGTCCGACCCCGATACACGCTGCAGGGGGTTCGAATAGGAGGTCTCGGCAACACCGAGGTTGGCTCGGTCCTTGCGATGTCCGACCCCAACACTCGCTGCAGGGCTCCAAACAGGGCCCCCTTGAAGGCAAACCGCGCAAATTCCTTCGCACTTTCTGGGGCAAGCGCGCAGCCAACACCACACCGTCCACTGTTTCAAGGCGGAGGTGCACCCCTGCGCGCCAGGTCCCTCACTGCTTCCCCCAACCTCAGGATAAAGTATGACCACACCGTTGAAGCTCATTGCATCCATGATGCTTATCGCCTTCGTCGGCCTCTCGCCTGGGCTGGCGTCCGCCGTCGAGGGCGTCGTTGTTCAGGTTCAAGCGTCGGAGGTCATCATTGACCTCGGCCGCACCGACGGCCTCGCCGACCATGCGGTCGTCGAGCTCTTCCGGCGTGTCGAAGTCAAACACCCAGGAACCGGAAAGGTCATTGTCGACCGCTTCCCCATCGGCACCGTCACGCTCTCCCAAGTCGGCGAGCTGCTCTCCATCGCCACCGCGTTCAATGGTCTCGAGCGCGCGCCCGCCCTTGGCGACTTCGTCGTCTTCGACGTGTCCAGCTTTGTCCCCGCCAAAGTCGATGAGGAGGCTCCCCTTCTCAACCCCCAGGAATGCGAAGAGACCGACCCGGCAACCGGAGAGCTCGAAACTGCTTTCGCTGAGACTCTGGGCAAAACCTACGACGAAAGAATCTTGGCTTGGAGGAGCTACCTCAGCAATAACCCCTACAGCCCGTACACCTCAGCGGTATACAGCGAGATCGATTGGTTGCAGGCGCAGAACGAAGCCGAACGCCAACCTAACATCGTCGAGACTGAGGAACCCTCTCCCGAGCTGACGGCGCGCTTCAGCGGGCCGAGCGCCCTCGGCGTCAACGAACCCTTCACCGTCAACGTCTCCGTACTCCAGACCGAACGCGTCGCCCAGGTCCGCCTCCTCATTCGCCACACTGGAGAGCCAGCCTTCACCACCCTCCCAATGAGCCGCGAGGGAGACTTCAACTGGCAGCTCCAGATCGACCAAGAGTGGAAGCAAGCAGGCTCAGTCGAGCTCATCGCCGAAGTCGTACGCATGGACGGGGTTGCCCAGGCGGTCGCGGGACGGTTCAGCCAACCGTTGGTGGTCACGGTCACAGAGCCCAAGCTCGACGTCGTCGACGAGACCAACAGGACCCAAGCCTCTGTCGCCTTCGAGGTGGTCGATTTCTGGCTCTCGTCCGCCGCCAAAGACGCCTACCTGCGCTTCGAGGCCGACGTCGCCTACCTCGTCGACTTCAAAAGCCTGCACAAGTTCACCATCGGCGTCGGCGTCTTCGAGGGCACGGGCGGCACCGTGAAGACCCTCGAGGACACGGGGGACACCATCACCCGCAGCATCAACTACGGCAGCGGCGAGGTCGAGCTCGAGCTCCACGAGTACGTCGGACTTGGGCTGCGCCTCTCCCTGGGCAACGGCCACCTCGACGACCAGGACCGCGGCCAGACCACCGTAGGTGGCGGCGCCATCCTGCGCATCGGCGACGACGAAGGAACCCACCTCAACGCCGGCATCACGGCCATGGAGAGCGTCGGCAACGAGGGCTGGATCGAGCTCGTCCTCAACGAAATCGAACGCATCCCCATCACCGCCGCCGTCGTCGCCACCAACCTGCCGGTCGGCGAAGACATCGGCGTGAGCCTCAACGCTGGCATCGGCTACCGCTTCGGAGAGCTCTTGTCCGTCTCGGTGACCACCGGCTGGAACGCCCGAACCATCAACCATTGGGGCCTGTCGCTGGGCACCGCAGCCGTGCTCACGTGGTGAGGAAACAATGAAAACAAAACAAACCGTTTGGAAGCTTTCGACCCTCGCGCCGCTCTGCCTTCTGGCCATCCTCGCATCGTCAAGTGTCGCGCTCGCCGAGCCCCTGCTCGACGAAACGCAGCTCAGCACCCGCCTGACCATTTTCCATATCCCGCCCAACGCTCTCGTCGCGGGCGCAGCCGCCCCGCTCAAGGTCGTCATCAACGGTGACTGGACCCTCGAGGAAGCGTGGGTCGCTTTACGCCCTGTGGACGAGACTCCCTTTCGGCGACGCAACTTCGATCAGCGTTGTAAGGCCGCAGGGTACACTCTCGACCAGAGTCCGCACCCCTTCTGTCAGATCGCCCTTCGGCGTCAAGAGGGTGAGGTCTATCTCGCCCAGGTCGAAGGCGAGCTGCTCCAGCCACCCGGGATCGAATACTTCATCGCCTCGAAGAACCGCGACGGGGTGCGCACTTCGAACTTCGCCGACGAAGCCTTCCCCTATCCGGTCGTCGTACAAGGCGAGACTCCAGAGACCCGCCTCAACGACCGCCTCGCCAGACATCACGGCAAGCGCTCAGAGTTTCACGTGGATGGCGAAGTCAGCTTCTTCGGAGTCTCCATCTCCCCGTCTTCCGTGGTTCTCAACGAAGGCGAACTGAAGGTCGACAGCTTCACCGATTGGTTCTGGTCCACGTCGGTGGACTACACCTACCGCACCCTTGGAGCACTCTACGCCATTCGTTTCGGCGTCAACATCATGCGGGGCAGCATCCCCGAGGTCGACGGCTACAAGATCGACAACACCAGCGACGCTCCCGGCATGAACTCTGGCTTCGGTGAGGTCGAGTTCGAGCTCCATCGTCTCTTCTCCGCCGCCGCACGGCTGCACCTCGGCGCGACCCAAGACGGCTTCGCGGCTGGGGTTGGCGGCGAGGTCCGCATCGGTCCGCATTGGGCCACTCACCTGGCCTTGGGCTTCGACTGGATGAGCACCATCGGCGCCCGCGGCTTTCTCACCTTCGCTTGGGACACCGTGCCCCGCTTCCCCATGGCCTTCACCATCGAGGCCACCGAACGTCCGACGCTGAGCTACGCCGTCAGCACGCCCGACGGCAGCAGCTACGACGTCGAGAGCGCCCTCTCCACACGTCTCATCCTCGACGTCGGCTTCGAGGTCAACGAGGCGCTGACGCTGGGGCTGCGCGGCGGCTACGCCGCACGCACGGAGGCCGTCACTGGCGGGTTCGTAAGTGGCGTCGACGCCTCGTTCGCGTTCTGAGAGCGCACACCAGGGGCAGGCACAGGCCTGCGCACCAGCGAGGGGCAGGCACAGGCCTGCCCACCAGATGGCGCAGGCACAGGCCTGCCCCTACGGTTGCCCTCCGACCTTGTTCCTGGGTAGATTCCCTCCTGGTCGCGCGCGGCGACCCCACACAATAGGCCTCTCGGATGACCCATGAGCTCGACTCGGCGACCAACGCGCCCGCCGCCGCGTCCGCGCCCGCCACCCCCTCGAACCCATGACGCTCCCCACTGAAGACGCCTTCGACCGACTCCCCAAGGTCGAGCTGCACGTCCACCTCGAGGGTTCCATTCCCCTGCCGACCCTCTGGCAGCTCGTCGAAAAATACCGCGGGACGAACGGCCTCGCCGCCCCGCAGACCCTCGCCGAGCTCGAAGCCAAGTTCGCCTACCGCGACTTCCCCCACTTCATCGACACCTGGGTCTGGAAAAACCAGTTCATCCGCGAAGCCGACGACTTCCGCCTCATCGCAGCCGCCGTCGCCCGCGACTTCGCCCGACAGCGCATCCGCTACGCCGAGGTCATCTTCTCCCCCAGCGATTTCTACCGCACCGGCGTCTCCATTCAAGCCATCACCGAGGCCGTTCGCAGCGGCCTCGACGAGGTCCAGGGCGTGCGCATCCAGCTCGTCGCCGACCTCGTCCGCGACATGGGCCCCAACCGCAGCGGCAAGACCCTCTCCGCCCTCGCCGAGGTCCTCGACCGCGGCGTCGTCGGCATCACCCTGGGTGGCTCCGAGCACCGCTACCCACCGGAGCCCTACGCCGAGGTCTACCACCGCGCGCGACAGCTCGGCCTGCGCACCTCCGCACACGCCGGCGAAGCCGCGGGCGCGGCGTCCATCTGGGGCGCACTGAACGCCCTCGAGGTCGACCGCCTCGGTCACGCCACCCGCATCGCCGAAGACCCCGAGCTCTTCGAGGTCCTCGCCGCCCGCGGCGTCGCGGTCGAGGCTTGTCCCATCTCGAACCTGCGCACCGGCGCCATCCCGAACCTCGACGCCCACCCCCTGCGCGAGCTCCTCGCCGCCAGCGTCGTGACCAGCGTCAACACCGACGACCCAGCCATGTTCCACACCTCGCTGGCCGCCGAATACCGCGCGCTCAGCCAGACCTTCGGCTTCGAGCTGAGCGACATCGCCGCCCTCATCCAAAACGCCGTCGCCTCGAGCTGGCTCGACGAGGCCGACAAACTCGCCCTCTCCGAGGCCCTGCGCGCCGAGCCCGGCTGGCCTCGCCCCTGACCAAGAGACCCAATGCGCGCTTTTTCCAAACCCTCAGCGCTTGCCGAGACTCGAAGACCAAATACCAGCCCCCAGGACCCCAAGCCCGCGTCCTCTGCGCCTCAGCGCCTCTGCGTGAACCCCTTGCTTTTGGGGCTCGCACTCTGGGCTTCGACGATCGTGCTCGCGGCAGCCTGCGACTCTCTCAGCCCCGTCGACTCTGACACCGCCAGCCCCGACCTCGCCGAAGTGCTCGACGTGGACGCGCTCGTCGACCTCGACACAGAGCTCGACCTCGACGCCGCGGAGACCAACGACCAAGGCACAGAGCCCGATCAGGACGCCACAATAGACGAGCCCCCCATCCCGCCCGAATGCCCGCACGGGCCCGGTGGAACGACGCCCGCAGCCGGACGCTGGAGCCTGTCGGTCTTCCACTTCAACGTTCAATACGTGGCCGGCGGGCTCGAAGGTTTTGCCCGCTACGGCCTCGGTTTCCCGGGCTTCACCGACCAGACCGACATCAGCGAGACCGAGGCCGAGGACCGCATCATCGTCGAGAGCATGGCGCCGCTGCTCGGCGTCCTCGAGCGCAACCCCTCCATGGCCCTGACCCTCGAGATGCAGGGCCTCATGGTCGACATCATTCGAGAGCGCCAGCCCGACGTCCTGGCCCGTATGCGGGCTCTCAACGCCACAGGACAGCTCGAGCTGGCCTCGATCCACTGGAGCGACCAGTTCTTCTTGGCTTTCGGGCGCGAAGACATGGACGAGAGTTGGCGCCGCACCAAGGCCAGCTTTGACGCCGCCGGGCTCGTGCTCTCGCCCGTCGTCTTTACCCAAGAAGGACAGTTCGGCGAGGGCTTTGCCGCCTGGCTGAAAGAGGTCCGGCCGGACGCGGTCATGATCATGGCCCGCAATCTCCAGGGGTTCTACCAGGCCGACCTCCAAAACCAGCCCTACTTCCAGGTCTCCGGGCTCGACGTCGTGCTGCCCCGCTCGCTGTTTGGGGAGACGGTCGACCTGGAGTGGAACTTCTTCGACGACGGCGAGCTGCTCGCGACGAACAACCTGAACCCCTACGCCGGCAAGCTCTTCGTCACCAGCGACAGCGCCGTGCAGAACTACGAGTTCGAGCTGCAGTGCGCCGAACAGCGCGGCTTCCGCGTCGGACGTGTTTCCGACTACCTCGACGCCGTCAAGGCCACTGGGGCGACGCCGGCGATCATGCCGCCCTTCATCGACGGCACCTGGCAGCCGGGCACCACGCGCGGGCCCCTGCGTTGGCTCGGTGGGGGAGGGGACATCTGGGCCCGCCAAGAGCGCGACAACCAGGTGCTGACCACCTGCTTCGAGGCCCGAGACCAAGTCCTGGCCTTGCAAACCCTGGTCGATCGCCCGCCCCACACCGCCAACGCCACCCGACTCGCCGCCCTCGACCACGCTTGGCGAGAGCTGCTGTTGGGCGAGGTGTCCGATGCGCGTGGCGTCAATCCTTGGTTTGCCGAGATCGAGTACGGTTTGCGTCATTGCCGTGCGGCGGCGCAGCTGGCCCGGCGCGAGTTGCTGCGAGAGCTCTTCGAGTCGAACGCGGCGGCGCTGCAGCTCGACGTGCGCTCAGGTGACGTCGTGGCGCTGGACTCGCTTCCGGCGGTCGGCGAGCAAGAACCCAGCGCCCCAGAATTCACCGTCGAGGTCGTCGAGGATGGGGGCAGGGACGTGCAGGTCGAGTGGTTTCAGGTCGTGGTCGAGGGGCAGACGCGGACCTTGTTGCAGGTCGACTGGCCGGCGGTCGACGGCGCGCAGGCGAGCTTCGACGACTGTTTGACTCGGCACGAGGCGCCCGACTGCTACGAGGACCATTCGGCCATCGCCATCCAGGTGCCGCGCACGGCGGGGCTCATGGCCTATCGGCCGGCGCTGGGGAAGGAGCTGGTGCGCTACACCGAGGCCGATTTCGTTTTCTCGTCGAAGGCTTACGAAGACGCCGCCTGGAGCCCGCTCCCGGACGGGCTCATCGACTTGGGCTCGGTGTTTCTCGTGCAAGACCACCGTGCCGTGCACCTGGCCGCCGGCTGGCCGGCAGGGGAGGGGCGCAACGGCGTGGTCGAGTTCCGGGACGAGACGCTGCCGCCGCAGG